>JAUZPZ010000048.1 GCA_030705675.1 Bacillota bacterium
GCGGCAAAACGCACTCTTTCAGACACAACTGTGTCAATACTTACATCAGCGGGAATTCTTACATGCGCGGGGTTGATGCTCGGAATAATTTCCTCCAATAAGATTATAAGTCAATTGGGAATACTTGTCGGAAGAGGAGCTGTATTTTCATGTATACTCGTGCTGTTTGTTCTTCCGGTGCTTTTGGTGATGTTTGACACGCCTATACAAAAACTGACAAAAGGACTTAAATTTTATAAGGAGGAAAAGAAAAAATGAAGAATGTCAGAAAAATAATTACACTGCTGCTGATAACTTGTATTTTTACCGCGCAGGTTGTAGTTGCTGAAGGCGTTCCATCAAAAGATGAAACGGTTTACGCAAATCTTACAAGTAGTGGCACTGTAAAAGGAATATACGTTGTAAACGTTTTTAAGACAAAGGGCAGTAGCATGGTGCTGGATTACGGAAACTACACAAATATAAAAAACCTTTCATCCGCTGAAAAACCGAAGATAAAAAGCGGATACATAGAATGGAAAGTGCCGGAAAACAAAGATACCTTTTCGTATCAGGGAGAAATGTCAGAAGGCGAATTTCCGTGGAATTTCAGTTTTACATACACTCTTGACGGAAAACCCGCTGATGGTGAAAAAATCGTTGGAAAAAGCGGAGAAGTAGGAATAGTTATTCAGGCGAGGGTAAATGAAAAGGCTGATTCTTATTTTAAAGAAAACTACCTCGCTCAAGTTGCGGTGCCGCTAGATACTGACATATGCAGTGCAATAAACGCGCCGGACGCCATAATGTCTAACGTGGGCAGTACAAAAACCCTTACGTTTATGGTACTGCCGGGTATGGATAAAACCTATGAAATATCTTTCAAAGCAAAGAAGTTTGAAATGGACTCTGCAACGATAGGGCTTGTAAAGGTTTCAGACGGAATAATGGGCAGTGTGGACAATGTAAAAACAGACATTTCAAAGGTTGCAGGTAATATTTCATCTCTTATCGGAGGTACAGGCGAGCTTAAAAACGGAGCGCAGGATTTGGCGGGTGGGTTGTCAATGCTGAATTCGGGCGCGCAGAGCTTAAACCAGATAGGACCTTCTGTAAGCGCAGGCATGAGCGAGCTTGAAACGGGATTTAATTCACTTGGGGATGGAGCAAGCCAGCTTACGTCAGGTTCAACTGAAATACGAAACGGACTTTTGGAGTTGGACAGCAATTCTTGCAATATTTCTAAAGGAATAGGTCAGATAAGCGATGGGCTTGCTGAAATGACAAAAAATAAACAAACTATCAAATCAGGGCTAACGGAACTTGAAAAAAGTAAAAGCAATTTAACTGAGCTGACAAGCGGGGCAAAAACGTTGAAAAGCGGATATGCCCAGATTGAAAGCGGACTTGGAACAATGGCAGGCAACGCAAAAACTATAAATGACGGGTTGAAGGATTTAAACAGCCAGAAATCTGCTATGAACTCCCTGCCGCAGACTACGGCAATGGTGTTTAAGCAAGCGGGACTAAACCCCACGCAGCAATATATTTTGGGAGCGTACATAAATACGCTTGTCGGAAAAATGTCACAGTTGTACGGGGCGGCAACAACCTTTGGAAACGCGGCGCAGGGTCTTGCCGAAGGGGCAAATACGGCATATACCAATATGCAGACTCTAAACAGCGGGTTCAACACCTTATATAACGGAATGGGCAAGGTTAACGACCTTTATAACGCCGCGGATAGATTTGGCAACAGCTCGCTTGCGCTTATAGAGGGCGCACAGAAGCTACAGGACGGCACAGGAGAGCTGCAAAGCGGGTTTGACTCATATGCCGACGGAGTAGGGGATTTGGCTGAAAATTATGTTACAATGGACAATGGACTTTTTGAGCTTGAAAATGGAGTAAACACCCTCAAAAACGGGTTTAGTTCATTTGCGTACTCGGCGGATGGAATATTTTCGTCGATGAACGAGCTTACGGACAGTATAGGTACTCTTGACAGAGGAGCATCGCTTTTGTACAACGGTACGGAGGAAATGAATTCCGGAGTGTCTTCATTTGGCTCTGCCATTGAAGGGGTAGATATAAATTCACTTATAAGCATGAGTGAAAGTGCGCAGCCTGTTTCCTTTGCGGCACCCGGAGTAGTTACACCAGACAGCGTTATGTTTGTTATGAAAACACCGGATTTACATATTAAAGACGCTGAAAAACCAAAAGAAACCACAGAAAAAACAAATTTCTGGAACAAATTAATTGCTTTGTTTACGGGGGGTAAATAATTATGAAAAAATTTCTTTCAATATTTATGAGTATGGCTTTAATTCTTACTTTCAGCGCATGCGGAGGCAGTAAGGAAACTGCAAGCAAGAAAACAGTTAAGGAAAGCAAAACCGAGCAACAGACGAATGACTATGCGGGCACCTTGAAGGCAGTGTCCGAGGCAAAAGTTATTCCTTCGGGCACGGGGCAGATAATTGAATGCCCCTACGCAGTGGGGGATAAGGTAAGCAAAGGGGATTTACTTTATAAACTTGATGATAACGGTATTGCCGACAATATCGCAACTACAAAAAACTCCATTGCCAAAGCGGATATTTCTATAAACACAGCGCAGGAAAATGTAAATAACCTGAAAGTTTATTCTCCGGCGAACGGCATTTTGCATGATTTTTCAATAAAGCAGGGCGAGCGCGTAAACGCGACAAAAATTGGTGCAATATACGATGAAAGTACGGCACTTGCGGTCGTTCCTTTTAATGAAACACAGAAAAACAGTATAAATGTGGGAGACGCCGCAACGGTTACAAGTGCGGATTTGATGTCCTCAGTA
Organism: Bacillota bacterium; assembly: GCA_030705675.1. Classification (GTDB taxonomy): domain Bacteria; phylum Bacillota; class Clostridia; order RUG12999; family RUG12999; genus RUG12999. The sequence goes on from JAUZPZ010000048.1 coordinate 2,819, forward strand.
AGCGGAAAAGTAACAAGAATTTATGACGCACGGTCAAGCGAGGTTGAGGGCAGTGCGCTGTACGATGTGGAAATAAGCCTTTCAAACGGCGGAGGACTGTATTCGGGTTTAAGTGTTATTGCTAAAATCAACGGAATGACTTCTCCGGCGAGTGGTATTATTAAAAACGCGGATTATGCTTCTGTGGTATCAAGAGGAAGCGGCAACGCCAGAAATGTTTATGTAAAGGAAGGACAGAGGGTTAAACGGGGACAGCTGTTACTTGACATTGACAATACAAGCATAAATGCCACTCTTTCGCGCGCAAAGCTGGATAGAAGCGACCTTTCCATAAAGTTAGCAAGTCTTGAAAAAGACTATGCAAATCTTTTTGTATACGCTCCTGCAAGCGGAAAAATTACTCTTATGAGCAAAAAATTAAACGACAGTATAGTCTCTAAAAGTGAAAGCGTCATGACAATTGCAGATAGCTCTGTACTTATTATGAATTTAAATGTGTCAAAAAACACTTTGAATAAAATTACGCAGGGTATGAGTGTAAGACTTGATGTTTCAGGCTATGAAGGAGAAAGTGTAACCGGAACGGTTACTGAAATAAGCGACAAGGAAGTTGTTACAGGAAACACAAAGGCATACTCTGTTAAGATAGAAGTTGAGAATATTTATGATATTCAGCCGGGCACAGTTGCAAATGTTAATTTTGGGGGGAATAAGTAATGAAAAAAACACTGGCAGTAATACTTTGCATGGCTTTGATTCCCATAAGCGCACTTGCAAAATTTAATGATGTAAGTAGCACAGACAATTCATATCAGGCAACCATGCACCTTGCTCAATATGGCGTGCTTGCCGGCGACACGGAAGGAAATTTTAACCCGAACGCGGGCATTACAAGAGCCGAATTTGCAAAGATTGCGGTAATTATAAACGGCGGTGTTGCCGGAAACAGTGCATCTGGTCTATTTACTGATTTAAGCGAGGGGTACTGGGCAAACGGATATATAAACGCCGCCGCTAAAAACAAGCTTATATTAGGGTATCCGAACGGAACATTTAACCCCGAAAGCGGTATAACCTTTGCCGAAGGAGTTACAATTATACTCAGACTGCTTGGCTATACAAGCGGCGACCTTGGGAATAATTACCCGGATGCATACCTTGAAAAAGCAGCACAGCTGGGTCTTACAAAAGGTTTTTCGCTTACGGCAAATGATCTGCTTGATAGAAAAAGTGTAGCAATAATAGCGGATCGTGCGCTTATGTGCGATATAAACACGAGCAATTCAAGAAAGTCAAAACTTATAACAAAGATGAATTATACCATGTCGGACGAATGCATAATTCTGGCAACGCAGGCTGAAAGCCGCGATTTGATGGCAGATGAAGTGTCTACCTCAATCGGTACATACAAAACTAAGCTCGAGAATATAGGGGAGTATGTGGGCGCCACAGCAAAGCTTGTGCTTGACACAGATGGAAATATTGCGGGTATAATAAAAACCGAAAAGAAACATAAAAAAATTGCGGTGGAAAACGTTGCAGGGAAAGAACTGTCTTACCGTGAAAACGGAGCTGCCAGCACAATAAAGTTTGATAACAATTATGCCGTTTACTATAATTCTTCAAAAAGCACATATGCGGATATAGCGGACGAAATTGAAGAAGGTATGGTAATGGATATTTACTATACAGAAAACGGCGGGTACGATTACGCAATTTTATATAAGAGCGATATGGAAGGTCCGTCAGTAATATATACGGACGAGGACAAATATACATACGGAACGCCTACAAGGGTTATACGCGATGGGCATGAATCAGCTCTCGAAAAGCTTGAAAAATACGATGTTATCTATTACAGCAAGGCTACGGATACTCTTTATGCTTACTGCGACAGGGCTACCGGCGTATATGAAAAGGCATATCCGTCAAAGGCAGATATAAGTAAAATTACTTTGTCGGGAACAGATTATCAACTGGAAACCACGGCGGCTGTAAACGCTTTAAATGAAAACGCGGGAGCATATGAGATAAATGACTATATAGTATGCCTTCTTGGCAAGGACGGCAAAATAGCGGCGGTAGTTCCGAAAGGAAAAGAAACTTCCAGCGATAAATGCGGAGTTATTTTATCTTGCGATGAGCGTGTTTCGGACGGAACAAAAAAATATTATGTTACCTGCCTTTCAGCAAACGGCAACGAGCAGGAATTTGAAACAGACAAGGACTATTCACAAAAAAGAGGGAAAATAGTGTCGTACAGCTTTGATGAAGGAATTTTTAAGCCTTCTCTTATAAATACATCTCAGAGCTTCAGCGGCGCAATATATCAGCCTTATAAGGCTATCGGCTCTTATGCTATTGCGTCCGACTGTAAAATTGTGGATGTAGCATATGCTCCGGCGGCAGGTGAAAATCATGATGCCATAGCAAAGGTAATAGAACTTTCGGAGATAACAAAAACCGCTCTTTCTTCAACAGATGTAATATACTGCAAAACTGAAAATGGAAAAATAACGGCTCTGTTTTTGAATAATGTAACAAAAAGCGGATATCAGTTCGGAATAGCTACTGGAGTCGCAACTCTTAGCAGCACGGCAACATATACGGTTGATGTAGACGGAAAAGAAAACACATACAGCGTAAACTTTGTAACATATGGTATTACAAAAAATGCGCCTGTAATGATAAAGGTAGAGGACAGCAGGCTGCTTAGCATTGAAAAGCTTACACCTATAACTACAAGCGGAAAAATTGAGAGCATTAATAAAAACGAAATTATTATAGGAAGTAGCTCGTACAAAATGGCAAAAGACGCGAAAATATATACCTGCGTTTCGGGCACAACGGATTTTAGAATTGTTTCAGCGGATGACCTCGACCTTACAAAGGCAACAGGAATAAAGGTGTACTCTGACACAGGGGTTTCTTCCGGCGGGCTTGCAAGGGTTATAATAATTGCAGTAAAAAAATAGACAATAAAATAATGTCCGGATTTGATATAAAAGAAAAGCCGGGCATTATTCTTTACTTAAAAAAAGGAATTGGACTATCTTTGGCGTATTAAAAGTATAGTAATCTAATATACTTTACAGGAGAATAAAGATATGTTGAAAACCAAAGTTCAAAGGATAACAACAACGGGTATGCTTATGGCGTTAGGGATAATGCTTCCGTTTGCGGCGGCGCATGGATTGGGAATGCAGGGTTCGATCCTGTTACCCATGCATATACCCGTATTTTTGATAGGATTTTTATGCGGCCCTTTATGGGGAGGAATATGCGGACTTATTCTGCCGGCACTTAATACTGTTCTTACAGGAATGCCGCCGGTATTCCCTATGCTTCCGATAATGACGGCGGAGCTTTTTGTTTATGGTCTAATAAGCGGTCTTACATACGAAAAAACCTTTTTCGGGAAAATGAAGCTGGGAGTTTATCCCTGTATTTTGATTGCGATGATTTGCGGCAGAATAGCATATGGTTTAGTCTTTTGGGCGGTTATGATAGGAAAGAAAAGTGCTTTTTGGGCTGTCATAGGCGCGACGGGTACGGGGCTGCCGGGAATTATAATTCAGCTTTTGCTTGTACCGGCAATTGTTATTGCGGTTAAAAACAGCTTTGTTAAAAGGGATAAAGACGCGCGTGCTTCCGCCATAAACCTTATAAAAGAGGACACGGCGACATGCGTTATAATAAAAAACAACACTATAATAAAGACGGAAAAGGGTAGGGGAATAGGACCTGTTATAGAAATGTACGAAAGCGGGGTGCTCAAAGATACATATTTTGCGGACAAAATAATAGGCAAGGCGGCGGCCATGATAATTACTCTGGGCGGCGTAAAAGGGTGCTACGGAGAAGTAATGAGCATTGAAGCGGAAAAATGGCTTATACAGCATGGTATTGAAGCAGACTGCGGCTTAAAAGTTGAAACAATAAGTAACCGCACGGGGGACGGAATGTGTCCTATGGAACAAACTGTGCAGGGCATTGATGATCCTCAAAAAGGATTTGAAAAGCTGAAAGATAAGCTTGCTCAGCTACGTGGGAATTAGCCATTTTATACAAAATTATTAGTTTGAAATTGAGCGGCTGATAATAATGCAGAAAAATCAACAAAAAATTAATGTTTATATTGCTTTTTAAAAAATGTTATGATATAATAGTTTTAAAAAGTTTTAAATCAAAATCTTAAGCCATCCAAAGAATTGTTGTAAGAGCTATGCTACGGCAACAATTCTTTAGGCCCGCTTGGCTTAGATATTGGTGTGAAACATGGGTTGTTTTAAATAATGTTTATTAAATAATTGGAGGTTATAAAATGAAAAAAATTTTAACACTTTTACTTGCAGTATCAATGATCTGCGCGTTTACCGCGTGCGGGGCAAAAACGGGAGATAAAAAAGTTCTTACCATGGCTACAAATGCGGAGTTCCCGCCGTTTGAGTACATGAAGGGGGAAAAAATCGTAGGTGCGGACGTGGATATGGCAAATGCCATTGCACATTATCTCGGCTATACTCTTGAAATTACGAATATTGACTTTGATGGGGCTCTTACAGGTGTGTCAACGGGGAAATATGATATGGCGGTCGCAGGTATCACAGCCAACGCCGAGAGAAGAAAAAATATGAACTTCTCCGAAAATTATTACACAGCTTCTCAGGCGATTATTGTTAAAAAGGGCAGCGATATTAAGTCCGCTGACGGTCTTAAAGGCAAGGTTATTTCATGCCAGGAAGGTACTACGGGTGAGCAGTATCTGTTAGACAAAAAGTATAAAATTCAGTCATTTAAGACAGGTTCGGAAGCAATTACAGCTCTTACCGCGGGTAAGGTTGACGCTGTTGTTATTGACAACGCAGTTGCAAAGGCTCTTTCTGACAAACAGGCTGGAAAGACGGTTGTACTTAAAGAAGCTCTTACAAAGGAATCATATGCAATTGCTCTTAAACTCGGTGATGATGTTATGACCGGGAAGATCGATAAAGCTATAAAGGCATTAAAGAAAGACGGAACTTTAAATAAGATTTTTGAAAAATACAATCTTAAGGTAGACGTTAAATAATTGAGTGTTTAAAGTGTTAAGCGGCGCAGTGGTGTCTGCGCCGCTTTTTTATTTAAGAAGGGTTGTTTTATGGATTGGTTTAATAGTTGGCTACACAAATTTTATGAGACCTTTATCGTTGCGGACAGATATAAAACACTGATAACTGGTCTTGAAAAAACTATGATTATTACTGTCGGAGCTTTGGCAATAGGCGTTATCATAGGCACAATAGTCGCGATTATAAAAGTATTTGCCCAAGATAACCCTAAACTTAAACTGTTTGACATTATATGTAACATATATCTTACGGTAATAAGGGGAACTCCAGTTGTCGTTCAGCTCTTTATTTCCTATTTCATTATTTTTGTGTCGGCTAAAAACGGAACGTGGGTTGCTACTGTCACTTTCGGTATAAACTCCGGCGCGTATGTCGCCGAAATAATCAGGTCCGGCATTATGGCCGTGGATAGCGGTCAGATGGAAGCGGGTCGTTCACTCGGATTTTCTCATGTACAGACTATGAAAATGATAATTTTGCCGCAGGCGTTTAAAAATGTTCTTCCAGCAATAGGAAATGAGATGATTGCACTGCTTAAGGAAACATCTATTGCCGGATATGTTGCGGTTACGGATATTACAAAGGCGGGAAATCAAATAAGGAATACTACATACGACACTAGTCCATTTTTACTTGTGGCGGTAGTCTATCTTGCGATAGTTATGCTTATGACGCGGCTTTTATCGATATTGGAAAGGAGACTGAGAAAGAGTGACCACTGATTTACCGTTAATAAGGACAGAAAACTTACAAAAATCTTTTGGAAACATTAAAGTTCTTAAAGGAATCAATCTTGATATTCACAAAGGCGAGGTTGTTGTTGTGATCGGACCTTCGGGAAGCGGAAAATCCACTTTGTTGAGATGCCTCAATCTGCTTGGAAAACCTACGGGCGGAACGATTTTGTTTGAAGGCGTAAACCTTATGGATAAGTCGGTAAATATTAATCTTCACAGACAAAAGATGGGCATGGTATTTCAGCTGTTTAATCTTTTTCCGCACAAGACAATACTTGAAAATATGACACTTGCACCCATAAAATTGCTGAAAATGAGCAGGAGCGAGGCGGAGAAAAAGGCTCATGTTTTGCTTGAAAGGGTGGGTCTTGATGACCGCGCAAATTCATATCCTTCACAGCTTTCAGGAGGGCAGAAACAGCGTGTTGCTATTGTGCGCGCGCTTGCGATGAATCCTGATGTAATGCTTTTTGACGAACCGACTTCGGCACTTGATCCGGAAATGGTGGGGGAAGTGCTTGACGTTATGAAAAACCTTGCAAAAAACGGAATGACAATGGTGGTTGTAACCCATGAGATGGGGTTTGCAAGGGAAGTTGCGGATAAAGTGGTATTTATGGATGAAGGCACAATTATGGAAGAAAGCACTCCACAGGAAATATTCAATAACCCGAAAAATGAGAGAACAAAGGCTTTTTTAAGTAAAGTTCTCTAAAAATATTCTACGGAATTAATAGTGAATTTAAGCGCGCATTCGGATGTCTGTTTTTGTATGACATTTGAATGCGCGCTTTTGTTAATCTGTTAGCACGGCTTAGATAAATTACCAGAAAAAGCGGCAAGAGAATTTCAGGTCTTTAAAGCTGTGCAAAATATATAAGGTTAATATTAGCTTAAGAATAGCAGTGAAAAACTTAAATAAAAAAACCGGCATCATATAAAACTGATGCCGGTAAAAAATTTTAACTCTCGAAAAATATACGGTCAAAATAAATGTCTGAGCGCAAGCGAGAACTTATTTGTTTATAATCGCCGCCTTCACGGTATTTTTCATAAGAATGGCACGGGTCATAGGTCCTACACCGCCCGGAACCGGAGTGATAGCGCTGGCTATATCCTTTACATGTTCAAAATCAACATCACCGCACAGTTTACCGTTTTCGTCATGGTTCATACCTACGTCAATCACGACAGCGCCGGGCTTTACCATATCCGCGGTAATCATTTTTGTTTTACCTACGGCGGCAACGAGAATGTCAGCACTGCGGCACTCATCGGCGAGATTTTTTGTTTTTGAATGGCAAATGGTTACAGTACCGTTGCTATGCAAAAGAAGCATTGCCTGCGGCTTGCCTACAATGTTGCTCCTGCCCACAACAACACATTTTTTGCCGCTTACTTCAACATGGGCTTCCTTAATAAGCTCCATAACGCCGGCAGGGGTGCAGGGAAGAAAATCATAGTCGCCAATCATAATCTTTCCTACATTTGCAGGGTGAAAAGCATCAACATCTTTTTTGGGGTTTATTGTATTAATAACAGCCTTCTCGTCAAGATGTTTCGGAAGAGGAAGCTGCACAAGAATTCCGCTTATTTTTTTATCTTCATTAAGTTTCTGCACAAGAGCGCACAGCTCCTCCTGCGAAGTTTCCTCCGGCAGGGCATATTCTTCCGAATAAATACCTATTTCGGTACAATCCTTGCATTTGTTGCGTACATAAACCTGTGAAGCAGGGTCGCTGCCTACAATGATTACCGCAAGTCCGGGACAGTTACCTTCTGCCTTCAACCCTTCTGTCGTTTCCCTTAACTCCGCCTTTATTTTTGCTGCCAGAGCCTTTCCGTCGATTATTTTTGCCATTTACATATCCTCCTGATTTAGTATTTTCTGATTTATTTATTTTAGGTTTTATGAGGCATTCACTGCCAAACCCTATTAAATCTTTTCTACCCGTTTTTATAAGTGCCCGCCGCACAAGTTCATAATTTTCAGGACGGCGGTACTGGAGCAGTGCCCGCTGCATGGCTTTTTCTTCAGGACTGCGTGCAACATAAACGTGTTCCATAGTCCGCGGATTAATCCCCGTATAATACATGCAGGTGGAAATAGTGCCGGGTGTAGGGTAAAAATCCTGAACCTGCTGAGGGTTTATTCCTTCTTTTTTTAGATATAAAGCAAGTGCAACCGCATCATTTAGAGTACTGCCGGGGTGGCTGGACATAAGGTAAGGAACAAGGTACTGCTCTTTGCCCAGCTTTTCATTTGTGCGCTTATATGCTTCACAAAACTGCTGATACACTTTATTTTCAGGTTTTCCCATAAGCCGCAGCACATTGTCGCTGACATGCTCGGGCGCAACCTTGAGCTGACCGCTTATGTGGTAGTTGCACAGTTCATCTAGAAAAGTTTTGTCTTTGTCCGCCATAAGATAGTCAAACCTTATTCCTGAACGGATAAACACCTTTTTTATGCCGTCAATTTCCCTTAGCTGTCGCAGTAGCTCTATATATTCCTTGTGAGAAACCTCAAGGTTTTTACAGGGTTTTGGAAACAGGCACTGCTTGTTGGGACATACCCCGCGTTTCATCTGCTCTGAGCATGAAGGACTGCGGAAATTCGCCGTAGGACCGCCGACATCGTTTATATAACCTTTAAAATCAGGCATATGTACAAGTTTTTTTGCTTCTGTTATTATAGATTTATGGCTGCGACTCTGTACGGTTTTGCCCTGATGAAAAGCGAGGGCACAGAAATTGCAGGCACCGAAACAGCCACGGGAGCTTGTTATACTGAATTTGACCTCTTCAATTGCTGGAACACCGCCCATTTTTTCATACGTGGGGTGCACCTCACGGGTAAAAGGCAGGGAAAACACCCTGTCCAACTCGCTGCGTGAAAGAGGAGCGGCAGGTTTGTTCTGCACAAGAAATTTGTCGCCGTGGGGCTGAATTACAGTTTTCCCACGGACAAAATCGTGTTCGTTATACTGAATGGCGACAGATTTTGCATAGGCAGTTTTTGAGCGGCATACGTCTTCATACGAAGGCAATGTTACCGCATTTTCCATGTAGGAAACGTCATCAGAGGCATAAACTGTACCGTCAATATAGGTAAGGGATTTAATGTCGAGCCCTTCATTAAGCGCAAAAGCTATTTCCTTTATTATGCGCTCGCCCATACCGTAAGTAAGAAGATCCGCCCCCGAATCGAAGAGTATGGAGGGCATCACCCTGTCCTCCCAGTAGTCGTAATGGGCAAACCTGCGCAGGCTTGCTTCAATGCCGCCAATAATTACAGGTACGCCGGGAAAAGCTTCCTTGGCGAGCCTGCTGTAAACTATGGTGGGGCGGTCAGGTCGTCTGCCTGCCTTGCCGCCCGGTGAATACATATCTTCACTACGCTTTCTCTTTGCAGCGGTATAATGGGCAACCATTGAGTCAATATTGCCGCCGGATATAAAAACACCAAGCCTTGGGGTGCCGCACTTTTTTATATCCTCTGTATTTTTAATTCCGGGCTGAGCAATTATAGCAACCTTGAATCCGTAGCTTTCAAGCACTCTTGAAAGTATTGCTGCTGCAAAA
>JAUZPZ010000049.1 GCA_030705675.1 Bacillota bacterium
TGCGGGGGCAGAACTTGGTCACACCGTAATTATGGTGGACGGGGAACAATGCACCTGCGGAAGAAAAGGCTGCTGGGAGGCATATGCTTCCGCAACTGCGCTTATCCGCCTGACAAAGGCCGAAATGGAAAAAAGTCCTGAAAGCAAAATGTTTGACCTGTGTGACGGAAAAATCGAAAAAGTAAATGGCAGAACCGCTTTTGATGCGTCCAAAAACGGAGATGAAGCAGGGAAGCGGGTTGTGGATAAATATATTAGATATGTTGCCGAAGGGATAACGAATATAATAAATATATTTCAGCCGGAGGAGCTTGTTATCGGCGGAGGTGTCTGCAATGAGGGAGAGTATCTTCTCAAACCCATTCGCGACTTTATAAATGAGAATCAGTATGTTAAAGATTTAAAAGTTACCGAAGTTTCTATTGCACGCCTTGGTAATGACGCCGGTATAATCGGCGCGGCTATGCTTGGGATTTGACCTTAATATGTGCAGTATGATTAAAGAGGCGGCAGACGCATTGGTGCGGACGGGGATAAAATTCAGCGAAAATGAGCTTATGTCGGGGCATACGTCTTTTAAAATAGGAGGAGCGGCGGATGTTTTTGTCTGCCCCGAAAATGTTATGCAGATAACAAGGGCGGTTGAAATCGCAAAAAAATATGAGTTACCTTTTACTGTTATAGGAAACGGGTCAAATGTGCTGGTTTCCGATTTAGGCATAGAGGGAATGGTTATTTGCCTTGAAAGAATGAACGGATTTGAGACGGATGGGTGCAGTGTGATTGCCGAAAGTGGCGCACTGCTTTCAAAAGTTGCTATGCTATGCGCTCGAAATTCTCTTACCGGAATGGAATTTGCGGCGGGAATTCCGGGGAGCGTAGGCGGAGCAGTATATATGAATGCGGGTGCCTATGGCGGTGAAATGAAAAATATCGTAAAAAGCATTACGGCGTTGCATAATGATAAGATAGAGGTATTTCTAACGGAAAAATGTGACTTTAAATACAGACACAGTATTTTTTCTGACGGCGGATATATAATATTGTCAGTAGAGTTTGAACTTAAAAACGGAAATGAAAATGAAATCCGGGCGCAAATGAAGGAATTGGCTATGAGACGACGTGAAAAACAGCCTCTTGAATATCCGAGCGCCGGCAGCACATTTAAGCGGCCCGAGGGTAATTTTGCGGGTACTCTTATACAGCAGGCGGGGCTTAAGGGATATAGCGTGGGAGGCGCACAAGTTTCGGAAAAACACGCGGGTTTTGTTATAAATAAAGGTGGGGCTACATGTGCCGATGTGCTTAGCCTTATTGAACATATAAAAGCTGAAGTGTTCAGGATAAGCGGTGTTGCCCTTGAAGAAGAAGTAAGGGTGGTTGGAAAGAAGGCATAAAATGAAAATAGTAATAGTATCGGGAATGTCGGGGGCAGGAAAGTCAAGTGCAATCCGCGCCATGGAAGACGCGGGGTTTTATTGTGTTGATAATATGCCGCCACAGCTCATACCGGCGTTTGCGGAAGTGTGTGCACAGTCCAATGGCGAAATCGAAAAGGTGGGAATGGTTGTCGATATGAGAAGCGGCGCGATGTTTTCTCAGCTTTTTGGAGTTCTTGAAAAGCTTACCGAAAAAAATGTGGACTATGATATATTATTTCTTGAAGCAAGCGATGAAGTGCTTATTTCACGATACAAACAGACAAGAAGAAGCCATCCACTTTCTCCTAACGGAGGTATATCAGAGGGTATTGCAAAGGAAAAAGAGCTACTTAGGGACATAAGGTCAAGAGCTAAGTATATAGTGGATACCTCATCTCTTACACCCCAGCAGCTTAAGGAAGAAGTTAATAAGATATTCCTTAAAGGTAAGGAATATAAGAGTATGGTAATAAAAGTTGAGTCGTTTGGGTTTAAGTATGGAATGCCCAATGACGCTGATTTGGTGTTTGACGTGAGGTTTTTGCCTAACCCTTATTATATTGTGGAACTTAAACATAAAACAGGACTTAACAAGGACGTTAGCGATTACGTATTTTCATTTGAACAAACAAAAGTCTTTGTGGACAAACTTAAAGATATGATATCATTCCTTATTCCTCACTATATGGAAGAAGGAAAAACTCAGCTTGTAATCGGAATAGGGTGTACAGGCGGAAAACACAGAAGTGTTGCTATTGCGGAAGCACTTTATAAGCATGTTCTTACGACAGATTACAGAACTGTAATTCAGCATAGGGATTACTTAAAGGAATAAAGAAACGGAGGGGATAAAATGTCTTTTACCAAAAATCTCAAAAAAGAGGTTATGGAAAAGGAAAACGGCAAACAGTGCTGCGAGGTTGCGGAGCTTGCCGGGATAATAGCGTTTTCATCCTCTATTAAAAACGGATACCTTAAAATAACTATAGAAAACCGCATGGTTGCGCGAAGAATTGCACATCAGCTTAAAAGACTGTATGGTGTGCAGGCGGGCATAGAAGTGAAAAAGCAAGGCGGAGTGAGAAAAGACGACGCCTTTATTATTTCTGTGGCGAGTTATAAGGATTTGCTTGAAAGATTACGCCTTTTCCGGGAAAACATTTGTTTCCCGGATGAGCTGTTGACTCGTGATTGCTGTGCGCGTGCGTTTTTAAAGGGTGCGTTTTTGGGTGGTGGAAGTGTCGCGAACCCGGAAAAAAGGTATCACCTGGAATTTGTCACTCACTATAGGGAGATAGGTTATGCTTTTGTAAAATTTTTTGAACGCATGGATATTGCGGCGCATGAGGTGCAGCGGCGCGGACTTTTTGTAACATATTTTAAGGATTGTGACGTAATATGCGATGTACTTGCTGCGGCAGGAGTAAATAACGGGGTAATGGATATTTATGAAGTAAAGGTCGTAAAAGAAAAGAAAAATGAACTTAACCGTCTTAATAATTCCGAATGTGCAAATATATGCAAGACGGCAAAAGCAGCGGCAGACCAAAGGATATGTATTGAAAAAATAGTCAAAACAGTGGGAATTGACATTCTTCCGGAGTCCTTGCGTAAGCTTGCGGAAATGAGAATGAAATACCCGGAAGAAGGACTTGCACAGCTTGGACAGCGTTTGAATCCACCTATAGGAAAATCAGGAGTTAATCACAGAATGAGAAAAATAATAGAAATATCAAAAAGATATTAAGTATCTTTTTGATACAAAAAACGGAGAAAGGAGAGCGAAATGAGCGATTTTGTACACCTTCACACACATACGGAATATAGTTTGCTTGACGGGGCATGCAGGATTGAAAATCTGATGCAGCGCGTGAGTGAACTTGGAATGGACTCCATTGCTATCACAGACCATGGCTGTATGTATGGTGTGGTAAAGTTTTATAAAGCCGCAAAAAAATACGGCATAAAACCCATTTTGGGATGCGAAGTATATACCTCGCCGCGAAGCCGTTTTGAAAAAGAAGGCAGGCAGGACAGCGAGCCGGGACATCTTGTGTTGCTTGCACAGACACAGCAGGGTTATAAAAATCTTATGAAAATAGTTTCGGCAGGGTTTGTTGACGGGTTTTACTATAAGCCTCGTGTTGATACCGAGATACTTTCACGCTATCATGAAGGAATAATTGCACTTTCGGCGTGCCTTGCCGGAGATGTTGACCGCTGCATATTAAACGGTAATATGGAAAAAGCAAGGGAATACATAGAAACATATACGGAGATTTTCGGTAAGGAAAATTTTTTTATAGAATTGCAGGACCATGGTATACCTGAACAAAAGCAGGTAAATATCCATTTGATAAATCTTGCGGGAGAGTATGGGTTAAAGCTGGTAGCAACTAATGATATTCATTATGTAAACAAGAGCGACAGTGAAATGCATGACGCTCTTTTGTGCATACAAACAGGTAAAACGGTTGAAGATGAAAATCGTATGAAGTTTGCCACCCAGGAGTTTTATGTAAAGTCGCAGGAAGAAATGAGCGCGCTTTTTCCGAATGTTCCCACGGCAATTACAAACACGCGGGAAATTGCGGACAGGTGTAATGTTGAATTGGAATTCGGAACATATCATCTGCCGAAATTTGACGTGCCGGAAGGATACACTCCCTATGATTATCTTAAACATTTGTGCAGACAAGGAATAGCGGAGCGTTACGGGGAAGTTTCCAAAGAACTCGGTGAAAGGCTCGATTATGAGCTTGAAATAATAAATAATATGGGATATGTCGACTATTTTCTTATTGTATGGGATTTTATAAAGTACGCTAAGGATAACGGCATAATTGTAGGGCCGGGCAGAGGCTCCGCGGCGGGAAGTATAGTTTCCTACTGCCTTAAAATTACGGATATTGACCCTATGAAATACAACCTTTTGTTTGAGCGGTTCCTTAATCCGGAGAGAGTAAGTATGCCGGATATAGATATAGATTTCTGTATTGAACGTCGGCAAGAAGTGATTGATTATGTAATTCGCAAATATGGTGAGGATAATGTGGCGCAGATAATAACATTCGGTACTTTCGGCGCAAAACAATCTGTGCGTGACAGCGCGCGGGTGTTGAACGTTCCTTACGCGGATGCGGACAAAATAGCAAAGCTTATCCCAAATGAGCTTAATATCACTATTGAGCGTGCAATAGAAATGAATAAAGAGCTTATGGACCTGTATAAAAATGATGAGTCTACGGCAAAGGTGATAGATATTGCGAAGGCAATTGAAGGAATGCCAAGACATTCGTCCACACATGCGGCGGGAGTAGTTATTTGCGGAGAACCTGTCAGCAATTATATACCCCTTGCGTATAACGGTGAAATGGCGATAACTCAATTTGAAAAGGATACGGTTGAGGAACTGGGCCTTTTAAAGATGGACTTTTTAGGGCTGCGCAACCTTACGATAATAAGAGAAACTCTCGATATGATAAAGAGGGATACGGGTGAAAATGTCGACCTTGTAAATATCGACTATAATATTGAGGGAATATATAAAATGATTTCCGACGCTGATACAGACGGAATATTTCAGCTTGAATCAACCGGAATGAAAAATTTTATGAAAGAATTAAAACCGCGAAATCTCGAAGATATTATTGCGGGCATATCTCTTTTCCGTCCCGGACCTATGGATGAAATTCCATCTTATATTGCAAATAAAGATCATGCGAATAACATAAAATATAAAAATGAAAAGCTAAAATCCATTCTTGAAGTAACTTACGGCTGCATGGTGTATCAGGAGCAGATTATGCAAATTGTGCGTGACTTGGCGGGATATTCATTCGGACGTGCCGATTTGGTTCGCCGCGCCATGAGTAAAAAGAAAATGGAAGTAATGGAAAAAGAGCGCGACTATTTTGTAAACGGTATAGTGGGCGAGAACGGGGAAGTAGAGCTGGATGGCGCGGTAAGACGCGGGGTGGATGCAAAAACCGCAAATGAAATTTTTGACGGAATGATAGATTTCGCGAAATACGCATTTAATAAGTCTCATGCGGCATGTTACGCCGTAATTGCTTACGAGACGGCGTACCTAAAATATAAATACCCTACTTATTTTATGGCGGCGTTGCTTTCAAGCGTACTTTCCATCACAGATAAAGTTACTCGGTATATTATGGATTGTACAAAAATGGGAATAGAGCTTAAACCGCCGGATATAAATGAAAGTATTGACGGTTTTTCAGTGGACGAGCATTCTATAAGGTTTGGACTGGCGGGAATTGCCAATGTTGGCTATAATCTTGTCGATGTCATAGTAAAGGAACGGCAGGCAAGGGGAAAATTCAAATCATTTGATGATTTTGCAAACCGGATGCAGGTAAGGGAGTTGAATAAGCGGGCAGTTGAGTGCATGATAAAAGCGGGAGCTATGGATTGCTTCGGAAAAACGCGCGCATCCCTGCTTGAAGGCTGTGCCGGGGTTTTAGACGGGCTTTCAAACAGCAAGCGTGTGAATATTTCAGGTCAGACTTCTCTTTTCGGGCTTGAAGATGACGGACCTTTGGAGGACAATATTCCCGACAAACCGGAATATCCACTCTTAAAACTGCTTGCCATGGAGAAGGAAATGATGGGTATTTATATTTCCGGACATCCAATGCAGGAATATACGGAACTTGTAAATAATATCGGAGTAACCTATACGAGTGAAATAAACGATGAAGAAAGAAAGTTAAGTGACGGAGACACGGTTACAATTGCAGGTATAATTTCCGGAAGAAAAGACAAACTAACAAAAAATAACACTTATATGTCTTACATAACAATAGAGGATATTTATGGAAATATGGAAGTATTGCTCTTTCCTAAAATATTTGACCGCGTGCGTGCTATTCTTGACCGTGATGAGCCTGTATGTGTAAAAGGAAGATTGGATATAAAGGAAGATAACCCACCGAAAATAGTTGCCGATAGCGTATCGTCCCTGACAGAAGCGGCAAAAATAAAAATGAAAAAGACGGACGGGCGGAAATTATATATAAAACTGCGTTTGGGCAAAGATTTTTTGCTTGACAGAGTCATGGATATTGTAGCCGACAACAGGGGAAATTGTCCTCTTTGCCTGTATTTTGAGGAAAAAAACAAGGCACTTAACGCGAACGAGGAAAACTATGTTGATTTAAATGATAACCTTTTAAATGAACTTAAAGGTTTGCTTGGTGATGAATGCGTTGTGGTGAAATAGGCGAAACAAAATTTGAACTTACGGGATAAAAGCACTGAAAAGTGGAGTGGACTTTCAGTAAGTTGTTTAAAAAGTATACGGAGAATAGTTATGAAATACAAGAATATAAAGGGTACGCAACTTAATTCGTCCGTAATTATCATGGGCGGGGACGGGTTTGGTGCAGCAATAAATGAAAAAGATAGTTTCAAGCTGCTTGATAAATATATGGAACTGGGCGGAAATCATATTGACACCGCTAATATTTACGGCTACCCTACACAGGAAAGTGAAAAAACTATAGGTAAATGGCTTAAATCAAGCGGGAAACGCCCGATAATCGCAACTAAGGGAGGACATCCCAATCCGCAAACGATGGACATTTCAAGGCTTTCAGAAAAGGAACTGCGGGAGGATTTGGATAAAAGCCTCGAGAATTTAGGAATAGAATGTGTAGATTTGTACTGGCTGCACAGAGATGACGCAAAACTTCCCGTAAGCGGAATAATTGAAACCTTGAATAAATTTATAAAAGAGGGGAAAATCCGTGAAATCGGATGTTCAAACTGGACATCTGACAGGATACGCACGGCAAATAATTATGCGGTGGAGCATGGGCTTAAAGGCTTTGCTGCAAGCCAAATAAAATGGAGCTTTGCGCAAACGGCGGACAAGTATGAGGAAGACTCGACATTGGTTGCCATGACTAAAGAGCAATATCCTTTTTATGAAGAAGGAAATGTTGCGGTAATGGCATACGCCTCTCAGGCGAAAGGCTTTTTCACAAAGTATGCCGAGGGCGGAGAAAGTAATTTGAGTGAAAAGGCAAAACAGCGGTATATGAGTCCAGAAAACATGAAAAAATTTGAACTTATTCGGAGAATAGCAAAGGAAAATAACGTTTCGGTATCGACGGTAGTATTGGAATATCTCATAAATCAGCCTTTTGATACATTTCCAATTGTGGGCTGCAAAAACACAAAACAGCTTGAGGATAGCCTTGCCGCGGCGGACAGTGAAATTGCGTCATGGGATATTCGTTTGCTTGTCGAAGCCGGAAACGCATAAAAATTGTAAAAAATCAACAAAAAGCCAAGACGGATAGTGCAAAATACTGTCAAAAAATAAAAAAACACAAAAAATAAAAAAACGCTTGCAATTATATACAAATTGTGATATAATATTAAATGCTTATGAATTTAGCAAAATACAACGGAGGTGTTTATAGATGGCAAAATGCGAAGTTTGCGGTAAAGGTGTAAGTTTCGGTATCAAAGTAAGTCACTCTCACAGACGTGCCAATCGTAGCTGGAAAGCTAACGTTAGAACGGTTAGAGCAATAGTAAACGGTACACCTAAAAAGGTTAATGTTTGCACACGTTGCCTGCGTTCAGGAAAGGTTGAACGGGCAGTCTAAAGCCGGTTGGGGCATTATCCGTCGGTGAGGAAATGGAGGAAGTTATGAAAAAGGATATCAGTTCCATTATCAGTAATGATGGTGGCAAGGTTGAAATCCACGGCAAATCCGTTTTTGAACCGGTGACATTTTGCGGGAATAATTTTATATTTCCCGAAGGTGCGGAAATTGACGGGGAAATTGCCAATATGGCGGGAAGGTTAACGCTAAGAGCAACGGTCAGCGGTAAAGTTACGGCGGCGTGTGCAAGATGCGGAAAACCTGTTACAAAAGGATTTTCTTTTGAAATGGAAGAAAACCTTGTCAAAGAAAACAGTGAAAGCACAGATGAAGATGCTGTTTGTTTTAGCGGAAGCGTAATAAATGTGGATGATATTGCTCTCAACGCATTTTTAATAAACGCGCCGACAAAATACCTGTGCAGTGAGGATTGCAAGGGGCTATGCCCCGTATGCGGTAAAAATCTTAACGAAGGTGAATGCGGTTGCGAACGCAATAATCAGGATCCGAGGTTTGACATCCTCAACAATTTGGAGTTTTAATACTAACAGGAGGTGTAGGTCAATGGCAGTACCTAAAAGAAAAACATCAAAGGCTCGTCGCGACAAGAGAAGAGCCAACTGGAAATTAGAAGTTCCGGGTATGATTCAGTGTCCTCAGTGTCATGAATACACAATGCCTCACAGAGCGTGTCAGGCTTGTGGATATTACAAAGGAAAAGCAGTTGTAAATGCAGCGGCTGCTGAATAATATCAACAAATCAGAGCTATTCCGCTTTAAATTGAAGGGGTGGCTTTTGGTAGTGGGACGATGATGACTTTGTACCCAAAGATGCGCGTGGGTTTGCCTGTGCGATGCTTTGGGTAAAAAGGCAGTCAGAGTCCTTTTTTCATTATAAGAGAGATGTTGGAGGTGATTTCGTGGATAAATATAAGCGCATAAGCAGCGTTGATGAAGGCAGTATAGCAGAGGAAGCAGGTATATGTGAAGGCGATTATATTCTGGAAATAAACGGCCATGAAATTAAGGATATTCTTTCATATAAATACTACTCAAATGATGAAAATATTGAGTTGAAAATAGGAAAAGCGGATGGTTCAATCGAAATAATAGCTGTAGAAAACCCTTATTATGAAGATTTGGGGCTTAACTTTGAATATTCTCTTTTGTCACCGTCGCGTTCGTGCAGAAATAAATGTGTTTTTTGTTTTATAGACCAGTTGCCTAAGGGAATGCGTGATACGCTGTATTTTAAGGATGATGATTCGCGCCTTTCGCTTTTGCATGGCAACTATGTTACCCTTACCAATTTAAGCGAGCAGGAAATAAAGGATATAGCTTCTATGCATGTGAGTCCGATAAATATTTCCGTGCATACGACGGATCCGGAAAATAGGACTTTGGTTTTCGGTCATAAAAAAACGGGGGATATTATGTCCCGTATGAGTTTCTTTGCGGACAACGGTGTTATTATGAATTGTCAGATTGTGTTGGGTAAAGGAATAAATGACGGGGCATACCTTGAAAAAACGATAGCGGATTTGTGCTCTTTATATCCCGCGGTGAATTCCGTTTCGGTAGTGCCGGTAGGACTGACAAAATTCCGTGAGGGACTGTACAACATAGAGCCGTTTGAAAAAGAAGATGCTGTAAAGGTAATAGAAGAGATTGAAATCTGGCAGAATAAAATGCTTGAAAAATGCGGGAGCCGCGTTATTTACATAGCGGATGAATTTTATCTGACAGCGGAAAAAGAAATTCCTCCGGGTGAGGCATATGAGGAATTTCCACAGATAGAAAACGGCGTGGGTCTTATAGCGTCGCTGAAAGATGAATTTAAGAGTGCCATTAAGGAAATAACAGTAAAAAGAAGGGAAAGGGAAGTATCCATTGCTACGGGCAGGGCGGCGTACCCTCTAATTTCAGGTTTTGCACGTGCTATCGAGAAAAAGGTCAAAGGTCTTAAAGTTTATGTATATGAAATAACAAATAACTTTTTCGGGGAAAAGATAACGGTTGCAGGGCTTATCTGCGGGTGTGATTTAAAGGAACAGCTCAAAGGGAAACCGCTTGGACAAGAACTTATTATTTCCCACACAATGCTGCGTGCGGAAGAAGACGTTTTTCTGGATGACGTTACCTTGGAGGAACTGGAAGAATATTTGGGAGTGGCAATAAACCCCGTTTATAATGATGGATATGATTTTGTAGATGCAGTAATTGGAGAGGAGGAATAATAATGAAACCTGTGGTTGCAATAGTAGGAAGACCTAATGTAGGAAAGTCTGCTCTTTTCAACAGGCTTGCCGGTAAGAGAATATCAATTGTCGAGGATACGCCGGGGGTGACCCGCGACAGAATTTATGCCGATATGGAATGGCGCAGCGTGCCTTTTTCGCTTATAGATACCGGAGGTATTGAGCCTGACAGCAAAGATGAAATGCTTGTGCAGATGAAAAATCAGGCTATGGTGGCGGTTGAGCTTGCAGATGTAATAATTTTTGTCGGGGATGTTAAATCGGGGGTAACTGCCACCGATATGGATGTTGCGGCAATGTTGCATAAATCAAAGAAACCGATTGTGCTTGCTGTAAACAAGGTGGACAAGGTGGGGGATCCACCACCAGAAATGTATGAGTTTTATAATCTCGGAATAGGGGACCCGGTGCCGGTATCAGCCGTGCAGAGCTTAGGTCTCGGAGACCTTTTGGATGCGGCGTTCGAGCATTTTCCAAAGGGATATGACGAGGAGGAGGATAAGGAACTCATAAAAGTTGCCGTAATAGGCAGACCGAATGCCGGAAAATCCTCTCTTATAAATTCAATATTGGGTGAACAAAGAGTAATAGTAAGCAGTATTGCGGGTACCACGCGTGATGCGATAGATACTTATTATGAAAAGGACGGAAAAAAATATTTGTTTATTGATACGGCGGGTATCAGGCGAAAATCAAAGGTAGACGAGGCGGTCGAGAGGTATAGCGTAATGCGAAGCTATACTGCCGTTGACAGGGCGGATATATGCCTTATTCTTGTGGATGGAAATGAAGGGGTAGCGGAGCAGGACGCAAAAGTTGCCGGTTATGCCCATGAAGAGGGCAAAGGTTCTATTGTGCTGGTAAATAAATGGGATATTGTGGACAAGGATACAGACACCATGAAAAAAGCAAAGATTGAGGTTCAGGAAAAACTGTCCTTTATGACCTATGCTCCCATTGAATTCATTTCCGCAAAAACGGGCAGCCGTGTAGATAGAATATTTCCGCTGATTAACAGTGTCTATGAGCGGAATTCAATGAGAATTACAACCGGGGCGCTTAATGATATTATAAATGAGGCGACGCTTAAAGTTCAGCCTCCGTCCGATAAAGGAAAAAGGCTGAAAATCTATTATGCCACCCAGCCGTCCACAAACCCTCCCACATTTGTACTTTTTGTGAATGACAAGGAATTGGCTCATTTTTCATATATAAGATATTTGGAAAATCAGATAAGAAGTGCTTTCGGCATGGAAGGGACGCCGGTAAGATTTATTATACGCGAAAAGGGGACGGACCAGGGCGCTTCAAAATGGAAATAAAAAAAAGGTGTAGCCATATGGACTACACCTTTTTTTTGTATACGAAAGCCACGCGATAGTCGCGTGGCTTAAAAGAGACTATTTCCTATGAGGTAGACAAAAAAACACAATCGGAGGATATTAAAATAAATAATCAAAATAATACTTGTGCATAGCCTGTAAAATTAGGACTATGCCTGAAACTGAAATACCTCCGGCTATTGCCATGCTTTTTTAGTTTATGGAAAAGTCATCCGGATTAAAGTTACCCGCAATGTTTCGCTTTTTGGGAGGCCGCGCAGCCAAAAGGTTCTTTTTGTATTTTTTACAGCAGCTTGATGGAGAAACAATGCCTTCATATTTACATATCACATCTCCGCTTATGCCGCTGAGTTTTCCATGCTCACAGTCCGCACAATGTCCA
>JAUZPZ010000005.1 GCA_030705675.1 Bacillota bacterium
AATTCTTTTATGTACGGCAATCTAAGACGTATCCCGTCCAAATTGCCGCCATAAAAATCGTTGTTAAGGATTCGTCCGTTTTCATCCGGCAGAAACCTCGGAATGTCATTTGTATTATCATGCAAAGTAAAAGGCTCAAGTTTTCCGGCTAATGAACACCGTTTTCCTATTGAAAAACGGTCGGGAAAAATTTGATACATTACCCTTCCCTTGAATTCTTCGGGAGTATCATAATTTTCATCATAACAAGTAATTTGCCATAAGTCTCCTGCTTCAATATTTGTATCACTGCCTTGTTTATACAAAGAGAAATTGCTTTCCTCTGTCTCTATCTTAAAATAATAAAAATACAAACCCGTATGAAAAAGAGCAAACTCCGTTTTATAAAATTCATATCCTTCCGAACAGCCAACTTTATAAAAGGGCATAAGCATCCGAAAGCCGATTTCATCAAATATGCACAGCCTTACGGAGGAGGTTTTGCAGCTTTGAGGAATATCTATGCTAAGCACGCACTTTTCTCCGCGTCTGATACATCCGAACGGCGACTTATATTTTTCCTTTCTGCTGTCAAATAAAATTCTCATTGCACTTCCCCATTATCTCATGTTCCAGATTTCCTCAGCATATTGCTTAACGGCTCTGTCTGACGAGAATATACCCGCCTTTGCAATATTAACAAGCGACATCCGGGTAAATTTTTCCGTGTCCTTATATGTCATTGAAACCTCATTCTGCGCTCTCACATAGTCGTTAAAGTCCGCGAGGATCATATAAGCATCCGCCACTCCGTAATTATTTGTAAGAAGCGAACGTACAACATCGTCAAAACGCGTGCCCAATTTGCCCGACGTCAACATTTCAAGCACCGCTTTTAATTCGGGATTATTATTACAATAATCCATAGGGTTGTAACCTTTCTGCCATAATGCTTCAACCTCATTTGCGTGAAGACCGAACAAAAACATGTTTTCGTCTCCGACTTGCTCATTTATTTCCACATTGGCACCGTCGAGGGTTCCCAAAGTTATCGCGCCGTTAATCATAAGTTTCATATTGCCCGTACCTGAAGCTTCTTTTCCGGCAATCGAGATTTGTTCGGAAATTTCAGCTGCCGGAATTATGATCTCGGCAAGAGAAACCTTATAATCTTCTACAAATATCACTTTTATTTTATCCCTTGTCTGCGGATCCGAATTTATCATATCCGAAACCGCAACAATAAGCCTAATAATCTGTTTTGCCATTACATATCCGGCAGAAGCTTTAGCGGCAAATATAAACGTTCTGGGTATAAAATCAGCATCTGGATTAGCTTTTATTCTATTATACATATAAAGAATTTGCAGTACATTAAGAAGCTGCCGCTTATACTCATGCAAACGCTTTACCTGAACATCGAATAAAGAGGAAGGATCGACCTTCACACCGTTAGCATGTGATATATAATTTGCAAGATTTACCTTATTTTCATATTTTATTTTTACAAGGTTCTCTAAAACCTCTTCATTATCACGATAAGTCATAAGTTTTTCTAATTCCATGCTGTCGTGTTTAAAACCATCTCCGATAATTTCTGTCAGAAAAGCGGTAAGTTTTGGGTTTGCTTGACACAGCCAACGGCGGTATGCAATACCATTTGTCACATTTGTAAAGCGTTCAGGGGTAATGTTGTAATAATCTTTGAAAATGCCGTTTTTAAGAATATTGGTATGAAGCTGTGATACTCCGTTTACCTTATGGCATGCGGCAAGACAAAGGTTTGCCATTCTTATCTCGCCATGTGCTATTACCGCCATATATTCAATTTTTGCAACATCTCCGGGATAAATTACGTTGAGCTGGGCTATAAGCCTACGGTTAATTTCGGCAGCAATCTGATAAATTCTTGGCAGCTGCTCTTTAAAAAGCTGTTCGTTCCAGCGTTCAAGTGCCTCGCTCATTACCGTATGGTTTGTATATGTCAGGGTGTCGCAAGCAATTTTCCAGGCATCATCCCATCCATATTCATGGTCGTCAACAAGAATGCGCATAAGTTCAGGCACGCACAGTGCGGGGTGAGTATCGTTGATATGAATTGCTACTTTTTCTGCAAGGTTATCCAAAGTTGCATAGCGTTCAAAATGATTTGCAATAATACTTTGCAAAGAGGCTGAAACAAGAAGGTACTGCTGTTTAAGCCGCAGTATTTTTCCGGCAATATGATCGTCCGCCGGGTAAAGTACCTTTGAAATTACTTCCGCCATTGTATTTTGTTCAAGCGATTTCGCGTACTCTCCTCTTGAAAAAGCAGTCATATCAAAGCTTTTAGGAGACTTTGCACTCCACAAAACAAGTTTGTTCACAGCACCTGTATCATAGCCTGAAATGTACATATCGTAAGGAATTGCTATAACCGAATTGTAGTTTGTATGAGTAACCCTGTATTTGCCGTTATCATCCCAGCCGGTTACATCACCGCCGAATTTTACTTCAAATGCTTCATCTTCCCGAGGCTGAAGCCATACATCGCCAAGACTAAGCCAGTCATCGGGAAATTCCATTTGCCATCCATCCACAATCTTTTGTCTGAAAATACCGAATTCATAACGAATGGAAAATCCCGTGCCAGGAAGAGCCAGCGTCGTCATTGAATCAAGATAACACGAAGCAAGCCTGCCCAAGCCGCCGTTTCCCAAACCCGCATCAGGTTCGATACTGTATAATTCTTCTATCTCAAAGCCGCATTTTTTTACTGCGTTAGCAACTTTTTCTTCTATACCGAGATTATATAAATTGTTGTGCAGTGACCGCCCCACCAGAAATTCCATAGACATATAATAGACTTGTTTGTCATCGTTTGCCCTATAGCTCTCGTGAAACTCTTTTCTTTTTTTGACCATAAGATCTCTTACAACACTGCACACGGCTTTAAACATTTGCTGATGTGTTACTTCCTTGACATCACAGCCAAAAAGCCTTATCGCCGCCTCATTAAGCATACGAAGAACCTTATCGGTTTCATTTTTTTCCTTTTGAGCTTTTCTGACTGCCGGTGATTTAACAGTTCTCTTTTTTATTTTTTTAATTTCAACCGGGCTTTCCGCTTCAGTTTGAACCTTTTGTTCCTCTTGCGCTTTTGTTTTAGGCGGTTTAGTTTCTTTTTCTTGTGATTTGTCCTGTGATTTCAATTTTTCAAGCTCCCATCTTTTTAGAACATTTAATTTGTCGAAATTCAACCCATCAGCTCGTTATATATCCTTAAATATTCTGTGACAGGCTGCTTCCAACTACTATTATATTTTATTAAATTTTTAACGTGTTTACTCCACTTTTGTTTATCATAAAAAAAGCTTATGCATCTGTCCATTGCTCCAAGCATATCATGAGCATTATAAACCTTGAATGTAAACCCTTTTCCCTCAAGTGTTTCAATATTAAGGGGTTGAACCGTATCCCATAAACCTCCTGTTTCACGCACTATAGGCACTGTACCGTACCTCATCGCGATAAGCTGGGCAAGACCGCACGGCTCACTCTTTGACGGCATAAGAAGCATATCTGCCCCCGCATATATCTGATTTGCCAGTACGGGATCAAATGTGATATTTGCCGACAATTTATCCCTGTTGCAGTATGAATTGAACTTGAACATATCCTCATACTTTGTGTCTCCCCTGCCAAGCACAATGAACTGTATGTCACGATTCATTATTTCGCTCATAACAAAATCCACAAGCTCCAGTCCCTTATGGGAAACAAGCCTTGAAATCATAGCAATCACAGGGACATCCGCTCTTACGGGCAAACCCAATTTTTCCTGAATATAAGCTTTATCCGCCGCCTTGCCGGTCAAATTCTTTTCGGAAAAATTCTGTTCAATGTCTGGATCGGTTCTGGGATTGTAAACCGTTGTATTTATACCGTTTACTATACCTTCTATTTTATATGCATTTTCATTAAGTATATCTTCGAGATCATGCGCAAAATACGCATGGCGTATTTCATAAGAATATGTTTTAGAAACGGTTGTTATTTTATCTGCCGTTTCTAAAGCACTCTTCATAAAGTTTAAACAATCGCCATGTGTAAGTAAACTTTTCCATGAATCATTAAGTCCCAATACATTTGTTAGAAACTCTTTTGGAGTTTTACCTTGATATTCTATGTTATGGATTGTAAATACAGTTCTTATTCTGTCATATTCGGGCTGTCCCCCGAATTTGGCTTTTTTTAAAGTAGGTATAAGAGCTGTCTGCCAGTCATTGCAATGAATAATATCCGGATAATATTCTATTTCATGCAGTGTTTCGAGAACTGCCATACTAAAATACGCAAAGCGTTCGCCGTCATCATAATCGCCGTAAAGCGAGTCACGATAAAAATAATATTCATTATCTATAAAATAATAGCTAAGCTTCTTACTGCGGCTTACAGCTTTAAAAACTCCCACGTATGTGTTTCGCCATGAAAGATTAGTGGTAAAACTTTTTACAAATTCCACTTTGAAATCGGGATTATCTTTTATTTTCTTATAGTATGGCAAAAAAACACATACCTCAACCTCTTTATTTTTCACCAGTTCCTGAGGCAATGCCTGTGCAACATCGCCGAGACCACCCGTTTTTATGTACGGAGCCGCCTCACTGGCCGCAAATAATATTTTCATATAGTTTCACCTTTCTTTACAATTTGCGGACTTGTGACCGCCCCTATCAATCTGGTTTCATCTGTTACAGTTACGTTTTTATCCAGAATTACATTTTCCAAATATACATTCTTGCCTATTTTAGCGCCCTGCATTATAACAGAGTTTTTTATTAAGGCCCCATTTTTGATTTTTACATCACGGAATAAAACAGAATTTTCCACTTTTCCTTCTATAACACAGCCATCGGCAATTATGCATTCACTTACAACAGCATCTTCACCGTAATAAGTAGGGATTTCATCACGCACTTTTGTGTATATCGGCGCACCCTGTTCAAATATGCCATTTCTTACTTTTTCATTGAGAAGCGCCAGATTATTGCGGAAATATGTGGGAATATTTTTATTTCTTAGCACAATTCCGTCAAACTTATAAAGGTTTACAGATAGTTCTCCTTCATTAAAACGTTTTTGAAGAAAATCCTTTTCAAAATGATAATACCCTTCCGCAACCGCCTCTTCAACTTCTTTTATTAAAATTTCCCTGTCCATTATGAACATTCCCATTCCTATAAGAGATTTGTCGCCGGCAGGATAGTTTACTGTTATTTTCTTTACGGAATTATCTCTTCCCTTTTCAAGAACTATTACATTTGATTCGGTATAGTTTGCCGGTTTTGTCGCTATAACAGTAATATCTTTTTTAGACTTTATGTGGGCCTCAAGCACTTTTCTGTAATCAATATTACATATTGTTGTGGTATCAGAAAGTACAACATATTCAGCCGTTTGGGCCTTCAAAAAGGAAATTGCCGTATGGAGAGCCTCAAGTTTGCCACGGTAAACTTGAGATCTTCCGGTAGAAAATGGAGGAATTATATAAAGTCCGCCGTTTTTACGGTTTAAATCCCACTCCTGACATGACCCCAAATGGTCCATAAGTGACTCATAATTGTATTTTGTAACTACTCCTATATTTACTATGTTTGAGTTTACCATGCTTGACAAAACAAAATCTATTTGCCTATATCTTCCGCCAAAAGGAAGGGAAGCAACCGTTCTTTTGGTTGTAAGCTCTCCAAGTGAATTATCATGTATGTTAGAAAAAATTATCGCTGCCATCTTCATAATCGGTCACATTCCTTTCATATTACTTCCTTAGGCTTGATCACACTGTTTTTTTCCACAATTTCACCTTTTCCCACAACGCTAATTCCCCAGTCTTTTTTATCATAATATTCCGGCTTGTCGCCTATTCTTACATTCGGTTCAACAACTACGCCTTCG
Organism: Bacillota bacterium; assembly: GCA_030705675.1. GTDB lineage: Bacteria > Bacillota > Clostridia > RUG12999 > RUG12999 > RUG12999. The sequence goes on from JAUZPZ010000005.1 coordinate 5,917, forward strand.
CCCACTATTGCATATTTAATTATAGCGCCTTCTTTTATTACCGCGTCAGGCATAATAACACTGTCGTAAATTTCCGCGTTCTGTTCAACAGTGCATCCCATCGAAACTACCGAATGTTCAACACGCCCTTTTACAGAGCAGCCTTCAGCAATAAAAGAATTTTTTATCTTTGATGTCTTTGATGTATAGGTAGATGGTTTTGCATAGTTTCTTGCATATATTTTAAATCTTTTGTCGCGTAAATCGAAAATTCCGTCAAGTATATCCATATTTGCTTCCCAAAGACTGGTGATGGTACCGACATCTTTCCAGTAGCCGCTGAATGTATAAGCAAAAAGCCTTCTTTTATCACGAAGCAGCGCCGGTATCACATTCTTCCCAAAATCGTTTTCCGAATTCGGGTCAGCCTCGTCCGCTATAAGGTAATCACGCAGTATTTCCCATTTAAAAACATACACGCCCATTGAAGCGTGATTGCTCTTTGGCTGTTTCGGTTTTTCTTCAAACTGATATATAGAGCCATCCGGATTTGTGTTCATTATGCCAAAACGGCTGGCTTCTTCGATTGGAACATCACGCACCGCTATAGTGCACTCTGCTTTATTGTCAATATGATATTTGATCAGCTCAGAATAATCCATTTTATAAATGTGGTCGCCTGATAAAATTATTACATTATCAGGGTTGTATGATTCAACAAAAGACAGATTTTGATAGATTGCATTTGCCGTTCCCTTATACCATTCCATTTTTCCCGTTCTCGCATAGGGTGGCAAAATGTGCGCTCCTCCATAATTTCGGTTTAAACCCCAGGGCTGACCATTTCCTACATAATCATTAAGTTCAAGAGGCTGATATTGGGTCAATATTCCAACTGTATCAATTGCCGAATTTACACAATTTGATAAAGGAAAATCAATAATCCTGTATTTACCGCCGAACGGAACGGCAGGTTTTGCCGTTTTCTCTGTGAGAACAAGCAGTCTGCTTCCCTGTCCTCCGGCAAGTAACATTGCGATACATTCTTTTTTTCTGTCTAACATAAAAATATAGCCCCCTTAAATTTTATCATTTTTGATATAATATACTGTTGAAATCGGCGGTAATTTTATTTCGATAGATTGTTTATAACCATGCATTTCACATTCTTTTGATTTTGCTTTTCTAAGCCTTGTTCCCTTTCCTCCGTATTTTGCACTGTCACTTGAAAATACGGGTTTATATTCACCCGGCGAAGGAACCCCTATTTTATAATGTTCCCTTAAGACAGGGCAGAAATTGCAAACAATAATTATTTCATTTCCCTTTTCATCTCTCCTCAGAAAAGATATTACGCTCTGATCGCTGTCGTCGTTAGATATCCATTGAAATCCACTCCAATCAATATCATTTTCCCAAAAAGGCTTATGTTCGAGATAAAATTGATTGAGCTCCCGAACATATCTTTGCATTTGACTGTGACGTTCATAATCGAGCAAAAACCATTCCAGTTCCTTCGAATAATCCCATTCGATAAACTGTGCAAATTCATTTCCCATAAAATTAATCTTTTTACCGGGATGTGACATCATAAAGCCATAAAGTGCCCTTAGATTGTCAAATTTATCATCATATTCACCCGGCATCTTACCTATCATTGAGCCTTTTCCGTGTACAACCTCATCGTGTGAAAGAGGCAGAACAAAATTTTCGGAAAACGCATAAGTAAGCGAAAAGGTCAAATCATTATGTCTTCCTTTTCTGAAAAGCGGATCGGCAGACATATACCCAAGTATATCATTCATCCAACCCATGTTCCATTTAAGATTAAATCCAAGTCCTCCATCATATCCGGGTTTTGTAACCATCGGAAATGCTGTGGATTCTTCAGCTATCATAAGCACGGCGGGGTCAAATCTGAATGCCGCGCTGTTCATCTCGCGCAAAAAATTTATTGCTTCCAGATTATAGTTTCCTCCGTATTTATTCCGGCGCCAGCTGCCGTTCTTTCTGCCGTAATCTAAATACAGCATTGAAGCCACGGCGTCCACCCTTATTCCGTCAATATGAAACTTATCAAGCCAATAAACCACATTGGAAATAAGAAAGGATTTAACCTCATTTTTTGAATAATTAAAAATCCTCGTATTCCAGTCCGGATGCTCATTCATAAGTTTATCAGGCGACTCATACAAACATGTCCCGTCAAACTCATACAATCCGTTCTCATCCTTCGGAAAATGTGCTCCTACCCAATCCAAAATAACTCCTATGCCCGCTTCGTGCAATTTGTTAACAAATTTCATGAAGTCATTAGGAGAGCCAAATCTTGACGTGGGGGCAAAATAACCTGTTACCTGATATCCCCATGATGGATCATAAGGATATTCACTGACCGGCAGAAGTTCAATATGTGTATATTTCATATTCTTAACATATTTTGCGAGATTATCCGCCATTTCTGCATAGGAAAAATAATCACCGTTCTCATGTTTTTTCCATGAACCCAAATGTACCTCATAAATATTTATCGGTTGCTTTAACTGATCAACGTTACTCTTTGCCTTTTTATAATCACTATCGGTCCATTTAAAGCCGTCTATATCATATACTTTTGAAGAATTTTCCGGACGTGTGCACGCGTGAAACGCGTAAGGATCGCTTTTATAGACACATCCTCCGGAATATTTGCCTATGCAGTATTTGTATTCATCGTAAATTTTTGCATTCTTTACGCTTATTTCCCAAATTCCCCACCCTACATTTTTCATAGGAGCGGCGTCTTTATTCCAGTCGTTAAAAGACCCAACAAGGTTTACACTTGCGGCATTAGGCGCCCACACTCTGAAAGTATATCCTTCATCTGATTTATGACATCCCATAAATTCATATGCATTTGTACTTTTTCCATAGCTGAATTCCGACATACACGCATTTATATCTTTTATTTTTGATTTCGGCAACAATGGCTTCACCTCTTTATATCAAATTGTTATCTGTTTTTAGTAAATATTTCCTAATTTTATTATACATTAAACATCTGTATTTGTCAAGGAACGGGCATATAATACTAAAGTAAGACGTTTGCCGAGTTTTAATGAATTTTAAATTATATTTATGTTATAATGATATTTGTAACTAATTATTCGTTGGAGGTTTTAAAAATGGAAAGAAAAAGCGGTGTGCTGATGCATATTTCTTCTCTTAACGGAGATTATTCTATAGGCAGTTTCGGGGATGAGGCAAAATATTTCATAGATTTTCTTAAAGAATGCGGGTTCGGTTACTGGCAAGTACTTCCTTTCTGCCCTATTGATACCTGTAATTCGCCCTATAAATCCACCTCTACTTTTGGAGGCAACCTTTATTTTGTCAATCTTGACAAACTTTTTCAGAAAGGTCTTCTTACAAAAAATGAACTTCTGGCACAGCGTCAGCAAAATCCTTATACTTGCGAATTTGTTCGACTTTTCCATACAAGAATTGCCGTCCTTCTTACAGCTTCAAAGCGGATAAAAGACCGCCAAAAAATTGAGCAATTCATTTCAGAAAATCCTTACCTTGAGCGCTTTTGCGAATTTATGGCGCTTAAAGTCAGTAACAATTATAAACCATGGTATCAATGGGATACCATGGAGTTTGACCAAAATATACTTTTTATGTGGAAATTTATTCAATACGAATTTTTTTCACAATGGTCAGAAATAAAGAAATATGCAAATAAGAGCGGTATAAAAATAATAGGTGATATTCCTATTTATGTCGATCTCGACAGCTGCGACGTATGGTCAAATAAAGAGCTTTTTAAGTTAGATAAGCAAGACATCCCTACAAGTGTAGCAGGTGTTCCTCCCGATTATTTCTGTGCTGACGGTCAATTGTGGGGTAATCCCATATATGATTGGAAGGTCATGAAAGAAGACAATTACAAATGGTGGCGTGACCGTATAAATCATATGACAGGTATTTTTGACGGTGTACGCATTGATCATTTTCGTGGAATAGAATCTTTTTGGGAAATTCCCGCCGGCGCGGCTACGGCAAAGGAAGGCAAATGGTCAAAAGGTCCCGGAATGGAACTTGTAGATGCAATCAAAGAGGAATGCGGCGATGCTCTTATAATTGCGGAAGACCTCGGGGATATTACCCCCTCTGTTCGGAAACTGCTTAAAAAAAGTGAATTTCCGGGAATGCGCGTATTTCAGTTTGCCTTTCTTGGCGACGCTCTGTCCCCCCATCTTCCGCATAACTACACAAGCAACTGCATTGCTTATACAGGCACTCACGATAACAATACCTTACTTGGTTATATTTGGGAACTCAGCGAAAGCAACAGAAAATATATGCTGGAATACTGCGGACACAAAAACGAGGATTGGAGAAACGGCAGTGAAAGTATTATACGCACTATGTTTGCAAGCCATGCTGGAATTGTTATAATGCCTATCCAAGATTTGCTCGGATATGGTTCAGACACTCGCCTAAACATTCCCGGAAAACCGGAAGGAAACTGGCAATACCGTATAACTCAGCAGCAGCTTGACAGTATTGATCGAAAAAGATTCAGACGTCTTAATGAATTATATTCCAGAATTTAATCATTTAATATTGATTTCAAATAAAAAGGTGACTTCAAAAACACAGGATTTTTTTGTCAGGAAAGAAGGAAGGTTTCGACAATACTTGATATATAAACGGATTCTTTCCTCGCCTCATGGCGAAAAAAGACAAGTTTTTATTTTACACTTTTATTTGAAATCGTTAGACCTCTTGCAAAATTAATTTGTGGCAAGCAAAAACGGTCTTTTTAGCGGCTGTCAAGGTTGTCAGAACCCGCAACAAACAAATTATTGCCGGAACCTACCGCCCCTGACAGACACAAAATTTCTCATTCATCCTCTTGTGATTAATTTTGCAAGAGGTCTATTATAAACATATGAAAAGGGTTGTACTTTAAGTACAACCCTTTTCCATTTACTTTATTTTTACACCAAGAAATTTTGAAAGTTCCATAAGTTGAGTAGCGTCAACAATTGCGCCCTCAAGTTCAAATCCGTGCATAAGAATTCCTCTTATATTGCATGTGGATATATCGATTCCGTCTAATTTTGCTCTGCCAAAATTACTCTCGCTTAAATTACAGAAGTCAAACTTTATATTCTGAAAATTACATCCGTACATACCCGCGCTTGTCATATCACAATTTTCAAACACTGTATTTCTCATTCCCGAATCGCTGAAGTTTGCAAAATCCATTCTGCAATTTTCAAAAGAGCTGTTTCCCACAAACATCCGAGTCATCTTTATTCCCGTACATTTACTGTCGGTCATCTTTACCCTTTGAAAAGCCGCATTGTCAAAATGTACATTTGAAACATCACAATCAATAAAATTGCAATCCGTAAACTGCGTGTTATCAAAATTACAATTTATAAAACGGCAACCTTCAAACTCGCAGAATACAAACTCGGTTTTTTCGCCAACAAGCTCTTCGACGGTCAGATTTTTAAAATGCTTATGCTTTATGTTCCGCCGCAACTTTTTACTTTCTTCAAGAAGCTGTTTTAAATCTGTTTCCTTTGTTACGGGTTGGGATTCACTTACATATTTCATGGTAATATCCTCTCCAAAACCTTTACAAATTTTTCATCTATTTAATAGGCAGAGTTTTAAATGCTATTTTAAATATATTGCTTTCTTGCTTGATAATGTGTGTGAAGAAGCTCATGTGCCTTATGACTTCCGGGTTTTTCAAAATATTCGTCATAAATCTTCTTGATAGCCGGATTTTCATGAGACTTACGTACCGAAAGAATAGTGTCTTCCTTGTAAAGTCCCTTAGCGCGTACAGCCCTTACATCGACCTCGGAATAAACCTTAGAACTTACTATGGGTTGTCCTCCACCTGTTACACATCCGCCGGGGCAAGCCATAATTTCAATAAAATGATACTCGGCTTTACCTGCTTTAATATCGTCAAGCAGCTTTCTTGCATTTGCAAGACCGCTCGCAACCGCAACATTTATATCCATTCCGCCAATATTTACAGTTGCCGTTTTTATTCCCTTTGTTCCTCTGACAACCTCAAAATCAATATTGTCAAGCGGTTTGTTTTCAACAATTTCCTTAACTGTACGAAGCGCCGCTTCCATAACACCGCCTGTTGCGCCAAAAATAACGCCGGCACCGGAGCCTATACCAAAGATATCGTCAAAATCTTCATCAGCAATATTCACAAAATCAATACCAGCAGTTTTGATCATTGAAGCAAGTTCTCTTGTTGTGATAACCGCATCAACATCACGCTCTCCGCCAACTTCCATTTCGTCTCTGCCGCATTCAAACTTCTTAGCTGTACATGGCATTATAGACACCGTAAAGATTTTTTTGGGGTCAATACCCTTCTTTTCGGCATAATAAGTCTTCATAACAGCCCCAAACATTTGATGTGGTGATTTACATGACGAAAGATTTGGAATAAATTCAGGGTAAAAATGCTCACAGAATTTAATCCAACCGGGTGAACAGGATGTAATGAGCGGGAACGGACCGCCGTTTTTAATTCTTTCAAGAAGCTCTGTTCCTTCTTCCATAATTGTAAGGTCGGCACTGAAGTCTGTATCCAAAACCTCATCAAAGCCAAGTCTTCTCATAGCGGCTGCCATTTTTCCTGTTACGCACTTACCCATTTCCATGCCGAATTCTTCGCCAAGAGCCGCTCTTACGGCAGGAGCCGCCTGAATTACAACATGTTTTTCTGGATCTGCAAGAGCGTCCCATACTACCTGTGTGGAATTCTTTTCATACAGAGCGCCAACCGGACAAGCAGCTATACACTGACCGCAGTTTACACACGGAGTATCGGCAAGTTTCATATCAAATGCGGAACCTATTCTTGTATTAATTCCACGATATGCAACATCAATAACCCCTACTGTCTGAACGTTTTTACAAACGCTTACACAGCGGCGGCAAAGTATGCATTTATTGTTATTGCGAACTACGGAGGGAGAAGCATCATCTATTTCAGCTTCTTTTTTGTTGCCTTCGTACGGAATTTCCGTTATTCCCAAATCATCTGCAAGTTTCTGCAGCTCACAATTTCTGTTTCTTGGGCAGGTAAGACAGTTCCTGTCATGGTCGGAAAGAATAAGCTCCACTGTAGATTTCCTCGCTCTTCTTACAGACGGAGAGTTTGTAAATACTTCCAGACCTTCGGCAACAGGATATACGCATGCGGCCTGAAGGGCCCTTGCTCCTTTAATTTCAACAATACATACCCGGCAGGCACCAATCTGGTTAATGTCCTTAAGGTAGCAAAGTGTCGGTATATTTATATTAACTTTTTTTGCAGCTTCCAGCACTGTTGTCCCTTCGGGCACAGATACCGCTTTGCCGTCTATCGTTAAATTTACCATGATAATCCTCCTTTTTATTTCTTATAAATTGCATCAAACTTACAGTTTTCCATACAAACGCCGCACTTAATGCATTTATTTGTATCAATAACGTACGGGCTCTTTATCTGCCCCGAAATAGCACCAGCGGGACATTTTTTGGAGCAAAGGCTGCAACCCTTACATTTTTCAGGGTTAATAATATAGTTTACAAGTGCCTTACATACGCCGGCAGGACATTTTTTATCCTTTATGTGTGCTATATATTCATCTTTAAAATATCTTAAAGTACTAAGCACAGGGTTTGGCGCCGTCTGACCGAGTCCGCACAGTGCGGAAGACTTGATAGAATAACAAAGTTCTTCAAGTTTGTCCAAATCCGCCATCTCTGCTTTTCCACTTGTAATTTTTTCAAGCATTTCAAGCAGTCTTTTTGTACCAATACGGCAAGGTGCGCATTTACCACATGACTCATCAACTGTAAATTCAAGAAAGAATTTAGCAATATCCACCATACAGTTATCTTCATCCATTACTATAAGACCGCCGGAGCCCATCATCGAGCCTATTCTGATAAGCGAATCGTAATCGATTTCAGTATCGATAAGGCTTGCGGGTATACATCCTCCTGAAGGACCTCCTGTTTGAGCAGCTTTAAACTTCTTGCCGTTCGGAATGCCGCCGCCTATTTCCTCAACGATTTCGCGCAAAGTTGTACCCATGGGAACTTCAACAAGACCTGTATTGTTGATTTTTCCGCCCAGCGCGAATACCTTTGTTCCTTTACTTTTTTCTGTGCCTATGCTTGCAAACCAATCTGCCCCTTTATTTATAATAACCGGAATGTTTGCATATGTTTCAACATTATTAAGAATTGTCGGTTTCGCAAACAGTCCTTTTACAGCAGGGAAAGGAGGGCGTGGTCTGGGTTCTCCTCGATTTCCTTCGATTGAATTCATAAGAGCGGTTTCCTCACCGCATACGAAAGCACCTGCTCCAAGACGGATTTCAAGATCAAAATCAAAGCTGGTACCCAAAATACCTTTACCCAAAAGACCGTATTCCTTAGCCTGGTCAATTGCGATCTGAAGACGTTTTACAGCAATGGGATATTCGGCACGTATATAAATATAACCTTGATTTGCACCAATTGCATAACCGGCAATTGCCATAGCTTCAATTACAGTGTGCGGGTCGCCTTCAAGTACGGACCTGTCCATAAATGCACCCGGGTCGCCTTCGTCGGCGTTACAACAGACATATTTCTGATCATTCTTTGACGCCGCCGCAAATTTCCATTTCAAACCTGTAGGGAAACCTGCACCTCCGCGTCCGCGAAGACCGGAAGCAAGCATTACTTCTATAACCTGTTCTGGTGTCATTTCCGTAAGAACCTTGCCAAGCGCCTGGTATGCGTCCACAGCGATTGCTTCTTTGATATTTTCCGGGTCTATAACACCGCAATTACGCAATGCGACACGCATCTGCTTTTTATAGAAATCCACTTCACTAAGCGGCTTTATTTCATCTTTTTCGGAAGCTTCTTTATAAAGACATCTGTCAACTATACGTCCTTTAAGAAGATGTTCCTCAACAATTTCGGAAACATCCTCTATCTTAACCATACTATAAAAGGATCCTTCCGGATAAACAATAACAACCGGACCCAGGGCGCACAGACCAAAACAACCTGTCTGAACTACTTTAACTTCTTTTTCAAGCCCTTTTTCAGCAATTTGCTTTTCAAACTCGTCATGTATTTTAACGGAGCCGGATGATGTGCACCCTGTTCCTCCGCATATAAGTACATGTGCTCTGTAAATATTCATTTCTTTTCCCCCTTAAGTCTTAAGTCTTTAGTCTTTAGCCGCACCGATTGTATACTCGGTAACGGGCTGTTTGTTAATAATATGCTCTGCAACAATGCGAGCAACCTTATTTTCAGTCATGTGAACATATGTCACTTTTTCTTTGCCCGGCATAAAAACCTCAACGATGGGTTCCATGCGGCACATGCCTATACAACCTGTTTGTGTTACAGTAACATCAGAAAGTCCGCGTTTTGATACCTCTTTCAAAAACGCATTCATAACAGGTCTTGCGCCTGCCGCAATACCGCATGTAGCCATACCGATTACAACACGAACTCCCTCTTTATGTTCCTTTCGTAAATCAATCTGACCTTGTACTTCTTCACGCAGCTGCTTTAATTCTGCTAAACTCTTCATAGTATCCTCCTTAAATTATAAAATCATTCTTAACATATTTATATATTTGCATCTGCAAGACCCTCCGTAATATATTCAGAAATCCAGCTAAGAATTTCCGGAGTATTAAGCGGAACTTCCCCAAGAGCCTGCCTTATTTCTCTTGTATTTAAGACAAACTCTCTTTCCAGCTTGCGGTGCTTATACACATAATTTATATTGGGTGCCCCCGATATCAAAGTGACCATAGTTTCAGCCATATTCCCTATTGGGGCGCGATCAATGCTATCATATTCAAAATATGCCGAAAGCTTTGTGCCAACGCCTTGCTTTGAGTCAATATCGAGATGCCCCCCGCATTGAAGCGTGGCTGCCTCGAAAAGCGAAATTCCCATTCCTACTTTTCTCGTAGTACGTGTAGTGGCAAAAGGATCTTTTACCCTCTTTAAAAACTCTTCGCTCATCCCGCAGCCATTATCGGATATAACAATTGAAAGAATATTTGTTTCGGGATTTTCATCTATTGTTATGCAAATTTCGGTGGCTTCTGCCTTAATGGAATTTTGTACTATATCCAATATATGCAAAGATAATTCCTTCACTTTTTCACCACCTGAACAATTCTTCCAGTTCACATTCAAGTATATTTTCCCTTGATGCTATATTTTTAAGATAATGAGCGTCCGAATTCTGAAGTATTTTATATTTTGCAAGATCCGTCCTGTTTAAAATATACTCACTTGTGTCGTCTACAAGATAGGACATTTCTATCCATTTTGCGTTAAGTTCTTCAGGTATAAAGCCAAGATTTGTAAGAATGCTGTATGAATGCCTGTCTACATGTGCCGGCATTGCAATTCCCCCTACGCTTTTTACCATTTTAAACAGTTTTTCAATAGGGATAGTTGTCGGCGAAATAAGTAATTTCTCTTCTTCGCCTATAATATTATCATTCTCATCCATCAAAATCTGGCTTCCAAAAATTCTCGGATTATTTTTTATCATGGGCAGATTTTTATACACAATATCCGCTATTTCCCGCGCACTTTCAATATCACGATAAAGCGTAAGCACATGCACTTCTTCCGCTGTTTCTATTTCCATACCCGGAATTACCGTGACCCCCAGCCTCTCTCCAACAATTTGTGCAGAACGTACATTGCCTATCGTATTGTGATCTGTAATGGCAATGGCGTTTACCCCTGCTATGTGTGCCATATTTACTATATTGTTAGGTGTCATTTCTTCATCTGCGCACGGAGACAAAACCGTGTGCAAATGAAAATCATATTTAATCATAATTCTATTACAGTGTGCAATTCTTTTGCAAGCTCATAGCTTGTTTTCTGCGAAGCAAGCACTACCACTCCTTGAAGATTTGCTTTTTTTATAACATTTTCGTCAGGAACGACCCCTTCAGTGAGCAATATACACGCTACGTCCGTAAGAGACGCAACCGCAACGATATTAATATTGCTCATAATAGTAATCCACACATTACCGGGCTGAGCTTTACCCATGACCCAACTGAGCAGATCACCAATATATACGCCTGTTATTTCCTTGTCCTCATAATCCTCATCTGTCAACAGATTAAGATCAAGGTTTTTAATAAGTTCCGATATAACAACCATACGCTAATATCTCTCCATTCTATTTATAAGAATTGAATTTGCAGTCATTTTAGTTCAAGCTCGTACAATTCCATAAGAATTGAATTTACAGTCATTTTATTGACGCTCCTCAAGCTCATACAATTCTATAGATATTTCTTCCGAGCGTTCCAGCTCTCTTGCAGTCATCTTACTTCCGTCTTTTTTATGACGCTCCGCTATCTCGTAAAGCTCCCTTGTAAGCTCCTTGACGTGTTCTCTTCTTTTAAATATGCAGTCGTATTCATTTGCAAAGCCGAGCACAATATCTTCTGAAAGTGCCCTGCACGTAGGCGCTCCACAAGAGCCGCAATCAAGATGTGGCAGAGTTTCACACATACGCTCAATCTGCTCCATTTTTTCAACGGCGCGTGCAAGGTCGGTGTCAAGATTCATTACATCGGACGAGTACAATTTCTTTTCCCACTTTACAATCTCCGGATCCACATCGTTCACCGGTTCGGACTCTCCCGCCGCGGAGGCAATATTTTTAATATTATTTATACAAACATATGAATTTGTTACGTTTAAAGCCCCACCTACACATCCGCCGGGACATGCAAGCAATTCAGCAAACTTCACATCGGTAAGCTTTTCATCTTCAATGGCACTTAAAATATTTATTACATTTTGTATGCCATCAACCACGATATAATTTTGAATACCGGTGCCATAGCTTTCGCCGCCCCTTCTTGCCCATGAAATGCCGGCAAAGCCCGCTTTAGCAAGATGTTTCGGTTCAATGTGTTTCATAACCGCAAGCAGTTTAGCATAGATGTCATTTACCGAAATTGCGCCGCTTACAGCTGATCTGTCAAGCAATCCAGACGCCTTTATGCTGGTCATCTTGGCAGGACAGGGGGTTATAAAAAATACCCCTATTTTTTCATCAGGTAAACCTGTTTTTTCTATTGCTTCTTTTCTTGCCATTTTTGCGGCAATTTCCATTGGAGAAAGAAGGTTTATCACATGATCTATCAGCCCCGGAAACCTGACGCTGATAAGTCTTATTACCGCAGGACACGCCGAACTGATTATGGGTTCTGGAATTTTCCCTTCATCAAGTATTTTTTTGGTAGCAGAACTTACATATTCCGCGGCACGTGCAACCTCAAATACATTATCAAACCCTATTTCAAGCAAACCCGTCAAAACTTTATCAGCAGTTATACTGCTTCCAAACTGTCCGTAAAGCGCGGGAGCAGGCAGTGCAATATTATACTCATAATCATTAAGTATATCAAAAGAATCGGTAACGGCGCGTTTGGCTCTGTAAGGGCATACCCTTATACATTCACCGCAGTCGATACATCTTTCCTTTATTATTTTTGCCTTTCCGCCCCTGACTCTTATAGCTTCCGTAGGACAATGCTGCAAACAATTCGTGCAGCCGCGACATCTTTCTTTATCCAATGTAACGGAGTGATAGTATGCCACTATGCCACACCTCGCTTTCAATTACACAGTCTTTATAAAACTGTCTAAAGGTTCACGGTAAGTGTTACAGTTGTTCCCTTACCGACTTCAGTATCTATTTTCATACTATCCGTATATTTCTTTATATTAGGTAATCCCATTCCGGCACCAAAGCCGAGTTCCCTTATAGTTTCACTCGCCGTTGAATATCCTTCCTGCATTGCAAGCTCTACATTGGCAATTCCAGGTCCATGGTCAGTGAAAACTATTTTTACGCAGTTATCCAACACCTCGGCGTCACACTCTCCGCCTCTGCCGTGAACAACCGTATTTATTTCCGCCTCATACATTGCAATTGCAACTTTTCTTACAATATCAGGCTTTATTCCAAGTTTTTTAAGAAGCGTCTTAAAATCACTTGACGCCTCTCCGGCGACAGAAAAGTCGGTACCTGAAATATTATAGTGTTTCCGCACAGCCTCTTCCCCCAAGTCCCTTTTCATACAGCATTCCGCATGCCATATAAAGCGGATAATTCGTTGTAATAAGAGTTATTCCCCTATCAACGGCAAGATCAATTACTTCTCTTGGAGGAACCTTTCCTCTTACAAAGCATATTGCAACAATATCCATCATTTCAGCTGTACGAATCACCTGAGGATTAATAAGTCCCGTGAGCAAAAGAGTCTGATCTTTTACAAAAGCAAGCACATCGCTCATCAGGTCACACCCACAGGCGGTAAATATATCAATTTCATCTAGCACACTCTCTGTTTCTCCGGTGAGAACTTCCGCACCGAGTGTAGCCTTAACATGAGATAATTTCATAAGTTTTCTGTCCCTTCCCGGAATTTATTATGCGGATATATATTTCTCTAAAATTGAAGCGACGTCATTTGCGACAAGTTTTCCGTAAACTTCATCGTTAACCGTCATTACGGGCGCAAGTCCGCATGCTCCGATACAACGTGTTGCATCGAGAGAAAACTTGCCGTCTTCCGTACATTTACCAACCTCTATTTTAAGTTTTTTCTTGATTTCCTCAAGTATTTTTCCAGAACCTTTTACATAACACGCCGTACCAAGGCAGACTCCAACTGCATATTCGCCCTTAGGATACAGTGTAAACTGCGCATAAAAAGTTACAACGCCGTAAACTTCTGTAAGCGAAAGACCAAGGCTGTCCGCAATAACTTTCTGAACTTCAATTGGAAGATAACCGTAAATATTTTGTGCCTGATGAAGAATAGGAATCAGCGCACCCGGGACATCTTTGTTTTTTGCAATAGCTTCATTTAGCTTTTCTTCCTGCTCTTTTGTCCCCTTAAATTCAATAGTACTTTTCAAGCTCATTTCTATAATACCTCCTAATAAGTGCCGAAACTTTGTTATTTTTTTAACATTTGTAAGCATATATTTCATTTATATGAACTTATACTTCTTTTATATTATACAACATTTACATCAAAAAGTCTATATAAATAATATCATTTGCAAATTTTACCTTGTAGAAAATGTTGAGTGATTTTTGTCGATTTTTTGTGCAATATTCACAATGCAATAGCAATTATATTTTTTCGGCATATATTAATATTGTATTTTAAAACACAGAGGTGGTTTTGTTATGCCTGATAATGGTTACGACCGTATTGCCGCAGTAGAATATGCTCGAAAATGGGCATTCAGCCGCAACCCTGATTATATAGATTTTCACGGTCTCGGCGGAGATTGTACAAACTTTGTTTCGCAATGCCTTTATGCCGGAGGTGGGGTCATGAATTTTACTCCGATTTTCGGATGGTATTATATTTCTTCATACAACCGCACTGCATCATGGACGGGTGTGGAATATTTCTATAATTTTATGGTAAATAACGAAGGTGCCGGTCCTTATGCTACAGAAACCGATCAATATGGTATGGAAATAGGAGATGTAATTCAGCTTGAGGGGGAAGGTTTAGATATTTTTACACATACATTGCTTGTTACCCGTGTAGTCGAAACGCCCGAAATACATATTCTGGTAAGTGCTCATACCAATGACGCTTTTATGCGGCCGCTTTCCAGCTATTCTTATGATAATATAAGATATTTGCATATTGAAGGAGTACGGCCAAACGTAGTATAAATTATTTATTGGTATAAACTTTTACCCATAACTCCAAACTGCCCCGGTTTATGTTATACGCACAAACCAGGGCAGTTTATTTATATTTTATAATTATGTTATAAATATCAATGCTATGGTGAAAAAAGCAAATTTTATAAAACCACACTAATAAAAATAAACCCCCCATGAAAATAGCTCCTGAAATATTTTATTATTTCAAGTGTTGCCTTCACGGGGATTAATTTTCTGTTTTAAAAAAGTTTTAAAGCCATTTTTCACTTCTTGTCTTTTTATTGAAGAACTCTGCAAAGCTTGCATCCATCACATTTCCCTACTCTGCCTTCAAATATTTTTTCGACAGTCTGAGCAATTTCATGTTTCATAAACTGTCTGTTGTGAATTATTATTTTCCGCGGATTTTTTGTTATAAGTATGCTTACAAGCAAATCCTCGCTTTCATAGCCTGCTCCGAATTCCTCCGCCGCTTCCATCTCAAATTCTCCTTTAAGCGGCTTCTCTCTGCTATCATAATAAATATACTCTCTGTTCTCGGTAACCACAATATTCAAGACATCAATTTCATGAGGCTGAACGCTTACATATGCTTTAAGCAGTTCGATAAACTCATCATATTCTTTTCGCATAAGGAAATTATCGGCGCTGTAATCTATTAAATCCTCCAGCTCCTTGCTGTAGTCTTGAAGCCTGAAAGGAAGGAACCCGTCAAGGTTAAGCACCCTTTTTTCATCAAAATAATTGTCAATAACCGTTTCTATTATTCTGTTTCTCCTTAAAACAAAAAGCTTGTCATGAATATCTTCTTCATTGTGTATTGAGTTGCGTATACTTTCCGTAAGTCTACGCTTTTCGTCGCCATTAAAGAAAGTGTATCCTTCCGCAATTATACGAACTATTTCACGTTCCTCAAAATTATCCACAATGTAACCGCGTGCGGTCTCGCTTATTGCTCGACGCGCATTTCTTTCTTCTGTTTCATTAAAAACACACTCCACGCCACCGCCGGTTTCCTTTACTTTTGCAGACGCGTTTTTGCTTTCCAGTGCGCCGCAAAGTTTTTTAAACAGCTCTGATGTGTCGCCGCTTGTGTGCAACACCACTTTGGTCTGCAATTAAAATCACCCTTAAATTACAATAATACTGCCAATGTCGGCTAACTTATCATTGGATAAGCATACAATTTCTATACATTTATTTTTACAGAAATTTTTTATTTTTTCAAAATCCGAATGCATTGTAACATCTCCGGTAAAATAAAGTTTGCCGTCAAAATACCCGCTTGCGCCACCTATAAACCCATATTCTTTACCAAAAAGAGTAATTTCACCTTCTGAAATGCGAAGCACGTCTATCCCCGTTTTTTCCACAGCTGTGGCTATTCCTTTGTCTGAAGTTATTATCCCATCCGGAAGCGTACACACCGAACATTTGGAATAGCCCTGGTGTACATTTATTTGCGTATATTTCCCACCCATTGCCCTGATAATTTCAAAATCCGTAAATTTGAAATTATGTATGGCGGCGCTTGCTGTCATTGCTACATTATATGCAATATATTTTGGGTATTTACCTTGTACCCGCGTCTTTCCGCAAATAAAGTTGACGCCTGAAAATGCCTTTTTATAATGTTTTTCGCTTCCCGGATTTACTATTATTTCCTCTCCCACTTTAAGTATCTGCATATCTGGATGCCCTGCAACAGAAGGGTCAATATCATTTATAAAATCCGCTTCTATTACCTTAAACCCGGCTTTTTCAAGACCGTAAATTATTTTTTTATCCGCCCTCGGATCAAGTATCACATAGCGCATAAGTTTCACCTTCGTTTCATTTATACTTTTATTTTAACTTATATAAGCAAAAAAGGCAAGCTTAAAAAAGCCTGCCTTAATTTTTATTTATATAAAATTATATAAATATGTTCAAGATTAAACTCACCGTCTTAAAATAACCTTTATTTTAAGTTGGTGCGCTTTCTCCACAAAAGCCGTCAAATCAGCCGTATATTTTCTCGTATATCTTACAGAGCGCTTTGGGTATCATTCGGGTCGCCGTTTATTGCAAGATCATACTCGGTTGACCAGTCAAGTCCACGATACTGTTCCGCTCTGTCATCTTTTTCAATAAATTCAATAAGCATATCCAACATTTCAACCGACCATGTATTTCTGTCAATTTGGGCTGTGCTGAATCTATTCAAAGTTATCATTTCAAAACCGAACATATCCTTTACCTGTGTTTTTGCCGCATTTCCTACAACCTCCGCAACCAAATGTGAAGGTATGAACAGTACTCCGCCGCCTGCTCCGAACACAACATCTCCCGGAAGGACAACGGCGTTGCCTATTTTTGTCGCCGTATTAAATCCCGTTATCACAAATTCACGTATCGGCGTGGGGTCAATGCCGCGGTAATATACCTGTACGCCTTCAACTTTTTTCATTTGTTCAACGTCTCTTACCCCACCCCAGATAACCGCGCCTCCTGTTTTTGTCTTGTTTTTCAACGCGGTTGTAAGGTTTCCACCGAGAAATGTACCTTTGTATATTTTATCATACATATCAACAACCAGTGCGTCTCCTTCTGTAAGGCTGTCCACAACCCACTGATTATATGTGCCAGTGCGCCCTTCCTTTTTCCCTATTTCTCTAACTACCTCATCCAGATCCGGACGGGTAGGCATATATGAAGCTGTTACGGCACGTCCCACAAGCTTTCTTCCATCGTCGTGAAGAGTGTGCAGTCTACCTTCAAACTGGCTTTCATATCCCAGTACAAATATAGGTTTCCATACTTCCTCAAGGGTAAGTGTATGAAGGGCTTTTAAATATTTGTCCTCTACTTTAGGACGCCCGTCGGGAAGACGTTCGCCTTTCCAAAGTGGAGTAAGTTCAATTATTTCTTCTCTGTTATTAAAATGCATTGTAATTCACCTTTCGCTTAAAGATGCATACCGCCATCTATTATTAAATCGCTACCAGTTATATATCTTCCTTCCTCCGAGCAAAGAAGTAAAACTCCCCCCGCACAGTCTTCCGCTGTTCCGGCATAACCCGCAGGTATTTTAGAATATATAACTTTTGAGTATTCTTCGTCAGCCAAAGCCGCATCATTTCTAGGAGTAGCGATTACTCCCGGAGACATATTATTTACCGTAATTCCAAATTGGGCAAGTTGAGCTGCAAGATTGTTTACAAGGCTCATCTGAGCGCATTTTGACGCAGCATAAACCGCCATATGGGTATGGGGTTTGTATTGCTGTACGCTGCCTACTGTAACAATTCTGCCCCAGCCTTGCTTTTTCATGTTTGGAACATACTTTTGCATAAGCTCAAGGCTACTTTTTAAATTAACCTGTATTTGAGTATCAAACTCATCCGAGGTTATCTCATCCCATGCTTTTCTGTACTGAACAGAAGCGTTAAGCACTAAAATGTCAATATCACCTGTCTGTGCATATATTTCATCGGCGCACCCCTCATGTGATAAATCCACTTTCACCGGTATCGAACCCGGTATTTTATCACTTGCCGCTTTGCATTTTTCCATACTCGAGGCACCGTTTACAAAAACCTTTGCACCGCGCTGTGCAAGACATAATGCAATTGCAAAACCTATACCTTGAGTAGATCCTGTTACAAGCGCTTTTTTACCTGTTAAATCAAACATAATACCATTTCCTTAAAGCTCAATTTTTATTCTGTTGTAATTTACGTTACTTGTACCTTTTTTACTTAACTTTATTTTTTTCTCTACCGTCTTT
Organism: Bacillota bacterium; assembly: GCA_030705675.1. GTDB lineage: Bacteria > Bacillota > Clostridia > RUG12999 > RUG12999 > RUG12999. Next base: position 24,459 of record JAUZPZ010000005.1, read on the forward strand.
CCGTTTTCGCCTGTTACCTTTATCTCATAATCTCCGTAAAAGCCTTTAAATTCAGCCATGCCGTCACCGTTTGTAGTTGTGGTTTCTTCAGTATGCCACTCTTTATTGAACATGTTTTTTATTACTTCAAAGGCAGGTTTCGGCGTCATGTCAAAATGTATCAATCCGCCGTAAAAACGGTTTTCTCCCGCTGTCATATCTCCTGGTTTTGCCCTTGCAGCGTATCCATCTGGTAAATTCCAATAAATAATCGCTTCCATTGCCTTATGGCTGAACCACATATGGTAAAGATTATAAACAATCTCTGCCTGCAATTCTTCGTCCTCCGGTTCATTGCTGCAAGAAGGAATGGTAATTTCCGTTACTTGAAGAGGTTTTCCCAGTGTAGCATAATCATCCATAGTCGCAAAAATCTTTCTAGGGTTAAGCATATAATTCGCTAACTCAGGATAATTTTTTGGATCCAGTACAACCATGTGATACTGACATCCGATACTATCAATTCGCGCACCGTTTCTTAACGCACGCTCATTCAGCAGATAATACGCGCTTCTGGTAGACATATATGTTTTCCATATGAAGTCTTGGGCTTCATTCATAATAAGCTCATTTGCTGGGAAATATTTTTCAGCCAATTTAAAACTCCACTCAACAATGTCAGGCTCTGCGAAAAATGGCATACTGTCAGTGTGAGGGTCACCAAAGCACAGGGTTTCGTTTATAACCTCCCATGAAGGAATACGGCTTGCAAAACGCTCTGATAGTTCTTTGAATCTCTTTTCAAGCATTTTTTTTACTTCATAAACATTATCTTGGTCCAGCCACTTTGGGGAATAATACGGATATGTAAGACAGTGAGCTTTAGGTTCTATTCCGTTTTCCTCACAATATTTCAGACAAAGCTCCGGATTGGGGCGTCTGTATACTTTGGGACTGTCAATATCATATCTGGGTTTACCCTGTTCAGGCTCCAAATCTCCCCAATAGAATGGCAGCGTTGCAAGGTTAAACGCTTCTTTGAAAAGCTTCCTATATGCTTCGTTTTTTTCGGGCATTTCAAACTCATCCAGCATAAATATATTTGCGCCATGTTTAAACTCATGGTTTTTTTGTACAGCCTCTATTTTTACACCTTTTAAAGGTTTACCCTCACTATCGGTAACTAAAAAGCTTGCATAACCTTTGCGGTTGTATTCAATACCATGACTCACTCTATCTTCCATATAGGCGCGGTTTTCGTTTATTTTTCTAAGTACAGCTTTTGCATTAACACTCATTTTGTTCTACTCCTTTTTGTTAACTCCATATTCTGTCGTTTGCCCATTCGTTATCCCACTGCTCCGTAGATTCCCATACTCCGTTATATTTTTTGTGGATATGCTCCGCAATAGCTTCCTCATTAAGTTCACTGATACCAAGACCCGGAGTATTAGGTACATCTATAAATCCGTTTTTAATCAGAGGTTTGTCTATTCCGATTGCAATATCATTCCACCAAGGTGTATCTGACGAATGGAACTCAACCGCTAACACATTCTGAACAGCCGCTGCCGCATGAACAGCCGCCATGCAAGCAATGGGACTTTCTGCCATATGTATAGCCATGGCAATTCCGTATTTTTCGCACATATCGCCCAATTTTTTCATTTCCATAGCTCCGCCTACCGTAAGAATATCCGGATGAACTACCGAAACACCTCCACACGCCATAAGAGGTTCAAAATTTTCAGCCAGGAAAATATCTTCACCTGTACAAATCGGTATATTACAGCTGTGTGATATTTTTTTCAAACTGCTTTGTGTAATGCCAAGGAGCAACATCTTCTATCCAGGCTATATTGTATTTTGCAAGACGTCTTGCAAACACTATTATATCTTCGGGGCATACATGCCCGATGTGATCTATTGCAAGCGGAATTTCATATCCGATAACATCACGCACCTGCTTTACGTAATTCTCAAGATAGTCCATGCCTTTTTCTGTTATATGTATCCCAGTGGCATGATGCGGTATTGTAAACACCTCATAGTTTTTACCCATCATCATATCTCTATCTATAGATCCGCTCTGATGGTTTATTGCCTTTGCGGAGTATTTTTTTATATCTTCGAGAAATCCAACGGGCGCATTTAAACAACCTGGTTCATCCAACAGAAGTTCTATTCCCAGATCCATTTTTGCCATGGTAAATCCCATTTTTACGCGTTTTAAAATTGCGTTTCCCATATCCGTTCCAGTATGTTTGCCATCTACGTCAGTATCTGCATACATTCTGACTTTGTCACGGAATTTTCCGCCCAGCATTTGCCACAGCGGCACACCCCATGCTTTGCCGGCCAGATCCCATAGGGCAATTTCCAAGCCCGACACTCCGCCACCTTGTCTTGAGTGCCCACCAAACTGTTTAATTCTTCTGAAAATTTTATCCACGTTGCATGGATTTTCACCTATCAACCTTGACTTAAGCATAAGCGCATAAGTTGCGCTAGAGGCGTCTCTTACCTCACCGTACCCCACAATGCCCTGGTTAGTATATACTTTGATAAGAGGACAGTGTTTTGGTGCGCCATCAATATTTGCTACGCGAATATCCGTTATTTTTAACTGTGATGGTCCGCTGTTTGTATTGACAGTTTCCTGAATTGATTCGAGAGTATTTTTTTCCATAATATTTTTCCTCCTTATTGACAAACTTTCCTTCGTGTATTATTATATATTAAAGACGCAGTTGTATCATCAACTATATTTTTATATTTATCCACTATATTTTAATTTTGAGGTGATCTTATGAGGTTTAACATTTATAATTCGTCTGAATCTAAGATAAAGCTTTTCCATTCAACAAACACTCCCGGCCCGCGCAAAATGCGTGCGCACCACCATACGGAATTTGAAATTTCCTCATGCATTTCAGGCAGCGGAGTTTATTCTGTTGACGGCAACAAGTATTTTTTCAAAGCCGGCGATATATTTGTTTTCAGCTGTGACGAAATACATTGTATAACGCAAATAGATGGCGTGGAAAACCTTGAACTTATAAATATTCAGTTTGAGCCCCGCTTTTTATGGTCGTCCAGTGGTCTTGCCGACTACAACTTGCTGAAAATATTTTTTCACAGAAACAGCAATTTTCAAAACAGATTTGAAGGTTCCCTGCCCGCGACTAAAAATATTTTTTCCATGATATACGATATGGAGAAGGAATTTTCTTCAAAAAAATACGAATTTGAGCTTATGGTTAAAATTTATCTTATCGATATTCTTATTTCATTTATGCGTGATTTTGATTATGTTGATTTTACTGACAACCTGTCACGTTACGAGGAAACTTTAAGACAGCTTGAAAAGGCTATCAATTATATTGACCTCCACCTTGAAGACGACCTTACTCTTGATGAGATTGCCGCAATTTCCGCCATGAGCCGCGCGTATTTCTGCACTTTGTTCAGAAAATTCAACGGTATTTCCCCATGGGATTACATTACTATTAAACGTGTTGAAAAAGCAATTGGTATTTTAAAATCATCTTCCGATACAAAACTGGGTGTGGCTTCAATGTGTGGTTTCAACAGCTCTTCTAATTTTTACAAAGCATTTAAAAAAGTAACCGGCAAAACGCCCAGCGATTATACAAAACAGGATTTGTAGCAAAATGGGTCTACGGAAAAATATTGCACAAAACCCTCTTGATTTCAGCTTTGCACTAAATCAAGAGGGGTTTTGTTGTTAGAACGTATTTTTATTTGCTATCTGAAAGTTGTTTTGATAAATTTAAAAAATATTTTACCCGTATCATAAAAAACCGACTGCACACAAATGCAATCGGTTAAATGTTTTTTAATTTTTTATCTTTTTAATTATCATTTCCTCAACGGTTTTTGCATCTGCTTTTCCCTTCGAGGCTTTCATTACTTTACCGATAATTGCAAAAATCGCCTTTTCCTTACCCGCAAGGTAATCCTGCACAGCCGCCGCACTTTCTGCAATAGCGGCATCAACAAAACTCTCTGTTTCACTTTCGTCCGCCATGGAGAAATCACTGATTTTAAACAGTTCGGCGAAAGGTTTCTGTTTTTCTAGCATTTCGTCAAGAATTTTCTTAATAAAGTTATTGCTTATTTTGCCTTCATTTACTAATTTAAGTACCTCTCCGATATATTCGGCAGGTATAGGCAAAGAAGCATTTTCCTTTGCTTCCTCATCTTCAAGCACCCGAAAAAGCTGGGTAATAAGCAAATTTGCTGCAAGCTTCGGCGCACCCGATACATCAACCATTTTCTCGTAATACAGAGCGAGCTTCGTATAACGTATAATCTGCATACTGTCACCGTCGGACAGACCATATTCACGCATATATCTTACCTGCTTTTGGTCAGGCAGTTCCGGCATTGACGCGCGCAGCTGTTCCACTTCTTCAGGAGATATATACACTATGGGAAGGTCAGGATCACCGAAATATCGGTAATCATTCGAGTCCTCTTTGCCACGCATACTCTCGGTTTCCCCCGTGCTTTCATTAAAACGGCGGGTTTCCTGAATGATTTGCTCACCGCATTCAAGCGCGTCCACCTGCCTGTTATACTCGGATTCAATAGCTTTTGATATAAAGGAAAGAGAGTTCATGTTTTTGATTTCCGTGCGTGTTCCCAGCTTTTTATCACCCGTGCGTCTTATGGAAATATTGACATCACAGCGCATAGAACCTTCCTGCATTTTGCAATCCGACACATCAAGCGTTTTCATTATAAGGCGAAGATTTTCTAAATATTCTCTTACCTGCTGCGCCGAATGAAAATCCGGCTCCGTAACAATTTCTATGAGCGGAACGCCTCCGCGGTTATAATCAACATTTGTGTCGTTACCGCTATGCACGAGCTTACCTGCGTCCTCTTCTATATGAATTCTGTTAAGTCTTATGGTCTGCCCGTCCGACAAAGTCATATGACCGTTTTTACAAAGAGGATAGTCAAGCTGTGAAATCTGGTACGCTTTTGAAAGATCGGGATAAACATAGTTTTTCCTATCCATTTTAGAGGTATAGCCAATTTCGCAGTTTGTCGCAAGACCTGCCTTGACTGCATATTCAACAACAGCTCTGTTAAGCTTTGGCAAAGAGCCCGGCAGTCCTATACATACAGGACAGCAATGGGTATTTGGATCTCCGCCGAATTCGGTCGTGCAGGAGCAGAAAATCTTTGTTTTCGTGCTAAGTTCAACGTGTGTTTCAAGACCTATAGTCATCTCATAACCCAATGCACTCACCTCCAACAAGCGGTTTTCTGTACATATTTTCATGTTCTTTTTCTTCATATTTATATGCGGCATTAAGCAGCCTACCCTCGGTAAATTTATCACCGATAAGCTGCATTCCCACAGGCAGTCCGTTTTGGTCATATCCGCATGGCACACTTATCGCGGGCAATCCGCAAATGTTTACAGGTACTGTGCACATATCCGTCAAATACATTTCAACCGGGTCTTTTGTCATATCTCCCAGTTTAAACGCAGTAGATGCAACCGTGGGACAAAGAAGCATATCAACCTCTTTAAACGCCTGTGTAAAACTTTTTGAAATTTCACCGCGCATTATCTGGGCTTTTTTATAATACGCATCATAATATCCGGAGCTAAGCACATAGTTGCCCAGCATAATCCTTCTTTTAACCTCTATTCCAAAGCCTTCATTGCGTGTTTTGCAAATCATTTCTTCTCTGTCTATATAGTTTTCTGCGCGGTATCCGTAACGCACTCCATCGTACCTTGCAAGGTTGGAGGACGCCTCGGCGCACGCAAGTATATAATAAACCGGCAAGGACAGGTCAAATTGATCAATGGAAATTTCTACAATTTCCGCGCCTATGCTTTTATAAACCTCAACCGCCTTCATTATGGCATCATTTATCTCACTGCCAAGACCGTCAAACAGATTTTTAATAACCCCTATTTTCATGCCCTTAATATCATTTTCCAGCATTTCCAATGCGGGTTTTCTGTCATAATCCACACAAGTAGCGTCTTTATCATCATATTTTGCAATCTCATCAAACACAATAGCAGCATCTTCAACGCTTCCGGCAAGAACGCCTATTTGGTCAAGACTGGAGGCATAGGCTATAAGTCCCCATCTTGAAACCGCTCCGTAAGTTGGTTTAAGACCTATCTGTCCGCAGAAACTCGCCGGCTGGCGCACAGAGCCGCCGGTATCGCTGCCCAGAGCATAAACTGCCATATCCGAACATACAATTGCCGCGCTTCCTCCGCTGCTGCCCCCCGGAACACGCTGCGTGTCGTAAGGGTTTTTTGTCGCGCCATAATATGAAGTTTCGCAAGTAGAACCCATTGCAAACTCATCCATATTGGCTTTTCCCAGCATTACTCCGCCCGCTTTTTTAAGCTGTTCATACGCAAAAGCGTCATAGACAGGCGAATAGTTATAAAGAATTTTAGACGCACAGCTTGTTACTGCGCCTTTTGTTGAAATATTATCTTTAATTGCCATAGGAATTCCCGCGAGAAGCGGTATTTCTTTTCCTGCCGCAATATCGGCGTCTACCTTTTGCGCCGCCGCAATGGCAATTTCCTTTGTAAATGATGTATATCCGTTTATCTTTTCATTATGTTCATCAATATACCGGTAATATTTATTTGTAAGCTCGACCGCGCTTATTTCCTTATTTACCAGCATGGAATGCAATCTTTTAATTTTTCCTTCCACTTTATACATTCCTCCTTGGCAGTACAAAATAGCCCCCATCCTTTTCAGGGGCGTTTGCAAGCACATCTTCCTGTGAAATAGATTTTTTAACGACATCTGGACGAAGTGGCGGAGCGCTTTCGACATGGAGCACTTCCGCCTCCTTGCAATTAGCCTTATTTATCATATCAGCAAAGGAAATTATAGACTGCATGTCCTCTTGAAACTTTTCTATTTCTTCATCAGTAAACGTAAGCTTTGAAAGTTTGGCAAGTTTCAATATCTCATCTTTTTCAACTGTTGCCATAATATTCTTTCTCCTTATCTGATTTTTATATGAACCTCACGAAGCTGTTGCTCAGTAACTTCAGACGGAGCTCCAAGCAACATATCCTGCGCCGCTCCGTTCATAGGAAACGCTATTACCTCACGAATGCTTTTTTCTTCAGTCAGCAGCATTACCATTCTGTCCACGCCCGGTGCCATTCCCGCATGTGGCGGTGCGCCATAGTGGAAAGCGGTGTAGAGGGAGGTAAATTTAGATTTTACGTCTTCCTCGGTGTATCCCGCTATTTCAAAAGCTTTTACCATTATTTCAGGAACATGGTTTCTCACAGCTCCGGAAGACAGCTCAACGCCATTTACAACAATATCATACTGGTAAGCAAGCACCTCTAACGGATCTTTGTTAAGAAGCGCGTCCATACCGCCCTGAGGCATTGAAAATGGGTTGTGGGTAAATATAATTTTCCCCGTTTCTTCATCTCTTTCATACATAGGAAAATCGACAATGAAACAGAATTTATACTGGGTTTCATCTATAAGACCTAGTCGGTTTGCAAGTTCTGTTCTTATCTCCCCTGCGTATTTTTCAACTTTTCCCGGAGCATCCGAAATAAAATACAGAATATCTCCCGGTTTGATTTCAGATTTTTCTATAAGTTCTTCTTGTTCAGGACGTGGCATAAACTTTGCAATAGGTCCAGCAAGGCTCATATCTTCTTCTACCTTTACATATCCCAAACCCTTCATTCCTATACCTGTTGCAAAATCAAGCATTTTCTCAAAAAAGCCTTTGGACTGTTTTGCACCGTCCGGCATTCTTATTGCCCGCACAATTTTCCCCTTAAAAGGTCCGAACTCACAGCGGGTAAATATATCCGAAACGTCAATAATAAACAGCGGATTTCTAAGATCCGGCTTATCAGTGCCGTATTTAAGCATAGCTTCGCGGTAAGAAATTCTCACAAACGGAGCTTTATCCACAACCGCGCCTGCTGGCGCGAATTTTTCAAATGTCTCGGACAGAACTTCTTCTGCCACAGCAAATACATCTTCCTGAGAAGCAAAAGCCATTTCAAAATCAAGCTGATAGAACTCTCCGGGAGATCTGTCTGCCCTTGCGTCCTCATCACGGAAACAAGGCGCAATCTGAAAATATTTGTCTATCCCCGACACCATAAGCAATTGCTTAAACTGTTGAGGAGCTTGCGGAAGCGCATAAAACTGCCCCTTATACTTTCTGCTTGGCACAAGATAATCCCTTGCGCCCTCCGGAGAAGATGCTGAAAGGATAGGAGTCTGAATTTCCGTAAAGTTCAATTCCTCCATTTTATTTCTTAAAAAAGCTATAATCTTTGATCTTTTAAGTATATTGCCGTACACTTTTTCATTTCTCAAATCAAGAAATCTGTATTTAAGCCTTATATCCTCTTTTGTTTCCCTTGAGGTCTGGATCTCAAAAGGAAGCTGATTATATATTCCGCCAAGCAGGGTAATTTCCGCCGACGTGATTTCAACTTCGCCGGTTGCAATCTTAGGGTTATAAGTTTCCGGATCCCTCTCCGAAACTATGCCCTGGGCAGAGACAACCGCCTCTTTAGATATTTGAGAAAGGATACTGTCATCACCCACAACAACCTGAGTAACTCCGTATTGATCGCGCAGGTCAAGAAAAATGACACCCCCATGGTCCCTTATATTCGCAATCCAGCCCGCAATTTTAACCTTTTCACCGATATTATTTCGGTTAAGTCCCCCACAGGTATGCGTTCTGAGACTTGTTGAATAATCCATTTTTCTTTCCTCCATTTTCTAAATTTTCAGCGGCAATTTTCGCCGCATTATAATATATTTCATGTAATAATACATTTTTCTATTATACTACTTTTACCGATTTTTGTCAACGGCTTTTTCTATAATATGCACCAAAAATTTTACCAAAAACATCCTCTTAGGAGGCAATTTTTATATAAATTTTAAGAAATATCAATTATTTGTAGAATTTTTTCCACTTTTGTGGTAAAATGATAATGTATAGATTTTTTATTTTCAGGAGTGATTTTATGAAAACCGGTCTTGTTCTTGAAGGCGGCGGTATGCGCGGCTTTTTTACCATAGGTGTTCTTGACGGATTTATGGACTGCGGTCTTAGTTTTGACTATATTGTAGGCGTATCTGCAGGAGCTGCCCATGCTCTTTCGTATATTTCAGGTCAATACGGCCGCGGTTTGCGGGCAAATCTGGATTATATATCCGACCCGCGGTATTTAAGTATGCATAACCTTTTACGTGATAGATCTATTTTCGGTATGGACTTTATTTTCCGCGAACTTCCGTCAGAAATAGATCCACTTGATTATGACACCCTCGCCTCTTCAACAGTAGAATATAAAGTGGGCGCAACAAATATAGAAACAGGTAAGATCAGATATTTTTCAAAAGAGGAGCTCGGAGATGATTTTCTTGCGTTACGGGCATCAACTTCACTTCCTTTTGTGGCACAACCGGTAGAAATAGACGGGAAAAAGTACATGGATGGAGGTATCGGAGACCCTATTCCCGTACGGCGTGCCTTGCTTGACGGCTGTGACAAAATAGTAGTTGTTCTTACCCGAAGCGTAGGCTACAAGAAAAAGCCCCAATCCTTCCGCCGCGCTTACACCTCATATTACAGAAAATATCCGGCTTATGTAAAATTAATGGATTGCCGCCATAAAGTCTATTCCGCTCAACAAAAGCTTGTATCCGCTCTTGAAAAAGAGGGGAAAGCTGTTGTAATAGCTCCTTCTGCCTCCAACACAAATACAAACCATTTTGAAAAGCGGCGTGATGTTTTACTAAAACTTTATGAGCACGGTTATAACACTGCCTGTGAAAAATTCAAGGAAATAACCGCCCTTTTCAAAGAATAATTATTTCGGGGGTAATTTCCCCTTCAGAGCAAACGGCAAGAACATAGCCGTCAATCCTCAACATATAATAATTAAGACCGCCGCTGACAGTATCCCCTTGCAGTACGGCGGTTAAATTTTTGCCTTTCAAAAACTCTCCCAATCCTGCGCCACTTGTTTTGCAAAGTGCCTCTTTTAGTGCCCAAAGGCATGTGAAAATTACGTCTTTATTTTCCGACTTTTCGATATAATTTATTTCTTCATCGCAACAAAATTTTCCCGCGACACGTTTTTTATAAGTGACTGTTTTCTGAATATCTATTCCAACCGGTTTTTCACTCGCCGCCGCGACAACCAAACTGCCGCTATGGCTTAAATTATATTCTGCGCCGCTGACATACGGTTTTCCGTTGTCCGCGTATTTTATTTTTCCCTCCTCGGCGCCATACTGCTCAAGAGCGATACGTGCCAGAAAAAAACCAACGGCAATTTCCGCCTTTCGTCTTTGGCTTTTCGCTTTTAACGCTTTATTACGTATAACTTCAGGAAGCTGCTCTATATATTTCGAAAGTTTATTTTCATTTTTTAACCAGTCGATATTTTGCATAAAAATTTTCAATGCATTTATCCCCTTATAATTTGATATTTTTTATTTTATCTTATTTTTTCGTTTTTTTCAAGTTAAACTTTTCTTTTGTTTAAAGCACACAAAATTTATATATTTTTTTGTCTGAATTGTCAATATTGATATTTTTTTTGGTGAAAAATTTGTCAATATACATGAATATAGGAAAAGTTATTTAAATCTCTTGCATTTTTTTTCCTTTTAGTGTAAAATAATATGTGTTGTATAATATTATTTTGGTATATTTTTTATATACAGAAATGAATACGTTTAAAATTTTATTTACGGGGTGTTATTATGTTAAACAAAAAGACAGTCGAGGATATCAATGTTACTGGAAAAAAAGTTCTTGTAAGATGTGATTTTAACGTTCCTTTGGACGCCGAAGGAAACATTACGGATGAAAACCGTATTGTAGGCGCTCTTCCCACAATCCGCTACCTAATAAAAAATAATGCAAAAGTTATTCTTTGTTCTCACCTCGGCAGACCAAAAGGTGAATTTAATATGAAATACAGCCTGGCTCCTGTGGCGAAATGCCTTTCCGAAAAACTCGGTCAGGAAGTTAAGCTTGCAAAAGATGTCATAGGCGATAGTGCAAAGGAACTTGTTTCCAATCTTAAAGAGGGAGAAGTTATTCTTCTTGAAAATGTTCGTTTCCACGCAGAAGAGGAGAAAAACGATCCCACTTTCGCAAAAGCTTTGGCTTCCTTTGCTGATATTTTTGTAAATGACGCGTTTGGCACCGCTCACAGAGCGCACGCTTCAACTGCCGGCGTTGCAGATTATCTTCCCGCAGTATCCGGTTATCTTATCAAAAA
>JAUZPZ010000050.1 GCA_030705675.1 Bacillota bacterium
GGAACATAAAGACCGACCTTCTCAATAGGTATTACTTTCTGACCTATAACTATACCTTTATTTTCACTTATGACTAAGCTGCTGCGCACTTGTCTGCTATGAAAAGCACGGATATTTTCCGCCGCTTTCTTTATAATTTCCACAAATTTAGGCTCAATCTTTGCAAATGCCTCGTCAATTTCATCATTTGTCACCTGAAGTGCGTCCATTTTTGCGTTATCAAATTTTTCACAGTACTTAAAAAGCGCTTTATCTTTATTTTCGCGCACATCCGCAATTATTTCTGCCACCGTTTGCTCTACGCCCGTTTTATTGTCCTCTCTTATGAAAATATCGGTGTTTGCAATATCTTCATATTTATAAATTCTAATCATCTTTAATTCCTCATTTATCAATGTATTCAGTTATATTTTCGCACATCTTTATAATCTCGCTGTTTTTGAACTTGAAGCTTACCTTGTTTGAAATAAAGCGTGCGCTTATCTGAACTATATTCTCGAAAGGCTTTAAATCATTTTCTTTAAGAGTAGCTCCTGTTTCCACAATATCCACTATTACATCCGACAAATCAAGTATTGGGGCAAGTTCAATAGACCCGTTAAGTTTAATAATATCTATCTCTCTGCTCTTGCTTTTATAGTATTTTCCTGCAATATTGGGAAATTTGGTTGCAACCCTCAATGTTTTGTCGGTATTGTCTTTAAAATCGCTCTTTCCCGCAACCGCCATTTTACATTTTCCCATATTCAGGTCAAGTAGTTCATACACATCAGGTTCATATTCAAGAAGGATATCTTTACCGGCAACACCGACGTCTGCCGCTCCGCGCTCAACATATATCGCAACATCCGACGGCTTTACCCAAAAATATCTTACGCCGTTATTCTCAAATATAAGCTTACGGCTCTCCTCTTTTATAGACGGGCACGCATAACCTGCCTTTTCAAATATATCGTATACTTTTTCTCCAAGCCGTCCTTTCGGAAGAGCTATATTAATCATTTTCTTGCACCCCTTCCGCCGTTATTCTGACCGTCAGCCTGCATTTTATATCATCGGTCGGTAGCTTCTGAACCCGCACCGTTTGCCCCTTTGCCGTAAATTCTTCGGCATATTTCATTATCAAATCGGGGGCAACACCATCTTCATATGTAATAAGCAGATCAGCGTCATATATATCCGTACTTTTATCAAGCCTCTCCAGCTTATCAAGATAAACCGCAAAGCCGATAGCACCTGCCCTTTTACCCATTTTTTCAAGAAGATTGTCATATCTTCCCCCCGACAGAACGCTTTCGGGCAAACCGTCTATATAGCCTTTAAATACCACGCCGTTGTAATAATTCATATCAGTTATCACAGAAAAATCAAGATTTATATTTTTGCTCAAACCACATTTTTCCATTGTGTTATATATTATCTCCAATTCGTTGCAGGCGTCTTTCATTTCCTCGTTAAGACATAAGCTTTTAAGTTCGGGAAGCTTTTCCCCCAACGGACCGTACATAAACGCAAGCTTTTTTAACCTTTCCGTTATTTCTGTTGAAATATTGTTTTCGTTACATTGTTTTATAAGATTATGCAGATTTTTCTGTTTGATACAGGTGGCAATTTTTTCTTTTACAGGCTCTGGCGCGCTTATTTCCGAAAAGAGCCCTCCTATTATTCCCACCGAGGAAATGTCCAAAATATAATTTAAGCTGATTTCTTCAAGGCTTTTCGCCGCCAGCATTATTACCTCGCACTCCAGGTATACATCTATATCTCCCATGCATTCCAGACCCGTCTGTGTAATTTCCCTGAATTCATGTGTGCCGGGCGCCGCGCGGTAAACATTTTCGTCATAATACAGTTTCTGCAAAGAGCACTGTGACTCTTTAAAGTTTTTTACTATAGAAAGTGTCACATCGGGTTTCATGGCAAGCAGTCGCCCGTTAAGATCCGTAAAACTTAGTATATCACCGCTGATAAGAAAATTTTTATTTTTAACGTAAAAATCGTATTCCTCAAATTTACTCATCTTATACGGTGCATAGCCGTAAGAATGATATAAAGCACGCAGAGTAAATACCGCTTTTTCCTCACTTTTAAGTACCATATTCATTACTTTTTCTCTCCTATTTTTTCAAGAACTGCCGCATAGCCTCCGTCACCGTACCGATAACAGCGGTTTACCCTGCATATTGTTGCCGAGCTTGCGCCTGTTTCTTCTTCAATTTTACTGTATATATTTTTCTCCGAAAGCAATTTTGCCACCATAATCCGCTGGCTCATATCTAAAATTTCTTTTGTTGTCATAAGGTCGCTTAAAAATTTCTTGCATTCATCTTCTGTTTTAAGGGAAATCAAAGCTTCAACAAGAAGTTTTGCATCATCTTTTTCAAATAAATTCATTTTTTGCTCCCCTTTCCTTTATTTTACTTTATTATTATATCACTTTAAAGCATGAAAGTCAATATTTTTATTAAATTTTATTTTTTGCCGAGCTAACATCCTTTTTACAGATAAATTTTTTATTTTACTTGCATATTACTTTCATTTTAAAAAGGATATTACAGCATGATATGTAGCTCTTTTTATCACATGCGTTATTTTTACTAAAAATTGTAGAATTATAGTGTCGATTTTCGGTAAAATTTCGCCACTTTTCCTCTTGCAATTTATTTTTTTCTTTGTTAAAATTATATTATTGGATTGCCGGACAAGTTTCCGGTTAAATTTATTAATATTTTTAGGAGGAAGAACCATGAAAAAATTACTTACTCTTGTTCTTACCGCTGCAATGGTGCTAAGTTTTGCTGCATGTGGCAACAAAACCGAAAATAAGGGCACGAAGGCTGAAAAGGTAAAATTCGGTGTTATTCTTATCGGGGATGAAACAGAAGGTTACACACTTGCCCATATTAACGGTATAAAGGCTGCCGCTAAAGAACTCGGTATTTCGAACGACCAAATCATTTGGGATTACAAAGTTTCGGAATCTGCCGATTGTAAAGACAAAGCAGAAGAGCTTGCTCTTAAAGGCTGCAAAGTTATCTTTGCAAACAGCTATGGTCATCAGACCTATCTGGCACAGGCTGCCCAAGATTATCCGAACACAACATTTGTCGCAATGACAGGTGATTTTGCCGCAATCAGCGGTCTTAAAAATCTTAAAAACGCATTTACAAATGTTTATGAATCACGTTATGTATCTGGTGTTGTTGCAGGTCTTAAGCTTCAGGAACTTGTTCAAAGTGGTAAGCTTTCTCCTCAAACTACCCCGTCTAATTATGACGCCAATGGCAACATCAAAATAGGTTATGTTGGCGCGTTCAACTATGCCGAAGTTATTTCGGGTTATACAGCTTTCTATCTTGGAATTAAGTCAATTGTTAATAATGTATCTATGCAAGTTACATATACAAATTCTTGGTTTGATATTGAAAAAGAAGGTGCCGCTGCCGAATCTCTTATTGCCAACGGCTGCGTAATTATTGGTCAGCATGCTGACTCTACAGGCGCTCCCGCTGCCGTTGAAGCTGCAAATAAAGAAGGTAAGATTTGCTATTCTGTAGGTTACAACATTTCTATGCTTGACGTTGCTCCCACAGCTGCTCTTACATCAGCTTCAAATAACTGGGCTGTATACTACAAATATGCTATGGAATCTGCCATGAACGGTAAGGAAATAGCTACAGATTGGGCTAAAGGCTATTCCGAAGATGCTGTTAAAATTACAGACCTCGGAAAATCCTGCGCAAAGGGTACTTCCGAAAAAGTTGCAGAAGTTATAAAGGGTATAAAAGATGGCTCGATTAAAGTATTCGACACATCTAAATTCACCGTTAAAGGCGCTAAAATCACAACTGCGCCGGTTGACTTGTCCTATTATGATTTCTCCTCCGGCTCTCCTGTTTGCGTATACAAGGGCAAAACTGTAGATGCTATTAAAACTCAAGGTGCTATTTCTTATTTCGATGAGTCTTCTTTCCGTGCTGCTCCGTATTTCAAGACGATTATTGACGGTATCACGGAGAAATAAAAGATACTAATTTAAATTGCATAGGGCTGTCCTGTTTACAAGGGCAGCCCTTGTGAATTTTAATGAATATCAAAAAAATTTTACTGAAAGAGGTGTTTCTACGGATGAACGAGACTTACGCTGTTGAATTTGAAAATGTCTCAAAGCAATTCGGCAAGGTAGTTGCAAACAATGACATCAGTTTTGGAATAAAAAAAGGTGAAATTCTTTCTCTGCTCGGCGAAAACGGCAGTGGGAAAACTACCCTTATGAATATGCTTTCCGGAATTTATTATCCTGATTGCGGACGTATACGCGTAAACGGAGCCGACGTATTGATACGTTCACCCAAAGATGCTTTTGATCTCGGAATAGGCATGATACACCAGCATTTCAAACTGATAAATGTGTTTACGGCAGCCGAAAACATTGTTCTTGGTCTTAAAGAACATGGAAAATTTGACATAAAAAAAGCAGTTTTAAAAATAAAGGAAATTTGTGACAAATACGGTTTTGAAGTAGATCCATACCAAAAAGTTTACAATATGACAGTCTCCCAAAAACAAACCTTGGAAATTGTTAAAGTGCTTTACCGCGGCGCAAATATACTTATTCTTGACGAACCTACCGCGGTGCTTACGCCACAGGAAACCGAAAGGCTTTTCAACGTAATGCAGAACATGAAAAAAGACGGAAAGTCAATTATAATCATTACTCATAAACTCCATGAGGTGCTTGCGGTTTCGGACCGTGTCGCTATCCTAAGAAAAGGTGAATATGTCGCCGTTGTCAACACTAACGACGCCACAGAGCTTTCTCTTACGGAAATGATGGTTGGTAAAAAAGTATCGCTTGATATTAAAAGAAGCGAACCGGTCAACCCTACCGCGCGTATAGTTGTAAAAAATTTAACCTGCAAGGACAGTGACGGAATGACCGTTCTTGATAATATATCTTTTACAGCGAACAGCGGTGAAATCCTTGGAATTGCCGGAATTGCCGGCAGCGGTCAAAAAGAATTGCTTGAATCAATTGCCGGGCTTCAGATTGCCGAAGAAGGCAGTAGCATAGAATACTACGACCCCGGCTCAGGTAAACTTGAACAGCTTATAGGCAAAAATCCGAAACAAATCAAGGATTACGGCATTGCTCTTTCCTTTGTTCCTGAGGACAGGCTTGGAATGGGGCTTGTGGGAAGTATGGGTATGGCTGAAAATATGATGGTACGAAGCTACGCGGAAGGACGCAATTTCTTTACTGAACGCAAAAACCCCAGAAAACTTGCCCTGAAAATAAAAAAAGATCTTGATGTAATAACTCCAAACATAAATACTCCGGTAAGAAAGCTTTCCGGAGGCAATGTTCAAAAGGTACTTGTCGGAAGAGAAATTTCCGCTTCCCCTACGGTTCTTATGACGGCATACGCTGTAAGAGGTCTTGATATTAATACTTCTTATACAATATATAATCTTCTCAACAAACAAAAGCAAAACGGCGCGGCAGTTATTTATGTGGGAGAGGATTTAGACGTCCTTCTTGAACTTTGCGATCGTATTTTGGTACTTTGTTCGGGAAACTTAAGCGGAATTCTTGACGGACGAACCGCTACAAAAGAGGAAGTGGGTCTTATGATGACCAATTCGCAAAACGGAGGTGAACAGGGATGAGTAAAAATGTTTTAAACGAGCCTTTTATACGAATAGAAAAACGGGACGGCATGTCTAGTACCAAAAGTATTGCAATTCGTATAATTGCTGTTATTTTGGCGCTTCTCGTTGATGCGTTGTTCATATTCTTCATAACAAAATTAAATCCCGTCGAAGTGTATAAAACAATGTTTACAGGTACTTTTGATTTTTCTTTCGGTATCAGAATGTTCGAAACCAAACTTCTTCGTACCCTGCGCGATGTGGCCCTCCTTTTGGGCATAGCAATTGCCCTCGCCCCGGCGTTCAAAATGCGCTTTTGGAACATCGGCGCCGAAGGTCAGGTGCTTGTAGGCGCGCTTGCTTCGGCAATATGTATGCAGGCTTTCGGCTCTAAAATATCAAATCCCCTTCTTTTTGCCGCAATGATAGTAACAAGCATCCTCGCCGGCGCATTATGGGGATTTATTCCCGCTTTCTTTAAAGCGAAATGGAATACAAACGAAACACTTTTTACTCTTATGATGAACTATGTAGCAATAAACATCGTAAC
The DNA here is from genome assembly GCA_030705675.1 of Bacillota bacterium. Classification (GTDB taxonomy): domain Bacteria; phylum Bacillota; class Clostridia; order RUG12999; family RUG12999; genus RUG12999. The sequence goes on from JAUZPZ010000050.1 coordinate 6,203, forward strand.
CTGTATGACCAATATCTGGCGCGGTGAAAAATCCTCTATGGGAACAATAAATGCCGGTACGAGAGCCGGCTGGTTTCCTATGATAATGGGTCAGCGTTTTACACTTAACATAATTATTGTGCTTATACTTACAATCGCGATTTTCGTCTATCTCAAATACAGCAAGCACGGCTATGAAATCGCCGTTGTGGGAGAATCTGAAAATACCGCAAGATACGCAGGTATCAACGTGGCAAAGGTAATAATGAGAACAATGGCAATATCAGGCGCAATATGCGGTATTTGCGGCTTTATGACAGTTGCCGGAAAAGATCAGACTATATCGGCAACCTCAGCCGGAGGATATGGATTTACAGCTATTATAGTTGCGTGGATGTCAAAATTCAACACATTTTTTATGATGATAATAGCCTTTCTTATTGTATTTCTTGAACATGGCGCAAGTGAAATCGCGAGTAATTATTCAATAATGAATGACTATGCCGCCGATATTATCTCTGGTATTATTCTGTTTTTCCTTATCGGTTGCGAATTTTTTGTAAATTATAAAATCAAATTTCGTGATTTTTCAGATAAAGGGGGTAAATAATAATGCTACCGACAATTATTGCATGGTTTAACAGAACCGTCATGTTCGGCACGGTAATGATGTACGGCGCGACCGGCGAAATTATCACCGAAAAATCCGGGCATCTTAACCTCGGCGTCCCCGGCATTGCATATATCGGTGGTTTTACAGGGTTTGCCACAGCCTTTTACTATGAACGCTCTGCCGCCGCATTCAACCCCATTGTTTGTATACTGCTCTCATTTGCCTCGGCATTTATTGCTTCGGCTTTAATGGGTTTAATATACAGCTTTATTACAATAACCCTGAAAGCCAATCAGAATGTGACAGGCCTTACAATAACTATTTTCGGAGTAGGTGTCGGAAACTTTTTCGGAAAAATCGTAATGGGCAACAAAACGGTTGCCGTAACTCCAAAAGGCTTTGCCGCCTATACGACTAAAATTCCGTTTTTATCAGGAACTAAAATTATCGGCGATATATTTTTCAAATACGGCTTTATGGTGTATCTGGCAATTATAATAGCCTTAGTCGTACAGTACTTTTTAAGCAAAACAAGAAGCGGTCTTAATCTTCGTGCTGTTGGAGAAGACCCGGCAGCCGCAGACGCCGCCGGCATCAGCGTAACTAAATATAAATATCTTGCAACCTGCATCGGAGCCGGTATTTCGGGACTCGGCGGCCTTTATTACGTACTCGAATACAATAAGGGCATGTGGGCAACGGAAAACGGTATTGAAGCACTCGGCTGGCTTGCCGTTGCACTGGTTATATTTGCAACATGGAAACCCGTAAATATAATTTGGGGTGCCCTTTTGTTTGGATTTCTTTCATGGGCGTATCAGTATCTGCCCAACATAGGTATCACAATTCCAAACTATGCTATTGAGCTTGTTCAAACACTTCCCTATATTGTTACAATGATAGTTCTTGTGTTTGCGAGTTTCAGAAACAAAAAGGAAAACCAGCCCCCTTCAAGCCTCGGCCTTTCATATTTCCGCGAAGAAAGATAACATACAAATACGGGGCTGTACCGCTAGCGGTACAGCCCCTTGAGTGATGACAAAGTCATCACTCCGAAAGAAAAGCACGCTTCGCTACCACTTTTCTTTCGAACAAGGGCTTACACTCTACGTGCGGCTCACCGCCGCAGCCCTTGCAGGGAGCGGTTTTTGCGGGCAAAGCCCTCGAAACCCGCACATTGAAAAAAAGGGGAAAACCCCTTTAACCCCCCAACAAGAGGTTTGTCAGCGGACTGGGGGCTGTACCGCTTTCAAAGCGGTACAGCCCCCTATTTTTTACCTTATATCTTCAATTACCTTTTCGGGCGGCTTATCAAGCAGCCACGGATTTTCAATATATTTTTTTATCAACTTAAACGCCTGCGCATAATAATTACCATCACATATACGCTCGTCACATACAGCCGTGAGCCCCATTACTTTTTTTCTTGACTCTTCTCCGTTTTCATTGATTTTCATGTATGTTTTTCTCCGGCCCATTGAAATAAACACAGGAATATTGCCGAAATTATATAAATGATGATACACTGGGTCAATTCCAAGAGAGCCCATGTTTGTAATAAACATAGAACCGTGAAATGGACTTACTTTTAAAATAGCTTTCGGCAAAAGTCCGAAATAATCCAATGTTTTTAAAAACCACACAATGAATTTGAGAAATAATCCCGGAACATAAGAAAGAAAACGAGCAGTGCTGTCCATTCCGTTTCTGTCACCTTCCTGTTTATTTTCCGTGACCATCACATTTACCTTATTGTATATATCTTCGAGGGTATCCGTTGGTATTGCCGGTATTTTAACAACTGTTTCCTGAGCTTCAAGCGTCATTTCCTTTTTAATCGTAAGGTTCATTTCTATGCCGTTCCTTGCATAAATACGCTGACCTCTAATAAAACGGTTTATTCCCGGCATTTGTGATACCATACGTACATATGCCGCCATAAATACGTGCATCATTCCTATATTTTTGCAGTTTCCCGCACGTTTTTCCCTTAAATATTTTTCCGCATTCGTTATATCAACAGTTGCTTCAAACAGATTTGAGGCTCCGGTTCTGTCGGGCATTATATAAGGTACCATTATATTCATTGGATCAATGGTTTTAATTTTTCTTCCTTCTTTTGCCAAATCCTTTTTCCTCCTGTTTTCTACTGACCAAACCGAACCGGAACTCGTTATACTGGATTCTGTTCTTATTGGAAAGATCTTTTCTTAAGTATAAATTTAGTACGCTTCATGTAAACAACTATTTTTTAACTTATTTTCCCTTTTTACAATAGAAAATACATTTATATTCTATTCATGATAAAAGACCTGTTTAAGCATAGGTTGCGCCCCTGTTTCGGGGTCCATTTCCATAATAAGAATATCTTTCATATATTCATTCCATTTATCAACAATAGGGCTGTTTTTCTGTGTTGCCGCCGCAAAGTCAACCCCTTTGTCGCACTCGTAGTAGCCAAAAAGTTCATTTCCCACGTTCCATATTGTATAGTTATGAATTCCCGCCTCATTAAGCAGCTTTGTCATTTCAGGCCAAATATTTGCATGACGCTCTACATACTCGTCAAGCTTTCCCTCGGCGATTTTGCCTTTCCACGCGTATCTTTCCATTTTTACTTCCTCCTTAATTTAACTTTTCAAGGCTCTTCGCAAGCATGACCCCCGCAAATGAAGCGAACCCATGATTAAGGCTTGCCTCCATTGCGTTGTTTTCCCACAAAGTGCCCGTGATATCTGCCATCTTTCCAAAAAACTGTTTTATCTCTTCAAGCAGTTTTTCATAATATCCCCATTTGTACAGCAGTTCCATTCTTATATATATTCCCATAAGCGCGTTGGCGGGTTCAATTTCAAGCATTTCTCCCTTTTCCTGACGAAAAGGTCCGAAAACATTCAAAATAAGGTCCTTTATATATGCGTATTTCGGATCGTTTACATCATCTAACAGACCGAACATAAATGCATAATACTGACACACTTCAGAGTGATTATCTGTGTTTACCGCAATGCCTTCTTCGTTATATACCGCATTGTCTATAAACAGCCTGCCATCAAAGGATTTTTCAATAATTTTTTTCCTAAGTTCGGTACATTTTTTAATAAGGACTTTATCTTTGTACAAGTTACCAGTTATTTCAAGCAGCTTTGCATACATCATATTGGTAGGATAATTTATATCCTGTACCCATTGGTTTGCCTTTGACCATTCAATAAAATTCCATTTGGGAAGCTTCTCTGTAAAACCGTCCGCGTTTTCATATTTCTTAAAGAATTTGATCAGGTTATAACACAGGTCTTTATATTTTTCCTTTTTATCAAGAGGATTTCTTTCCAAATACTGTTCAAGCTCCAGCACAAACCATATTGCCCATTGCGGTATAAAATTTCCGTCCGGATGATCCGACGGATAGCACATGGGAAGCATTCCACCGGGAATTCCCTGTCTTGTAGTATAAAGGAAAAAATTCTCTACAAAGTCTTTTTCGACATTACATTTTCCTGTAAAGAACCATTCGCTCTGCGACGTATAGTAACTGTCGCAAAGCCAGCCGGCTCTTTCCCTTGTCGGACAGTCCATATAAATATCAATTACATTCTGCCTGTATGTTTCAACAGCAGCTTTATAAATTTTATTCAGCTCTTCATCATCGGTTTTTATTTCCGGAACATTATCCATCGGATAAACGTATTCTCTTACGGAGAAATTTTTTAGTATGATTTCTCCGGCCGTTACCGCAACAAGCGCATATCTGAAACCGTAACATTCAAAACTCTCAAGGTCGTACGTATTTATGCTCTCATGCAAATAATAACCTATTATCGCGTTCGTACCCATTTTCCCCATCGGATCCGGCTCTGTGCCGCTTAGTACCTCGTCCATTGCAATAAGTATACTGCTGCTTTTATTTGCAACTATCTGTGTCTTTACGAAACCGGTATGGTTTCTCGACATATCAATCAAAATATAATTGCCTTCACGGATTATAATTTCATCACTGTCATTTATGTTTTCAAACTTTATTTTTTTTGTTCTGTAATACTCTTTTAAAGGATTGTGCGGCATCTCACTTAAGTCAAATCGATCAAAAATCACATCCCCGTTTGCATTTTCCCTAAGCTTGACCGACCTTTCCATCTTTACATATTCTGGTTCTTCACATATTTCAAGTGCGCCGTTTTCTACATACTTTGCACCGTCTACCACATTAAATTCCGGCATTACCGAACTTCGCGCAAGGTATTTTATATCTATATCCGCCAACTGCGTTTGTTCAAACTCAACATCTTCTGTTTTCCACAAATACCGTATATCATCACGGTTCATTGTCCATACATCAGGAAAAGGTCTTTGAAATGAATAACGAGCACATTTTTGTTCTCTTTCTGTTATGCGCAGTCCGTTAAAATCATACCCTGTTGCGGCAACAACTTCTTCATCCCCGGTTATTTCCGCAATAAGAAAGTTTTTCTGGGCTATTGTATAATAACTTCTACAGTTATATCCGGCAACTTCTATTGCTACTACATTTTCGCCTTCCAAAAGCTTACCGGTAATATCCACCACGTCAACCCTCGCATATCCATGTGCAGCTCTTGCTGGACCGTAGCATATAAATTCCCCGTTTATGTACAATCTGTACAACGCGGATGCCGTAAGAAAAATTTTATAAATTTTCCCTTTCTCAGCCGTTATTTTAGTCTTAAATCCTCCCTGAATATTCATTTCGTTTTCAAGACCTTCAAGCCATATCGGACACGCTTTTACAAATTCCATTTCTTTTCCTCCTCTTAATATGGGAGTTTTATTGGATATCTATAACCTCTATTCCTTCTACTGCCTTATCTATAAGCTCCTGCATATCAAGCTTTGCTTCAGCAATCTCTATACGTTCAAGCTTTGGTTTAGTATCAGGATGTCTGGGTACAAAAAGTGTACAGCAATCCTCATAAGGAAGAATTGATGTTTCATATGTACCTATCTTCCTCGCATAGTCCATTATTTCTATTTTATCCATTCCGACAAGCGGACGA
>JAUZPZ010000051.1 GCA_030705675.1 Bacillota bacterium
AACACCTCTCATAATTTATTACTAACACTATTATAATATAACACTGTTAGCAATCTGCGTCAACATATTTTTATATTTTCGGCTATTATCACAATAAAGTATATCGTTTAGATCAAAATTTCGGCAATTTGTGAAAGACTAAAAACCATAGACATTTAAAAAAGAAAAGAGTATAATAAAATTAAGAGAATATTATAAATTGTAACCTTCATCAATTTAAAGACTGATGTAACTGGGTTCTGGGTTTATGGAAATGATATAGTTGATAAAGGAATAGACTGCGGCGGTGCGGTTGAAATTTATGCTTTTGTAGAAGATACAGAAGCGGAATACATATTTATTAGCTTTGACGGGGTAGATTGGGGACGTGCCTATTTTCGCACATTATTAACATAAAATTGGCGAATGGGAACGTGCATTTTCTCAGCTTTTCATATCAATTAAATAAATTTATTAAAATCTTCGGGAGAGCGTTTCGCTTTCCCGCTATTTTTACACATAGAACATTTGACAAATCAGATAATTAATGATACAATTATTTGATGCAGGGAGGTTGTTTGTATGCGTGCTTTTACTTTAAACATTAAGGGGCAACTTAACAATATGCGTTTGAGCGAATCAAAAGCACTGTGGCCGCTGTTCGAAGCTGTAGTCAACTCTATTCAAGCAATTGAAGAATCTGAAAATAAAGATAATGGTAAAATATCAATATACGCAAAAAGAGAGAAGAGTGTTCAGCAAGAGTTAACACAGAAAGAATCTTTAGAACGGTTTGAATCTTTTGTTATTACTGATAATGGTGTTGGTATGAATGATGAAAATTACAAGTCTTTCAATACAGCGTATTCAACATTAAAACTGCATAAGGGTTGTAAAGGAATTGGTCGTTTTCTATGGTTAAAAGCTTTTAATTCTGTTAAAATTGAAAGTGTTTTTTTGAAGGAGCAAAAATACTACTTAAGAAAATTCACATTTAGTCCCGACGGAATTGAGCCAGATGATAATATTGAAAATACTGATGAATCTGAGACTAAAACAATTGTAACTTTGGATGGTTTTATGCACCAATATAAAAATGTCGCTCCTGTTGAGTTGGATGTTATTGCAAAAAAAATAATTGAACATTGTTTGCCATTTTTCATCTCTGGTAAATGCCCGGAAATTAAAATATTCGATGGAATATCTGATTCGATAAATTTAAACACATATTTTGATGTAAATATTAAAGACTCATTACACCAAGATCTTTTTACAATTAAAGATAATGAATTTATATTATATCATCTTCGCTTACCCGAAGGTGCATCTTCACATGAAATTCATTTTTGTGCGAATATGCAGGAAGTCAATTCTATTGATTTGAAAAACTACATACCTGACTTGCAAAAGAAAGTTATACCTGTAGATAATCCAATAGGTTTCTTTTATGTTGGATATATTTCAAGTTCTTATTTAGATTCTATAGTTAATACCACAAGAACTAATTTTGAATATGATGAAAGCGGTTCGCAGATTTCATTATTTGGAACGAGTAAAGATACAATTTTATCGACTGCAATAGACTTTGTCAAAGCGTATCTTAGCGATTATTTATCAGATATAAATCGAAAAAAGCACCAGATTATTGATGAATTTGTTTCATATGATAAACCAACATATCGTTTTTTGCTAAAACAACGCCCTCAAGTTTATGAAGCTATTCCCGCAGGCTTGAAACCAGATGCTTTGGAAATGGAATTACATAAGCATGTGCAGGAATGGGAACTTGAAATCAAACAAAATGGAAAAGAATTAGAAAAAATCATTAAAGAAAATGCAAATAGTTCTGATGCTACATATCATGATTTGTTTGAGAAATATTGGACGGGCATAACTGATATAAGTAAAACTTGTCTGGCAGAATATGTTACACGTAGAAAAACCATACTTACTATTCTGGAAAATGTGCTAACTATTCAAGACAAAGGACGGTTTTCTAAAGAAGATGCTATACATTCTATTATTTGTCCTATGAGACATACTTCAAATGATATTGCATTTGAAGAAATGAATTTGTGGTTGGTTGATGAGCGATTAGCATATCACCGTTATTTAGCATCGGATAAAACATTAAAATCTATGCCTGTAATAGATAGTAATAGTACAAAAGAACCTGATATAGCTATTTTTGACCAAGCGTTTGTATATTCAGATAGCGATGAGCCTTTTTCATCAATAACTATAATAGAATTCAAGAAGCCTGATAATGATAACAAAAATCCGATTAATCAGGTTCTTGAATACATTGATTTAATCCGTGATGGAAAGAAGAAAAAATCAAATGGACAATCGTTTAATGTTACTGATGGCACAATTTTTAGATGTTATGTGATATGTGACCTCACTAATAAAATGCGTACACACTGCCTCAATAGCAGTATATTACCTACCGCAGATAATGTTGGCTATTCAGGATTTAATCAAGGAAGACACGCATATATAGAAGTTATTTCATATAACAAACTATTATCCGATGCAAAAAAGAGAAATTCTATTCTTTTCGAAAAACTTTTTTCCCCGGATGTAACTAAAATTCTACATATTCCGAAGAATGACTGAGAGTAGCGACTATAGTTAATTTCTTATACTTTTATCAATAAAGACGTTAAGCTCTTTTCTCGGAATTTTCTCATTTCTGCCGATGCACAATTCCTCCATAACATCTTCGGGGGTTAAAATATAGTAATCGTTATTGCTTAACATTATTATCGCCCCAATCTAATTTTGGGACGGGGGCAGCTTGGCGACACTCCTGTTTTTGAACATTATTGCTGACACAAAGTTGACAAACGCAGACGTACATTTTCTCAGTTTTTCCTATCAATCAAACAAATTTACAAAGATCCTTTGGGAGAGCTTTTTCGCTCTCCCCTCTTTTTATCTATAAATTATTTGATAAATTCTCTAACTGGTGGGTGAATCCACATAGCCGTAATTGCTGCTTTTATCGATTTGTGGCAAACTTGTGGCAAATTGAGAAAAGCAAATGCCGGAAACAGATTGTTTCCGGCATTTTGTAAATATATTCTTTATCTTTTTGAGAACTGTGGTGCGCGACGAGCGGCTTTAAGACCATATTTCTTTCTTTCCTTCATACGAGGATCACGAGTAAGATAACCCGCTTTTTTAAGAACAAGTCTATAACCTTCTTCATCTACTTTAAGAAGCGCTCTTGAGATACCGTGTCTTATAGCTCCTGCCTGACCGGTAAAACCGCCTCCCTGAACTTTAACAATAACGTCAAACTTACCTTCTGTTCCTGTAGCAGCAAAAGGTTGTTTAACAATAACTTTAAGCGTCTCCAGACCGAAATAATCGTCTATTGTCCTACTATTGATTGTGATGTCGCCCTTACCGGGTATAAGTCTTACGCGAGCGACAGAACTTTTTCTTCTACCTGTTCCATAATATTGAATTGATGCCATTGTTCTATCCCTCCTTATTTAATTTCCTGAGTCCATGCCTCAGGTTTTTGAGCCTCATGTCCATGCTGTTCGCCCTTATAAACGCGCAATCTTGTAGCGGCTTTTCTGCCAAGCGTAGTCTTAGGCAGCATACCTTCAACAGCAATTGTCATGGCGTCTTCAGGTCTCTTTTCCATAAGATCTTTATACTGCACCATTTTAAGACCGCCTATCCAGCCTGTATGATGGATATGGTACTTATCAATCAGCTTTTTACCTGTAAGCACTGCCTTCTCAGCGTTGATTATGATAACATGATCACCACAGTCAACGTGGGGCGTAAAAGTAGGTTTATGCTTACCGCGAAGAATCATAGCGGCTGCAGCTGCAACACGTCCAAGAGACTTACCGGTAGCGTCAATTATATACCACTTTCTCTCAACATCAGCGGGTTTTTCCATATAAGTTGACATAATGTTTACCTCCGTTTTTCCATTCTACCGCTTTTTACCGCGGCGCAATTTTATGTTTAAATATTCAATATTTAACATTTTTAACATCTGTTATTATATCACGGCTTAATATTTTTGTCAATACCTTTTTTGAATTTTTTTAATCCGTGCTTTATAAACTCTGTTTTTCTTAATTTTTCTCTCGTATACTCTCTCATGCTCGTAAGGCAAATTCATTTTTGTTCTTTTTATTTTTACATTTTAGAAATGAATTTATAATAATTACCCTCATCGTTCAAAACCAATTCCTAATAAAATCTGTGAGCGTATAGAAATATCAGCTGATTATTTGCTGTTAGAGCGACAAACAACCGGCGGTATTCAAACCCCTGCAATAAAATTGCTCAAAAGCATAATCGAAAATATATTGAAATTTCTTTTACAAACGATTGAAATTTCTGAAAATAGTGGGGTTTAACTTACTATTTTTATTCTTTTTTAATTTTTATAGACATTAAGGCTCTATTTTCATCGTCATTTTGCACAAATCTCTATAAGCTTTTTTGTAAATATGCACGTTTTTTATAATTTCCATAATTTGCCATAAATGTCGCAAACCCTTGTTTCATGCAGTTTTTTAACAGAATTTGTTGTTATGTTTTTGTAATAATTACATTTTTTTACATGTTTTGACTTGACAACTATATTTAATATATGTTATAATTAGCGCATACGGAAATTCAAAACATTATTTGGGTTTCCCAAAGAAGTCGTAAAATAGTAAAAGGGCGCCACTTTATATCTGTTTTATTTTGAATTGGTTTTTGATTTAATTCAGGTATCAAATATAAAGGAGCGATTTTATGAAGTTTACAAAAATGGTTACGGTAATAGCAATTTTGCTTGCCGCAACCTGTTTCAATGCTAACGCGGCAACGGGTATCGTTACCACGGATGTGTTGAATCTTCGCAGTGGAACTTCTTATGACAGCGCTGTTGTCGGCAAAGTATACAAGGGTTCTGCTCTAAACGTTAAGGAATACATAAACGGATGGTACAAAATTGACCATAGCGGAGGATCGGCTTACGTTTCCTCGGATTATGTTTCGGTCAATGTTATAGGCACAGGTTGTGTAACTTATCAGGAGGATATATATCTTAGAAATACGCCCAGCTGGCAAAGTGAAACATTTGAGAAGGTTTCTTATGGAGCACAGGTTAGCGTTACTGGGGTTGACGGCGAATTTTATGAGATTTTATATTATGGAAATATCCGTTATATTCCTATTATCTGTACAAATGTAAGACGCGATTCTCTTTCAGATCGTTCGCTTGCTTCGGATGTCGGAAGTCGCGCGGCCAATATTGCCGAAGATTATTTGGGTTATCCTTATGTTTACGGCGGTTCGTCTGTTGACGGATTTGATTGCTCGGGATTTACGATGTATGTTTACTCAAAAGCGGGTGTAACTCTCCCCCATAGTGCAGCTGCACAATCAAAACAGGGTGTGGCTGTGGAAAAATCTGACTTGCTTCCCGGTGATTTAGTGTTCTTTAGCACTACTGGAAGCGGTGTATCACATGTAGGTATTTATGTAGGAAACGGGAAAATGATTCATGCGCCCTACGGAGGAAAAGCAACTTGTTACGACACCATAAGTTCAGGCTACTATGCTCTGGCTTATACAGGCGCAAGGCGAGTTGCAAGATAAAATTGAAAGTTTGACTTTTAAAACGACTTCTGAAGACCACATCAAAATGATGTGGTCTTTATTATTTATTACGGTATTATAATCTAAGCCGTTAAAATGATATACAATTTATAAAAGAAGTGAAAATTTAAGATTTTTAAGGGGCAACGAGACATGATTAAAATAAATGCACAATTTAATAATTATAAATATATTCACCTGTAGTAGCATCAAATATATAATTTTCCCCTGTTTTAAGAGTTATTCTGCAGGCCGGAAGGACAGTCAGCAAAATTGGATTATTGCTTTCCGGCTGGCTTCCGAGGGTGTATCCTGTTTGAATATCAACAATTTCATGATGAACTGATGTATCAAAACCCTCCACCGAAAGGAGATTTATAAGTATCTTGGTTTGGTCAACACACAGTATACGGGAATAGCTGCTGTCACTTTGTTCGTGCACCTCCGGCCAATATCCCTCAATTGACTTTAACACACCTTTTGGAGAAATCGTCACCTGCAGATAACTTTCAAAAATTGGCGTTCCGTCAATTTCTTTGCCAAAACGTATGTTATAACCATTTTCATTGGAGGTATAGTCACGGACGCCGGAAGCTTTTACATCAAACTTCTTATGATTCAGAAAGCTTACAGCGGTATTTATAGCATTACTATCTGACATATCCGGATTAGAATTTGAAGTATCATAATTTTCATAGTAAAACTCAACCGAATTGAAAACAACTCTTCCCTTCTTATTTTCATAACCTTTTGCTGTTTCTTCGCAGGAGCCGAGCAAGTTTTCCGCAAGCGTACCAATGCTGTCTATTGAATTGGTTATTTCAAGTTTTTTCATCCTGATTGGCTTACGTCGAATAGCGGAAGGATCAATGGTAATATTATTGTCCCTCAACACCTTTACTGTGTCTGCGATTGTTTGCGAGGACACATCGGTTGTGCGTCCTTCTTTAAAATACATATTGTATATAAGAAATATGTTTACAAATACAAAAAGAAATATCAGTAAGGTTTTTACCTTTGACCAAGACATGTTCCTCCCCCTTTTTATTCAATAGTAAAAGTTTTGTTACTGCCTTTAAACTTCACGCACCATGTGCTTCTGACTTCATTGTTTTCAACTTTATACCCCGGGGAAATACTATTCAAATAAATGATTTTTTCGCCATTTTCGGCAAAAAGGTAAACATTGTTTATTGCGTTCAGTATTGGGGAAAGGGTCGAGGAAGCGGTTGACTGTTCTACGTTAAAAAGATATTGTTTATAATATATAAGTCCGCCGGTTTTGTTTATTTTAAGTTGCACACCATGGTTTGCAATGTTATTTGATGACGGAAGGATAACCCTTCCGTTGAAAGAGTAGTCAAGATTGAGAACATTCGAGCCGTCCTGATCGGTACTAAGACCAGTAATATCAGCGGCAACACGCAGCATCATATTTTTATTCATACCATACATTCCGGCTACCTTGTAAGCCTGGTTATATCCACTGCACACCATACTGTAGAGATCGTCGTTTGTGTCAGAAAAAAGAATTTTACCGTGTTGGGGACTTGCGGCGGTATATTCAATTATGCCTCCGGTGTAAAGGCGAAGCGTACCGTAGGTATCAATATACATAGTAGTTCCGTCACTATCCGCATATTGTTTTGCAGAACTTTTTGACATACCGAAAAGAGAAAGGAGATTGTTAAGCGAACGCTTATCAAGAGAAGCAAACGCGTTTTCAACAGGAACATACGAAAGAGAGGGAAGCCGTACGTCCTCAAGACTTATTATGGCGTTACCGTTTATTACAACCTGCTGACCAACATCTTCAGAGGGGCTTGTGTTAAAACCAAGTTCAACCGCAAGAGGAATGTTTTCATACCCCTGCGCTTGCAAAAGAAGATTTTTAACTTTTCTGGCACTGTCAGAAGTAAGCATTTTATAGTACTTATTTTTTTGACCGTCAAACATATATATTACAAGCTTATTTGTGGCGTTATTATTTGAGGTAAGTACCACGGAGCTGACATTTTCTATACTATCGGGGATACCAACGCCTATTCCGGATTCCAACACATGAGAGCGGTAGGTTACGCCATAATCAAGATATATTGCCTGGGTTTTTTGAGCGGCGTACCAGTCGCTGTCGGAAACCTCTGACGGGGTTCCGGTATAATTGTTAAGAGATAACAAAATGGACAGAATGTCACTGTAATAACCCGTATACATATCTGTCCCTCTATTTGCAATCACCCGCATCGCACCGGACGTGAATATAATAGACGAGGGAGCGACAATATCCGTTCCGACGGGTGTGTCGCTTTCCTCGGCAAAAATACCACCAAATCCTATAATGGATGCAGCTTTACTTATTAAATTGTCATTTTCTCCGCCGTTATAATTCCACTCACGTGCCCATGAGCGGGCGAACAGAATAATGCTCATTATAACAAGCAGGATAAGTGTTATACTTTTAAAAAGTTCATTTTTTTTGTTCATAACATAAACTTTCGTATAAAATCAGGCACTACGCAATAGCTCTTCTTATATCTATCGGACTGTTTTGAATATCGCTCAGCGACAATACGTTAAGCGTAATGTTTACTTCAAGCAGCGTTACTGTTCCGTTAGGTGAATCAGTTCTTATTCTGATTTTATTATTGCCGTCGCTTAGATATATCTTCTGGGCAATAAGACCGCTCGCACCAGCCGTCTGTACAGCTGCCCTACCATCAACATAAAGAAGGTAAAAACCGCCTGTAAAAGGATTATATCCGTAAACAGAAACTACAACTCCGGCTGAAGTAACACCTGATATGTAATATTCTTTTTGGCTTGTTGTAGAAGTGTACGTTTCCGGTTTTTTAATCTTTATAACATTATTGCCAACCATTCCGGGATCAGCTGCAAGTGCGCTAAAAGAGGCAACAAAACTAAATACGATTGCAAGAACAACTAAAACTCTGAAAGCCTTTTTCATAATAAAGTATCCTCCTTATTTAAAATAAATATATTCTAACTACAGAATCTTTCTACTTATATAATCATTATACAATTTTTGTATTGCAATTCCATTACAAAATTGTTAATGTTATGTAACATTTGAAAATATTATTCTTCGGAGGAAATATAATCATCCTCTTCGACATAAACGGGCAGATTTACAGTAAATTCCGTACCCTCTCCCACTTTGCTTGTAACTGAAATCTTTCCGCCGTGAGCTTCCACTATTTCTTTTGCTATGGCAAGACCGAGGCCTGTTCCACCAGCCTCGCGGGAACGTGCTTTGTCAACACGATAAAAACGGTCGAAAACATAGGGCAGATCGCTTTCGGGAATGCCCATGCCCGTATCGCGTATTTTTACAAAGACATAGCCGTAAATTTCTCCCGCGTAAACAGAAATTTCACCCCCGTCGCCCGTATATTTTATGGCGTTTGAAACAATGTTTACAAATACCTGTTCAAGGCGGTCACGGTTTCCGTTTACTTTGGGTGTGTTTTCAGGAATACTAAACACCAAAGTCTGATGCTTTTCTTCCATTGCAAAATACATTTTTCTGAGTATTTCGCCCATAAGAGGGGCGATGTCTACCGCTTCTTTTTCAAGGCGCGTACTTCCATAATTCAGCTTTGAAAGTAGCAGCAGATCATAAACAAGCCTGTTCATCCTGTCCGACTCGCTTACAATTACCTGTAAAAAGTTTCTTTCCGTTTCGCGCGGCAGGTTGTCAGACTCAAGGATAGTTTCGGTATAGCTTTTAATTGTAGTAAGCGGTGTTTTAAGCTCATGAGACACATTTGCGACAAACTCACGGCGCTGCATCTCAAGCTTATGAAATTCGGTTATATCATGAAATACCGCTATTATATTAGACTGATGTTTTAGGCTCTTTCCAAGACCCGTAAGTACAAAAAATACTTGCAGGCTTTTGCCGCTAAACTCAAAATCACGGTTTATTATAGATTTGCTTTTAAAGTATATTTCCTGAACGGTTACACCTACAAGAGGCTTAAAAAACTCATCAAATATCAAGGGTTCATTTTCGTCTATTCTTAGCATTTTGGCGGCTGCTTTATTTATATGCAGTACCTTGCCGTTTTTGTCAAACGCCATTACGCCGTCAGTCATGTAGCGAAGGATGGATTCAAGCTTTTCCTTTTCGTCGCTTAATGCATTAATATTTGTTTTCAGCTCTTTTGCCATATCGTTAAAAGTAGCTGAAAGCTGACCTATTTCATCATGTGAGCGGACAGCTATTTTTGTCTCAAAATCTCCTGCCGCAACAAGCTCCGCCTTATGTGTAAGGTTAATTATAGGTGAGGTTATTGTGCGCGACATAAAATAGCCGAACACAACGGCAATGATAAAGCCGAGCATCAGTGCCTCAAGAATGGTCACGAGAATACGCCCCATAATTTCGCCGATTTCAACTTTGGAATCATAAATATAAACCACATAATCTACACTTTTCCCATGTATTATTGGAAAGGCGTAATCCATATAGTGGCTCATTATACTCTGCGTGGAACCCAATTTTCCCGCCATGGCGGATATAATATTGGGTGTTTTTTCTATGTCTTTTGACAAGTCGTAATCGCTGGAATATAGAAGCGCGCCCGTCTTGCCGCTTAGCACACAGCAATAGCGATACATATCAAGACCGAGACGGCCTGAATATGCCTCAAGAATATTTTCAAAATCAGCGCTCTCGGAAGCGCCGGCAAAGCGTGAACTGAGTTCTCCTTCAAATGCTGTATCCATTGATTTTGTAAATTCTTCGGTGTAAAAATTGGAAACAGAAATCTGAAAAAAAGTGCCTACAATAATTACAAGCGAGATTACCACAAGTACCAGGATAGCAACCAATTTCCATTTTATGCTTCTAAACATGATTTCACCTAATTTTTATCGTTAAAATAGTAACCTACTCCGCGTTTCGTCATTACATAAGTGGGATTTCCTGGATCTTCCTCAAGCTTTTCACGCAGACGTCTTATCGTCACATCTACTGTACGGACATCTCCGTAAAATTCAAAACCCCATACCTTTTCAAGCAACATTTCCCTTGAAAAAACTTTTTCAGGCTGTGTTGCCATAAATTTAAGAAGCTCGTATTCGCGATAAGTAAGGTCAAGCAGCTGACCTTTGCGGTAAATTTCATATTTGTCACAGTCAATTGTGATATTCCCGCATTTTATTATATTTGAATGAGTCGGAGCTTCTATGGAGACCGGCACCGGAGATACGGTGCGCCTTGTATTTGCCATTATACGTGCAGACAGCTCTTTCATGCTGAAAGGTTTTGTAATATAATCGTCAGCGCCTAACTCAAGCCCCATTATTTTATCCACTTCATCCGCGCGCGCGGTAAGCATGATAATCGGAACGTTTGAATATCCCCTGATTGTCTTGCAGACCGAAAGTCCGTCCATCTTGGGCAACATTACATCCAGCAGAATAAGATCGGGGTTATATTTTTTCTGCATCTCAACCGCTTGTTCGCCGTCCATCGCGCTGACAGTTTCATAACCGTCATTTTGGAGATTAAAAACGATAATGTCAAGAATATTTTTTTCATCGTCGACTACCAGAATTAACTTACCTCTGCTCATTATTCTACCTCCGTTTAAGTAAAAATAGTCATGCCCAAACCATATGTTTAATTATAACAGAAAAAAATAATTTATACAAGTATTTTCATATAAATTTACAAATCTATATTTCCGCACATGCGTGGCGCGTAACGTGGCAGCTAATTGTAACGGCGACAGGCAAACCGGCAATATGTGTCGGATAGGCTTCTATATTAACGCCAAGCGCCGTGGTAACGCCGCCCAAACCGGCAGGACCTATATCAAGGGTATTTATGCGGCTTAGCAGTTCGGTTTCCATGTCCGCATAATATTTGTCGGAATTTCTTTCGGTTATGCT
>JAUZPZ010000052.1 GCA_030705675.1 Bacillota bacterium
CCTCTTGTCATTACGGAGGATTATAACTTTTCGCTTAGTAAATTCAGTGCGCAGGAACGCGGGGAGCTTGATTCTTTTGTAAAAGAACTTATTCGGGAAAACATTCTTGTCAGGGACCAAAAAAACGGAAAAGAGATATGGATTTTATTTAAAAACGATCGAATAAAAGAATGGTTTGAAAAAACCGGCAATGTTTTTGAAATGTTCACCTATAGCGCTGTGTGCAGTATACTCTCAAAAGATACTGCCGGCTTGAAAAACATGGTGCTGTCGGACGCAAAGATTTATTGGCCCGAGGTGGAAAACCTTTTTAACGAAATTGATGTAGTTTTTATGCACGGCTATATTCCGGTATTTGTTTCGTGCAAAAACGGCAAAATTGGGGATTCCGAGCTTTATAAATTTAAAATTGTTGCCGAGCGTTTTGGCGGTCCTTACGCAAAAAAAATTCTCATTGCCGCCGAAAGTCTTGAGGACCTTATGGGTGAAGGCACGGGGATAAAATTCCGTTCAGAAAGCTTTGGAATAAATGTAATAGACGGCGTTGAAAAAATGAAAACACCGGTGGAATTGGGCGCAAAAATCCTTAAAATCCTTAACGGAAAGTAATCATACGGAAACGTAGATGGTGAAGAAGAAAGTCGCAAAACTGTGCATCAAACAAATAACGGCATATAACATTTTAACATCTCAAAAAGATATTTAAAAGAAAGCACAAATGGTACAAACCTTTCATATAATGTAATATCTAGGGATGAAGGAGGTGTAATTATGTATAATCAGCCGTTAAATTGTTGTAATCCTGAACCTCAGCCTTATCCTCCGGACGGAAGAAAGGTATTTTGCTGCTGCTCTTCCAAAGTTTTGTTTCTTCTTACAACACTTTTAGCTCTGACAGTAGGATTGATACTTGGAGCCGTATTTGCGATAAAAATATTTTTAGCTTTTCCGGCATTGATTGTATTGGCAGTTGTATTGGCTATTTTAATTATTGCATTAGTGATATTCAGATTATGTAACCATTGCCAAAATAAATGCTAATTAGAATTGCCCCGATGTGCAGAAAAGCACATCGGCTACATAGTTCAGGCAATAAATTTCAGCTACTAAGCGGCAATCGACCCGCGTTTTTATTTCTTTACAGTTTTTTGTTATATATTTCTGTATAAATAAGTTTCCCGTTTATTCTTTCCGACTTCATAAGGCTTATTTTATCCGCCGTCATAGAAACTTCCGGCATAGCGGATAGCTTTTCGCTGCATATGACCCGGCGCGCCAGCGTTATATGCGGAGTAAATTTTCTGTCTTCAAGTTTAAATCCCAAGTTTTTTAAGTTATTCGAAAGGTCTTTCTGCAAGTTGTTAAGCTGTTCGTTCTTTTTTATCCCTACCCAGTAAATATCTCCGTCATCACGATAAAATTTACCGCTTTCGCCCAAAGTTATGATAAAACGCGAGGCCTCTGTTTTTTCAATTGCCATCTGCGCGTCAAAAGGCGTATTTACTTCTCCGAGAAAAGCAAGGGTAAGGTGGAGATTGGCGGTATCGGTAAAAGTCCCTTTTTCCGCAATATTTTTAAGCTCTTTTATTTTTTCCGCAAGGACTTTTTTTATATTATCATCAAAATTTATAGCTATAAACAAACGCATTTTTAATTCCGCCTTTTAAATTGATACTCCCACACTGCCGGCGTATCTGTGTTTTTGCAAACCGGAGGTGCAAGGAATTATTGGGTTTTTTGTACTTTTATTGTACCAATTTATTCAGTTAAAGTCAATAGCACCGAACATAATTCCGCTATCCCATAGGAACGGCTTCAAGTCGTTTTCTGTTTTTAACGGTAATTTCAGCACCTATCCATATGGCGGCAGGAATTATCGCTTGAAAAACAAGTCCGTAATATTTGTATATTTCCATAAACTTAAAGGACTGAATAGTGTTTTTAAATATTATCAGAGATAACGCCACCATTAAAAATGCAGACGGCGTAATGAGGGACTTATAATTGGACGAGCCTATTACGCTTCCCAAGCCGCTGCTGAACACATAAATACATACGCATATTTTTACAATCAGCATAAATATGAACATTCCAATTGATAGGGACTCCACCCGGTTAAAGAAATCCATAACATTTATAATTCCGGTTGCAATATACATCGGATAATAAAGGAGTGACATTGTGTGCGCTCCCATAACCGCAATACAGCGCAGTGAATCCAAAAAGATTATAAACCCTCCTATTAAAAGTCCGATAAAGTATATTTTATAGTTGTTTGTTTTGTTTTTTTTGAACGCAAATAAAGGCGTTATCAGAATAATTTCCCCAAAAGGACAGGTTGCCGTTGTAAACATATCGGATAAAAAATAACCGTTTACGTTACCCATAATAGGAAAAATGTTATCAAGATTCCAATCTTTTATTGAGAAAAGAGGCATTGTTAAAAAGAAAAGAAGAATAATCGGAATAAGGATGCCTGTAAACCTTGCGAGGGTAGATACCCCCTTTTTCAAAATATATATACACGCTGTAATTAAAAATATCATCGTAAGAATTTGTGAGGTTTCGGGCATTGACGAGATCTTGTTGAATTCGGACATTTGCCGCAAAGATGCCGAACCTACTCCGAGGGAATATAAACTCATTATCATGACGAGGATTCCGCCGAAAACCCGCCCGAAAACCTGGTAAATTATCTCAAACAATCCGCACCCCTCGAACAATCCTGTAATGCGCGCATACATGAAATAGAAGGGCGCGGCAATAATTATTCCGCATAAAGTTGCCAACCATGCGTTTTGCATGGATCGGTCAGCTATCCCAGAAACAGATAAGCCAAGCAATATCACCATAATCATTATTCCGGTAAGTTGTCTGTCAGATATTTTTTCCATAAATTGTCACCTGCATTTTATTTTTTTATAAGTCTGTATGCGCTTTCCATAGTATCATTTATACTTGGAAATTTCATTCCCATATTTACGGTGTAAACCACGGCAAGAGCACACACCGTCATTAAGCAGTAAGCCCATACCGTGGGCGCGCGTTCGTTAACATTCTTGCTTATAAAATCGCACAACACCGCCGCAATTACAAATAAAGTAAACATAATTATTTCCGGCATTTACTCACCTTCATTTCCTTCTTCTGCAATTATAGAGTTACCCTTTTTGGATGACTTGTTTATAAAACCGGAACTTATTAGATTCAGATTAATATTAACCTGCGTATCAATATTTGAAAAGTAATCGGTTTTTTTCAATTTTTCCCACGTTTTTGGACTCTTTTTATATATTTTGTCTCCAAATCCGAAAATATCGGCTTTATACTGCGTCTGGGCTTTTTTTATAAAATCCTCAAAATCTTTTTTGAGGCTCTTTTCCATTTTCTCAACCAGTTTTTTTTCATCTTTTTTAATCAAAAGGTTTTCCTTTTCCGTAAGAACGTTTACCGCCGCATCTACATTAATTGTAACTTTCATTTTTACATTTTTGCCGTCTATTTCGGGTACAACTTTTGATTTGCAGTGGTAGGTGTGTAAACTCAAATAATTATCTTTTTCGCCGGGTACTTTGACTGTAATTGTACTGTTTTCCGCTTTGCCTAAAAGTATAGTTAAAAAATTCGATTCTCTGACGCCCAACAAATCCGAAAGCTTACCATTTTTAAATATTGCAGATCCGTATATTGAAAGAGATTGTTTCTCTTTGGCCTGTTCATATCCGAAAGCCGGAAGAACCGGGCATATTCCCTCTGTTCCGAGAGTGTTTATAAACTGATATGCCTGTATCTCGGGAATTATTGAAAGCTGTTTTGCGCTATTTTTCAATATGTCTTTTATTTCATATCCTCTTATATCGCTACCGGTAGAGTTTAAGGAAAGCAGTTGATTTGCAGTACACCCATGAGCTATTATTATATCATTTGTAAGGCGCAGCTCTATTTCATGCAAAATTAGGTTTATTGTCGGAACCATGCCTTCTTTTTTTGCAAGCGTCTCGCTTACTATTATAGCGGCGTTTTGGCTCAAAAAAATTTTTTTTGACGCGGCGACGCTAATTTCATGAAGCGCTCCCAAAATGGTTTCCCCTTCGCTTGAGAGAAGCTTTGCTTTAGGGGATGTTTGATCTCCCATCTCGTTCATTTCCACAATTTCCACGGTTACAAGATAATTTTCACTTTTCCCCTGATCTATTGAGATAGCACTTACAAGATAGGTATCTTCTATTTCAGAATAGCTTTGACATCCGCTTAACGCGAAGCAGGATATTAAAAGAGAAACAATAAGCTTTTTCACTCACCTTTCTCCCCTTTCCGTACCACATTTGAAGAAATATTTGCGGGACGCGTTTTCATAGTACGCCACGAATAGCGCAGATAAACATCTTTTCTTTCCTGTTCGCTTACCGAGTCAAGGAAAGAGGTATATTTTACTCCATAGCTCGTCAGGCTTACCACATGGGCAATTATTATCGAAATGCCCACTACCAAGCCGTACATTCCCATAACTGACGCCATCAATACCAAAAAGGTACGGTATAAAAGTACCGCCGCTTTGATTTTAGGCACCACAAGACCGGTTATGCCCGTTATAGCTACTATTATCACCATCGGGGCACTTACAAACTTTGCCTGTACCGCCGCCTGCCCTATTACTATTGCGCCCACTATACTAAGAGCTGAACCTACGTTTGACGGCATTCTTAGTCCGGATTCCCTTAAAAGCTCAAACACAGCGAGCATGACAAGGCATTCCACCGCTATCGGCAAAGGCACTCCGTCCCGCGCCGCGGATATACTCAACGCAAGCCTTGAAGGTATCATCTCTTTATGAAAGGCCACCAAAGCGACATAAAACCCCGGAACAATTGTTGTTATGAGAATACTTATAACACGCAGCAGTCTGCCTATTGAAGCAAAATAATAATTTAAATAGTAATCGTCGTCTGTTTGCACAGACTCTACAAAAAGATAAGGAACAGTCATTACCGTAGGGGATCCGTCCACTATTATGGCAATGCGGCCTTCCAACAGTTTTCCCACGACCACGTCAGGCCGTTCGGTTGCGCCTGCGGTCTTCATCGGAGTCCAGGGATTGTCCCTTATAAGTTCTTCTATATAGTTTGTTTCAAGCACTCCGTCTATGACAATTGTGTTCAGCCTCTCCTCAAGGAGGCGCAACACATCTTTATTAACGATACTTTCAAGATAACAAAGACAAACTCCGGTATTTGAGCGCGTGCCCAGCGTTTTTGATTTGAATTTTAAATCACTTGTGCGCAGCCTTCTTCTTATTAAGCTTGTATTTTTCAGCAGAGACTCGGTAAATCCTTCATGAGGACCGCGAAGGGTTTTTTCGTTTGGCGGCTCAGAAATGGAACGGGTTTCCCATCCCTTTGAATTTATTATAAGTACTTCGTCTGAGCCTTCCGCCATGAGGGCGGTATCGCCGTAAACAACACTGCGCACGATTTCATCTAGATCGGTTGACTTTTTCACCTCTGCCGCGTAAAGCATATGACTGTAAATTTCATCTATACTGCTGCGCTCTTTACTCCATTCATCCACCTTTATTTCGACAATAGGCTTAACTATACTTTCGTTTACCTGTTCGCTTGTCGCCATTCCGTCAATGAAAAAAATCGCGCATCTTATATCCTTGTTATAAGCGTTTTCACAGACCCGTATCCTGAGCATACTGTCATTTTCAAAAATTGCCTTAAAAGTTTTTACATTTTTAAGCAGCATTGTTGAAAGCGTGTATCTTGACAGGTCAACTTTTCCTTCATAATTGACTTTTCTGTTTCCGCTGTTATGGTATAGCATATAAATACATCCTTTTCGGTACATAGATTACATTGCTATTTTAACCTGTATTTTTAAAAAATACACTTGCATGGTAAATGTATTTATTATATAATTTTAAAAAGGGGTGAAATTTATGCGCATTTTAGTTGATGCAGATTCTTGTCCGGTTAAAAATATAATTTTAAAAATTGCCAAAAAATACAATATTCCTGTTATAATGTTTTGTGACACTTCCCATATTTTAAATGACGGCTACAGCATGATAGTAACTGTAGATAAAGGCGCCGACAGCGTGGATATTGCCTTGGCGAACAAAATAACTTCTTCGGATATTGCCGTGACTCAGGATTATGGGGTTGCCGCGCTTGTCCTTGGAAAAGGCGCAAAGGCTCTTAATCAGAACGGTATGGTATATTGCCGCGAAAATATAGACCTTTTGCTGTTTGAAAGACACCTAAGCAAAAAGGTAAGGCGCGGCGGCGGACGGCTCAAAAGTATTCCCCCCCGTGCCCATGAAGATGACCTTGCTTTTGAAAACGCTCTTTTAAAACTTATCGTGGATTAATAGGGAGAGGCATGTCATTACGGCAAAAAAGTATGAATATACTTGTACAAAAGGAAGTGTATTCATATGAAAAATATAGTTCTTGCGGGAAATCCGAACTGCGGAAAAACAATGCTGTTCAACCGCCTTACGGGAGGGCATATGAGGGTCGCGAACTTTCCGGGGATCACTGTTGAGAAAAAAGAAGGGCGTATGCTTTTCGGAGATGGTGTTGTAACCGACCTTCCCGGAACTTATTCCATGAATCCTCTTTCCGCCGAGGAAGCCGTAACTGGTCGATGGCTAAGAGGCGGAAATTATGATGTGATATTAAACGTCGCGGACGGGACAAACCTCGAAAAAAACCTTTTTCTTACCTTTCAGCTGCTTGAACTCGGAAAACCCGTTGTCGTTGTGCTAAATATGTTCGACCTCACGGAAAAAGCCGGAATAACCATAAACTGCAAGCTTCTTTCCGCACTGCTCGGGGCAGAGGTCGTTCCCGTTTCAGCAAAAAACGGGCTGGGAGTCAGCGCTATTTCTTCCGCCATAGAAAGGGCAGTTATACCTCCTAAACCAGCAAACGAAAACATACACGCCGAAATCGAAAAAATTCTTTCAATGTGCGTGAAAAAAAGCGGAAGAAGAAGCGCCTCGGAAAAAATTGATAAAGTTCTTCTTCATCCCATGCTCGGTGTACCTATTTTCATAATAATTATGGCAGCGGTATTCGCGGCGGTGTTCAGTCGTCCGGTTACTAATTTAAGCGTACTTCTAAGCGGCTTTTTTGACGATAATTTATCCCCCTCGCTTATGAGGTTTTTGAGTGGAATGGGGGTCAACCCATCTGTTCGGGATTTTATATGCGGAGGGATAATAACCGGAGTGGGTACAGTCCTTTCTTTTTTGCCACAGATGTCAGTTCTCTTTGGTTTGCTTACTGTTCTTGAGGATAGCGGATATATGTCGCGTGCGGCTTTTATCACCGACAGACCACTTAAAAAGCTCGGTCTGTCAGGAAAAAGCTTTGTTCCGATTCTCATGGGCTTTGGATGCACGACTTCGGCAATTCTTTCAGCAAGGACAATATCCGGTCCTCGCAGTCGGCTTACTACAATACTTATTTTGCCTTTTATTTCATGTGGAGCAAGACTGCCGGTATATATCCTTTTCAGCGAAAAATTTTTTGGCAGGAAAGGCGTTATCGTTGTTGCGGGTATGTATTTTCTGGGAATTGCGGTAGCCGTCATAAGTGGCTTGCTGTTCGGAGGACATAAGGGGGATACCTTTATTATGGAATTGCCCGACTACCGTATGCCTTCTCTAAAAAATGTAATAACCGAAACCTACATACGCATCCGTAGCTTTATAACTCGCGCGGGCACTCTGATTTTCATTGCCTCCGCGCTTATGTGGATTTTAGAAAATACAAGCGTTCACGGGCAATCCCCCATATCCATAATAGGCACGGCGGTAGCTCCCATTTTCGCGCCACTTGGGTTTGGATTTTCTGTGGCATGCGCATCACTTATATCAGGGTTGGTCGCAAAAGAAGCAATCGTATCCTCCCTTGCCATACTTACAGGGGGCATGGGAATAGAAGG
This sequence comes from Bacillota bacterium, assembly GCA_030705675.1. Classification (GTDB taxonomy): domain Bacteria; phylum Bacillota; class Clostridia; order RUG12999; family RUG12999; genus RUG12999. The sequence continues at coordinate 7,957 of JAUZPZ010000052.1, forward strand.
CTTTTTTACGGCGGCTTCCGCGCTTTCGTTTGTTGTTTTCGCCGCGCTGTATCCGCCCTGTATTTCAGCACTTTCGGCAATGCGGCGTGAAGCCGGGATAGGCTGGATGCTGTTCTCATTTATATATCAACTTGCAGCCGCATATTTTTGCGCGATGGCGGTGTATTTTATTGCCCAGGGATTAAATTTATAAATTTTCTCAGTGCATATATTTGACGATTATTGCTGTAAATTGTCCTATTTAGGAAAATCCTTTTGGAATAACAAAGGACTTGTCGGTAGAAAATACTTTATGAGGAAAATTTTACTTGCTTTTTATGCTAATATATTGTATAATGAATATAAGACTATGTCAGGCGCACACGTCTGTCTTCAGGAGAGATGAATTTTCATGAAAATATTGATGACTCTCATGGGTCTTGATATCGGAGGTGTCGAAACTCATGTCGTTGAACTGTCAAAGGAACTGAAAAAACGCGGCAATGAAGTTGTTGTCGTTTCAGCCGGCGGCGCATATCAGCATGAGATTGAGGCTGCAAATATAAAGCATTATTATGCCCCTTTGCTCACCCATTCCGCTTCCTCAATGTTAAAGTCCTATAAAATATTGAAAAAAGTAATAACTATTGAAAAGCCGGATATTGTACATGCTCATGCGCGGATACCGGCTTTCCTCTGCCATATTATTCACAAAACAAATAAATCCTTTTCCTTTGTCACAAGCGTTCATTGTCCGTTTACCACACGTGGTCTTATGGGTAAGCTTTCCCGCTGGGGAAGTAAATCAATGGCGGTAAGTGACGACCTTAAATACTATGTTACGCAAAACTACCGGAAGGTAAAATCCAAAAATGTGTATGTCAGCGTAAACGGAATTGATACGGAAAAGTTCAGTAACGTTGTTTCAGGTGATGATATTGTACGGGAGTTTCATTTAAACCCTAACGCTACCCGTATCGTCTATGTAAGCCGGCTTGATCGCGATGTATGTACCCCGGCGTACTCCCTTTTGGAGATTTTTCCGCGCCTTATTGAACATATTCCCGATCTTGAGCTGATAATTGTCGGAAAAGGCAACGGCTTTGATGAGCTTTTGTCCATGGCGAACGATATTAACGTTGCCTGCGGCAGAAACGCCGTTGTTATGACGGGAGCGCGTACCGATGTTTATAAAATAAATGCCGCCGCCACATTTTGTATAGGCGTGAGCCGCGCAATACTCGAAGGTATGGCGGAGAGCAAACCTGCAATACTTGCGGGCAACTACGGATATACGGGCATTTTCACGAAGGATAAGCTATCCTCCGGAATAGGCAATAACTTTACCTGCCGCGGTACGGGAACGCTTGATAACGAAGCCCTTTTTGACGATATAATGTCCCTATACTCCATGCCCAAAGAAGAATTTAACGCTCTCGGTGAATATTGTAGAAGCGTTGTGTTAGAATATTACTCAATAAGGAAAATGGCAAACGACAATTACAAAATGTATGAAGCGGCACTTTCTGACGGAAAATATGACGTAGCCATTCTCGGATACTACGGGTTTCATAACAGTGGGGATGACGCTTTGCTCCATGCTGTAATAACTTCCCTTCGCACGCGTAACCCCGATGTCCGCATATTGGTATTTTCAAATACCCCCGAGGAAACGGCAAGAGTATACAAAGTGAGCGCATCAAACCGTTTTGATATACTTGCTATGAAAAAAATTCTGAAAAATACAAAGCTGTTTATAATGGGCGGCGGCAGTCTGTTGCAAGACGGAACAAGCTCAAAATCTTTGCTTTACTATATTATGTGCCTTAAAATAGCGAAACGCTTTTGCGCCAAAACCATGCTTTACGCGAACGGCATAGGTCCGATTTTAAGAAAATCAAACGGCAAAAAAATTGTCAAAGCCCTTCAGGGTGTAGATGTTATAACCCTTCGTGACGACGACTCCGCCGAGGATCTTAAAGATTTGGGCGTAAGCGGCGATATGCGCGTGACCGCGGATCCAGTGTTCGCCATTACAGAATATGAAACCGTAAACACGCAGTATCTTCTCAAAAACCGCGGTATAAGCGAAGCGGACAAATATGTATGCGTGTCCTTGAGAAAATGGAAAAACGCGCCCGAAGGAATTGAGGAGCATTTTGCAAAAATGTGCGACTATATATCTTCGGAATATGGTTACAAAATAGTGTTTTTGCCTATGCAATATCCTTATGATGCAGGAATAATTCGCTCGGTAAAGGCAAAAATGAAAGAGACGAGCTATTTTATTGACTCGCGGCTCGGAATAGGCGAAATGCTTGGCATTATCAAAAACAGCGAACTTATCATTGGCGTACGGCTTCATATCCTTATCTATGCCTCAACCGTCGCCGTACCCGGAATAGGGATTGTGTATGACCCGAAGGTAAGCAGTTTTCAGAGGTATATACATCAGCCTTATTTCATTGAACCCAGAGGGCTTGCCGCCGGAGATTATAAGTCGGTTATTGACGAATGTATAAAAAACAAGGTCTCGATTGTGGCAAACTTGGAGGAAACCGCCGCCGTTATGCGGAAAAAGGCTGAAGAAACCGCTGATATTGCGGCGAAGCTTATAAATAAATAGGGAGTTTTTTGGTTTGAAAAAGATAATGGGAATTGACTACGGAACAGCACGCATTGGCATTGCTGTCAGTGATGCTCTCGGTATTGTCGCAAACCCCGTAGGCACGGTAAATGAAAAACATTTTCCGCGGCAGGTGTCCCTTGTTGCAGGGATTGTTGAACAACATAAGCCAAATAAAGTTGTATTTGGTCTTCCCCGGAACATGGACGGCACGGAAGGCGGCAGTGCCGCTTTGGTACGTGAATTTGCCGAAAAACTCGGTGAGCGCACAGGCGTCCCCGTCGAGTTTATCGACGAAAGATTAACTACCGTTTCGGCTCACAAAATGCTGAACGAAATGCAAATGACAGGGAGTAAAAAGCGCAGAGAAGTTATTGATACATTGTCTGCCGTTATTATACTGCAAAATTATTTAGATAAGAAAGAGGTGCTTTAAATGAGCGAAGAAACAAAGGATATTTTTGATAATGAAGAAGAAAACGAAGAGGAAGAATCAAACATTATTATTCTTACCGATCCGGAAGGAAATGATGTTGAATTTGAACATCTGGACACAATCGAATATAAGGATGATGTTTATGTAGTTCTGATTGAGACAGTTGACGATGAAGGGGTTACTATTCTTAAGCTTATTGAGGGAAATGACGAAGCTGACGATGAGCTTGTAACTGTTGAGGATGAGGATACAGCGGAAGCCGTTTACCAGATGTTTAAAGAAAGAAACAAGGAATTTTTCGATTTTGAAGATTGATTTATAAGTATCAGGCGCTTTTTGTAATACAAAAAGCACCACAGACCGCTGACAAACTCGGTTGACCGTGCAAAATAAATCACAAACAAAAATTTCAAGTGTTTTATAGAAAATAAAAAATGTTCACAATACAGCCGCCAAATGGCGGCTGTATGCACTTTTCATGAAAACAAGTGACTACC
>JAUZPZ010000053.1 GCA_030705675.1 Bacillota bacterium
AAGCTTGCGATGAATCCCATACATGAGGATATGGATGAAGCCGCAGAAATGGTAAAACCTATATTTGGTATAAATATTGTGGTAAATTCAAAACGCAAACACAGTGGGATTTTTTGCGGAGATTTTATGAAGGCGTGGATTGAAAGCTGTAAATTTTGCCAGAAATATTATGGAGTACCGATAAAGCATGAAGCGGACATAGTTATTGTATCATGTGGAGGATATCCAAAGGATATTAACCTTTATCAAGGGGTAAAAACACTTACTAACGCTATTAACGCGTTAAAAAAGGGAGGAATCTGCATTTTTATTGCGGAGTGCAGAGAAGGTGGCGGGGCACCAGACTTTTTTGACTGGATAAAACCTTTAAACGCCGGAAATCTTGACAAAGCACTAAGGGAGGCATTTACGATTGCCGGATATATTTTTTATGCTTCCTGCGAAGCCGTCTCAAAGGCAGAAAAATTTTATATGCTCAGCAATTTTGAAAACAGCGAAGTAAGCGGAATGGGCATAGATTCTTACAAAAACATTGATGATATACTTAAACAGGTTGATTTTACAGGAAAAAGCGTGTATGTAATACCTAATGGGGGAGGAATGCTTCCTCAGATGCCCGATACATTTTGTAGCCATAACGCGGAATTTAAATAAAATTTATAATATCACAACAAACTGTTAGAAATGTTGGCATAACAGATTTGTTGTGATATTGTTATTTAATAAATGGTATAACTTTAAAGGTTTGAAGTAATGCGCATGAAAATTTCAGCGGTACTTGCAAAAATTTTCGAGAAAACTCAAATTATGTACATGAGGTTACATTTTGTCTGTTAGCATGATTATCTGTAATAAGTAATCCGGACTATGAGAAGCGGCACTTGCAGAAACTTTCAAGAAAAAATATCAAATTATGTACCTGAGGTTACATTTTTTCTGTTATCATTATAAATTTTATTATGATAAATTTGCTAAACAAAAAAAAGGGTTAGTTTTAAAATGCATATTTCTTTATTATCAGTAGTAAGTAATCCGCAGTAATAAGCAATCTGGAAAAGACATGAGAATTTCAGCGGTACTTGCAAAAACTTTCGAGAAAACTCAAATTATGTACCTGAGGTTACATTTTTTCTGTTATCATTATAAATTTTATTATGATAAATTTGCTAAACAAAAAAAGGGTTAGTTTTAAAATGCATATTTCTTTATTATCAGTAGTAAGTAATCCGCAGTAATAAGCAATCTGGAAAAGATATGAGAATTTCAGTAGTACTTGCAGAAACCGCTAAACAAAAAAGGGTTATAATCTATAATAATTAATCCACAGTAACAGTAATCAGGAAAGGAAAGGATTTAACCTTTCTTTCAAAGTCGGGAAGGTAAAAAACTGCCATATAAGAGTCTTTTATTTTCCGCATCTTCGAATTAGACAAAATTAATATTTTGTCTAATTGTTATGTTTAAAAAGTTATTGCAATATTAAAGCATTTACTGTTTATTAGGTTTTTGTACTCCATTTGCAACTTACGCGATGTGTATCCTTTTATATACACTGTACAAGTTTACTTAGTATCCGTGCCTCCAGATTTATCTAATAAGTAAATCGGCAAATACGATCACTTGATTTTTTTTAATATATAATTATTAAAAAAAATCAAGTAAAATTTTTACCCTCATTTATTTTATTTCTTCATAAGGCTTGAAAACATAATTTGGATTGCGTGAATTAACAGCTATTTCAAGATTTTTATTTAAAACAGAAAAGTTGATTGATTGCCTCTTGCTTAACCTTAATAGTTTGTGCTATAATTATTAAAATTGAAATGTAAATCTTATAAATATATTAACTGTGAAAATTTTCATACTATTTGAAATTACAAATAAACCCGAAAGGAATTTATTACAAATGAGATTTAAGCGTATTTACGTGGAAATTACCAATATATGCAATATGAACTGTTCTTTTTGTCCGACTCTCCTGCGTTCTCCGCGCGAAATGTCCCCTTTTGAATTTGAAAAAGTTCTCTCTGAAATAAAAAACCATACAAATTGCATATATCTTCATGTAAAAGGCGAACCTCTCTCCCACTCCGAAATTGACAATATTTTAACAATATGTGATAATAATGAAGTAAAGGTCAATATTACCACAAACGGGACATTGCTGCCGCGCCGCTTAGAAATGTTAAAAATGCATCCGTCTGTGCGTCAGATCAATATTTCTCTACACAGTCAGGAAAGCTTTAAGATTTTAGAAAGCTATATAAATAATATCATAAAATCTGCCGATATTTTATCTAAATATACAATGATTTCAATGCGTATTTGGACATATGACAAATGCTCCGAAACCAATGCCTATATTTTGAGGCAATTGGCGGAGCATTATAAAACAAAAATAGATTTATGTCAAAAGCGTTCTGTTTTATCCAATAACATATTTTTCAGCCTTGGCGAAACCTTTGAATGGCCATCTGAAAATGGTAATTATGTAAGTGATACGGGATACTGCCTTGGTACGCGCTCTCAGGTGGCTATACTTTCCGATGGAACGGTTGTCCCCTGCTGTCTTGACGCCGAAGGCGCAGTAGCATTCGGAAATATGTTCGAACAATCTTTCGTTGAAATTATTAATTCACAACGGTTTAAGGATATGAATAATAGTCTAAATAGCCGTCGGTTAACCGAAAAGCTATGTAAAAATTGCAGCTACAGAAAAAGATTTGACTAAGAGTATGTTTGAAAAATGCTTGTGTTTGAAATTTTCATAAAATAGACGAATGCAGGGTATTTTTCAAACGCACCCTAAACAAAACGAATATATTTATACAGAGTTCCCGTTAAAGCAATGCAGACCGCCGTGCCTATAAAAGCTGTTATTACTGAAATCGGAGTGATAGCCCCGAAATTCAAAAGCTTCCCGAAATATAATGTTGCCACAAAAGCCGCCAGTAAAACCGATGTGAAAATACGGCTGTATAAAGTCAAGGGTTTACATACTTTAATCAATAAATGAAACGCCGCGAAACCCGCAACACAATAAGTCGAAAAAGAAAGTGCTTTGTTGTCAATGATTCCGACATCGGCAAATATCATTAAGGTAATAGCGGTTATAGCTATAGACAGACCGGCGGGTATGGATCGCGAAAGCACTATGCTTAAAAAGCGGTCCTTTAATTTTCTGTTGTTTTTCTCAAGCGCGATAAGTGCCGAAGGAATACCGACGGCAAAAAGGCTGATTACCGTAAGCTGTATGGGTTCATATGGATAATGTACAGTTCCGAATATAGCGTAAACAATTGTAAATACGGTAAGAATAAGTGAATATGCTGTTTTATTTAAATATAAGCATGAGGCTTTCTGAATATTATTTATTGCACATCTGCCCTCCTCGAATACTTTTTGGAGAGCCGAAAAATCCGAATTCATCAGTATGATTCCCGATACGCCGCGTGCGGCATCTGTGCCGCTGAGCGGGGAAATTCCACAGTCCGCCTCGCGCAAGGCAAGCAGATCGTTTACTCCGTCGCCCGCCATTGAAACCTTTAGTCCACTTTTTTTAAGAGCGCGCACAATCCATTGCTTTTGTTCCGGCGAAACCCTTCCGAAAACTGTATAATTATGTGCGACTTTCGCGATTTCGGACTCGTCCATTCCGCTAATATCTATATATTTTTCTGCGCTTTTTATTCCCGCTTTTTTTGCGATTTTTGACGCATATACCGGATTGTCTCCGGAAATGACTTTTATTTCCACTCCATGCTTATCGAAATATTCTATGGTTTTGGGGATTTCTGTCCTTACTTTTTCATCAAAATAAATCTGAGCTGTTTTTTTCCCGTTTGTATAAAGTTCGGCGCTTCTGTCGCTTATTTTTTTTATACGGTAAAGATTTCCGTTTAAAATTATCTCTTTGGTTTTTCCCAATTTTTCGTAATGACAAAGCTTTACATCCGCCGCATATTCATACAACGCCTGTGAAAATTCAAATATATCCGCGTCTGCTATACATTTAAGTATTTGTTTTATTTCGGTTAAGCCGGTATCTGTATTTATCTCTGTCAAATGCATTGCGCCATCTGTAAGTGTACCTGTTTTGTCAAAGCATATCACATCGGTGCTTGAGAAAATTTCCATAATTGCGGGTTCCTGAACCAATGCGTTATGATATGATACGCGATAGACGCCAAGACAATATGCGGCTGTAATAAGCAAAACCAGGCCGTTTGGAATCATGCCTATCATTGAGGCAACCGTTCTTACAACATTTGCCTGCCATGTAAGTCCTGACAGAGCCATTTGGACTATATAAAGAAGAATTCCGGCAGGGGCAATTAAAAAAGACATTATGCGAACGATTTTCTCTACATCCGCAAGAATTTCAGAGTGCGCCTTTTTGTGCTGTTTTGCTTTTACGGTAAGTAGTGCGCTATAGCACTTTTCTCCCACTGTTTCTGCTTTTGCGTATCCCTTACCGCCCAATATGTAACTGCCGGAAAGCAATAAATCTCCTTCTGTTTTTCTTATAGGAAGATTTTCTCCCGTCAAAAGTGATTCGTCCGCCGAAAGATTTTCTTCGTCGAGAACACGACAGTCGACAGATGCCTGGCATCCTTTTGTGAACAAAATAATATCGTCTTTTACAATTTCTGGGCAGGGGATTTTTTCTTCTATTCCGTTACGTATAACAGTCGCCGTGCTTTCATTTATTACCGAAAGACGGTCTACTGTACGCTTTGCGCGCATTTCCTGAAAAATGCCGGTAAGGGTATTTGTAAAAAGAACCCCTATAAAGAAGGCGTTTTTGTACTGACCTGTAAGCATAATTAAAAAAAAGAGAATTATATTAATGATATTGAAAAAACTAAATACATTGTCGGCAATAATTTTTCCGATGCTTTTTGTAGTTTTTTTAAGGCTTTTGTTATATTCGCCGTTTCTTCGCCGCTGAGTAACTTCAGCACTTGTTAGTCCTGAAAACTTTTTCATTTGAGATTCTCCTGATAAGAAAATTTACTTAATAGCTGTATCTTTAGCTTTATTTTAACATTTATCTCCTGTAAAATCAAGTAAATTTTGTAAAATTATAAGACAAATATTATTTTACTTTATTGTTGAAATTTTCCAAATATTGTGATATACTATAATTGATTTTATGTATTATTGCAAATATTAAAATGACAGGATAAATATGGTTTTAAAGTTACGGAGGTCGTATGGCTGAAATATTGCAGAATAAAACTGAAAATGCAGTACTTGTGGGAGTTATTACAGGCAAAATTGGTGATGAGTATACCTCGGAGTCAACCTTAAATGAGTTAAAAGAGCTGGCCGAAACGGCTGGAGCAAGTGTTATAGGAATAATGACGCAGTCGCGCCCTTCTCCCGAAAATGCGACTTATCTCGGTGAGGGAAAATTACGTGAATTGGCTGATTTCTGCGATTTAAACGATGTGGATTTGGTAATTGTGGATGACGAGCTTTCGGGGACACAGCAAAAAAACATGGAAAAAGTGATAGGTATCAGTGTTATAGATCGCTCAACTCTTATTCTTGACATATTTGCTTCAAGGGCAACCTCTAATGAGGGAAAATTGCAGGTTGAGCTTGCACAGCTTAAATATATGCTTCCCCGTCTGTCCGGGCGTGGAACGGAAATGTCGAGGCTGGGAGGAGGTATCGGGACTCGCGGTCCCGGTGAAAGTCAGCTGGAAACCGACAAAAGACATATAAGGCGCCGCATAGAAACTCTTGAAAGTGAGCTTAAAGATGTTGAAAAACGCCGCTCCCTTATGCGTGAAAGGCGCAATAAAGACGGTTTTCAGACAGTAGTGCTTGTAGGATATACCAACGCGGGAAAATCCACTTTGATGAATTTACTCACTGATGCGGGTGTACTTTCGGAAAATAAGTTGTTTGCCACTCTTGATCCAACGGCGCGCGCACTTGAACTTAATGACGGCAGGACCGTTATTTTAATGGATACCGTAGGTTTTATAAGAAAGCTTCCCCATCATCTTATAAAAGCGTTTCGATCAACTCTTGAGGAAGCTGTATCCGCCGATTTGCTGCTGATTGTAAATGATATAAGCAATCCTGAATATAAAGTTCAATTGAATGTTTCCGAAAAGCTGTTATCCGAACTTGGTTGTACAAATAAGCCTACAATAAAGGTTTTTAATAAGTGTGATATTGAAAATATATGGCACAAGGGAGATGAAGACAGCGTATATATTTCCGCAACCGAAAACCGCGGCATAAGCGAGCTTATGGCGGCGGTTACAAAAAAACTTTCTTCCGGCAGCCGGAAAATTGACCTGCTTATTCCCTACGATAACGCCTCTTTGGTATCTCAACTTAGAGAGGAAGGCAAGCTGCTTTGTGAAAATTATGTAGAAAACGGTATACAGGCATCTGTTATTATTGATAAAAAATACGAGTATAAATATACAGATTATGAGGTAAAGGAAGAATGATTGTTGAATATAAAACAATACTTCAGCCTTCGGTAATAGAGCTTTTTGAAAAAAAATCACGTTTTATAGGTTATGCAAAACCAGTTCAGTGTGAAGAAGAAGCAATTGAGTTTGTAACTGAGATAAAACAGAAACACCGTGACGCAACCCATAATGTTTATGCTTATGTAACCCGTAAAGACAATATTAATCGCTTTACAGATGATGGAGAACCGTCCGGAACGGCGGGTTTACCAACACTTGACGCTATAAGAAAAGCAAATTTTACCGATACTGCGGTTGTTGTCACAAGATATTTCGGAGGGATACTACTCGGAACCGGAGGTCTTGTGAAGGCATATTCATCAGCCGCCTCTGAAGCAATTGCAGCTGCCGGACCTGTTTTAATGCGTCTTTCAAAAATTTACAGCATAATTTGTTCGTATGACTTGCTCGGCAACATTCAGCACAGCCTTAAAACCGACGGATATATCACAGAAGACACGATTTTTACAGATAAAGTCGAGATCATTGTCGGCGTTCCGTCTGAATGTGGAGAAAGCCTTGAAAAGAGTATGATGTCGGTTACAAACGGAAGGGTAAAAATTACCCAAAAAGGCGAGAAATTTGTCAATACTGAATATTTTTAAATAAATAAGAATAAAATATAGGAGGCTATTTGTTATGAAGTACACAATGGACGATCTTAAAAAGATTATTTCCGAACTGCCCGATTTATTACAGAAAGCATATTTAAGCAAATCGGAAAAAGAAGAGCTTGTGCGTTACGGAATTATAGTAGGCGCTACGGGAGCAATAACTGTAATTACCGCTATCGCAATAATGAAAAAGCTTAAACGGCATAAAAAAGTTCAAGTAATAGAAATACAATCCGAAGATTATGACGGAGAGAAAAATATAAGGAGGAACGAAAAATGACTTTTTACCCCGAAAGAAAAAACCATACGAAAACCGCTTTTGTAGCCGGAATCGGATTTGGAATAGCTGCAGCCACCGCAGGTGCATATGCATGGAGAAAGTTTAAAGAGACCCATCCGAATTTCAGTCTTAAACAATACTGCGAAAGATGCGGATTGGCATTTGACGAATGCGATTGGAAATGTAATGAAGAATGCGATAATTGCACTTGCAGCGAACCCGAATATGAGGACGACTGCGATATTGAGGACATAGAGGTGGATATGCCCACTCCAAAGGGAGCTGAAAATTCTTCCGATGAAGACAATTCTGACGAAGATGAGGAAAGCGACCGAACAGACCTCATCGGTGAAAATGTAATATCATTTGAACTGGCAAAAGAAAAGGTGCTTGGCTTTGCGAAATCACTGTATGGCCGAGACGTTACTTTAAGTTTTGAAGATAGCTGCAATAATATCCTTCTTACATCGGAAGGTAAATCAAGAAATTGTTACATGTTTTGGATTGCTTCTGAAAGCGACGATTTAACGCCTATTGCCGTATTTTATATTGATATTAAAACCGGTGAGGTGTTTGATAATTCTGAAAAAGGCATGAAAAAAATAAGTGATTAAACTATTTATGAGCCGATGAATTCCATCGGCTCTGTTTTTGGTAGGTGCAAATTAAATGATGATAAAAGGAAATTGGGAAGACGCCCTGAAAAAAGGCCGTAACCTGAAACAGGCGAACGGAATAGGAACATATAAAGAAAAAATTCTGCACTCTACCCTAAAGTATTATTTTGAACCTGACGACAGTTTGCACGAAATAAAAATAGGGCGAATGGTTGCGGACATATGCAATGAGCATGGTATAATTGAAATTCAAACGCGCTCTTTTAATAATCTGCGAAAAAAACTGGATTTGTTTTTGAAAGACAATACCGTTACCATTGTGTTTCCATATGCCAAAACAAAATGGCTGACATGGCTTAATCCAGAAACGGGCGAAGTTACAAAAAAGAGAAAATCCCCCAAAACGGGTACATATTTTGAAGCGTTTTATGAGCTTTATAAAATAAAACCTTATCTTTCTTATCCCAATATCAGGTTTTGTTTTTTGGGAACGGAGATTGAGGAGATTCGTGTTCTTAACGGCTGGAGTTACGACAAAAAAAGAGGTTCGACAAGAATTGAGCGGTATCCTTTAAAATTAATTGATACCCTTTATATAGCTTCTTTAGATGATTTTACCCAGCTTATTCCCTCCGGTATGCCCTCCCCTTTTTCAACCTCGGACTATAGCAAAAACGCCCATGTCTCACAAAAAATTGCGGGATGGGCGTTGAACTGTTTAAATAGTATAGGGGTTATACGGCGCGTCGGTAAAAAAGGCAACCGGATACTTTATGAAATAAATCGCGAGTTATAATTGAAACTCCGCGCATATCGGATAGTGATCCGAAAGGTATATTCCGTCGGAAAAGTCGGTCCATTTTTCAACACTAACAAGCTTTGTGGCTGTTTTTATATCCGTATATATATAATCAATTTTTTTTGCTGTGGTAGACGTTTCTCCTTTAAAATTGTGAAAGGTGTCACCAAGTTTTGCCGAAACATCTTTCATTTTTAGGTATAGTTTTCTTTCAAAAGTTTCTATACATCTTTCGGAGGGTTTTGCATTAAAATCACCCAAAACAAATGACGGCATGAACTGTATGAAATTATTTTTATTTATATTTTGAATTATTTGATTCAGTTCCTTTGTTCTGATATTGTCTCCCGCCGTGCCCTTGGTGTGATCAAGATGCACGTTATAAACACGTATGGGCAAGGCGCTTTCACGGCATTTAAGCATTGCTTCGGCACATGTACGAGGACACTCACTCTGCACTTCAAACCGCGATCCGGGAACTTCCGGAGTATCCGACAGCCAATAAACATTTAAACTATAAAGATTAACGCTGTCCCGCCGGTAAGCAATAAATACCCCTTCGCCGTCATAGTTTTTATCCCTTCCGTGACCCGCTATTTCATATCCGACAAGATTTTTCTTGAAAAAATCATATATTTTATCCGTAACTTCCTGAAAAGCTATTATATCGGGTTTCTCCTGCCCTATTTTGTCAAGGATAAGTCCCGAGCGGTTTACAAAAGAGTTTATTCCGTCCGTTCCTTTCCATACGCAACGTACATTAAAGGTTACAATTTTCATGTCTTTTCTCCCGCTATATTCCTTATATATTTGACATCAAAAGGTTTTTGGCTTCTATCAATGAGAATAAGATATTCAACATTTCCGTCTCCTCCTTTTATTGGAGAAACCGTTATGCCCGCCGGTGTAAATCCATTTTCCGTCACAAAATTATATATTCCTTCAATAACGCTAAAATGTATTTTTTTATCTTTTACTATACCGTTTTTTCCTATATTTCCTCTCCCCGCCTCAAACTGTGGCTTTATAAGCGCAACAATTTTTCCGTCCTCTTTTATATACATAAATGCCGCGGGCAGAATATATTTAAGTGAAATAAATGAAGTATCAATAGAAATAAAATCAATTTCATCATTAATATCATTCTTTTTCATTTCTCGTATATTTGTGCTTTCCATATTAATGACTCTCGGATCTGTGCTTAGTTCCTGTGATAGCTGTCCTTTGCCCACATCCACCGCATAAACCTTTGCCGCCCCGTTTTTAAGCATACAATCGGTAAATCCTCCGGTTGATGCGCCCATGTCAATTGCGGTTTTCCCGCGCAAGTCAATTTTAAAAACATCGAGGGCCTTTGCAAGTTTATATCCTCCCCGGCCGACATAGGGTAAAATTTCTCCCCGTATTTCAATTTTCGTATCGTCAGTTACCAAAAATGAGGATTTGTGTATGCATTCTCCGTCCGCAAAGACAGAGCCGCCGTTAATCATTGCTTTTGCCTTTTCACGGCTTTTTGCGAAACCCTGACGCACAAGAGAAATGTCTATTCTTTCCGACATAACGACTACCTCCGTATACGGGCGGTAATTTCATCCGCAATGCTTTCACTGTCCATTTTGCACAGTTTCATAAGTTCATCGGCTTTTCCGTGCTCAATCTGTCCACATTCATATGCTTTTATCAAAAAATCCGTTTTTTCTTTTGAATCGTTTATAATTCGGAGCAGTTCCTCTCCCATTCCACCGTCAATAATGTTATCTTCTACAGTTACGGCAAGAGATATTCCTTTGAGCGCGTTAAGAATGGTTTCTCTGTCAAGCGGTTTAACCGTACGCACATCAATAACCTTTGTGCTTATGCCTCTGCTCTCGAGTATTTCTGCTGTTTTTATGGACTTTGCGGTCATGCGCCCCGCCGCAATTATGCAGACATCTTTTCCTTCTTTTATTATCTCCGCTTTGCCGCATTCAAAGTTACGTGCACTTTTTGAAACGTCCGCATCTTCCCCGCCTCTGGGATAACGTATAAATATAGGTGAATTATGCCTGTTGACGGCATACTTAAGCATGGCTTTAAGCTGATTAAAATCAGCAGGTGCAAGTATTGTCATGTTGGGCATCATTCTCATAAAAGAAAGGTCAAAAACTCCCTGGTGGGTCTCTCCGTCCTCCCCTACAATTCCCGCGCGGTCTCCGCATAGCACAACATGTAAATTTTGAAAACAAACGTCATGCAGTATGGAGTCAAAGCCTCGCTGCATAAATGTCGAATATATCGGAACTACGGGTATAAGACCATTTATTGCCATTCCGGCGGCTGTAGTAACAGCGTGCTGCTCCGCAATTCCAACGTCAAAAAAACGCTTTGGAAATTTTTCGGCAAATTCTATCAAACCTGTGCCTGACGGCATGGCTGCCGTTACGGCAACAACCCGTTTGTTTTTTTCTGCAATTTTAATAAGCTCTTCCCCAAATACCGTCGAATAATCCCTTTTATTATTATCTATCTTTCTGAGACGATAGTTGAACTTTGAAACTCCGTGGTACATTTGAGGCTGTTTTTCAGCAGGTGCATATCCTTTTCCCTTAACCGTTTTAACATGAAACAAGACACACTTATCTACTTTTTTCGCCCTGTAAAGCATTTTTACCAGCCACTTTATATCGTGTC
>JAUZPZ010000054.1 GCA_030705675.1 Bacillota bacterium
ATAGGAGGAATAGCGGTCAAAGCCGATGTATCAAAAGAGAAGGAAGCGGAGCTGGTTATAGATGAGGCGCTAAAATGCTTCGGCACGCTTGATGTGCTTGTAAATAATGCGGCAATTGCCCAGCAAAAGCTCTTTACGGATATAACCGGTGAAGAATGGGACAGAATGTTTGAGGTGAATGTAAAAGGCGCATTTAATTGTACAAAAGCCGCACTAAAATATATGATAAAAGAGCACAGGGGGAAAATAATAAACATTTCCTCAATGTGGGGAGTAACAGGAGGTTCGTGTGAAGTGCATTATTCGGCTTCTAAAGCTGCTATTATCGGTATGACAAAGGCGCTGGCAAAAGAAGTTGGACCAAGCGGAATACAGGTAAACTGTGTTGCTCCGGGAGTAATAATGACGGACATGAACTCGAATTTGAACGAAGAAGCTATAAATGAAATTAAGCAGGAAACGCCGCTTGGGGTCATAGGTCTTCCGTCGGACGTCGCGAAAACAATATTGTTTTTAGCGTCAGACGGAGGAGATTTCATTACCGGACAGGTAATAAGTCCAAACGGCGGTATAGTGATATGAAAAAACCGCGTTTTCGGTTATACCCATATAACCGGAAGCGCGGTTTTTCATAGTAAAATATTTAAAAGCTCAGAAAAATTTGTAACATCATAATCCGGCTTTATATTGTTATGCAATATACGGCGTTCCCGGTTTATCCAGCATGCGTCGATACCGGCAAAGTGCGCCCCGGTAACGTCCGCCGAGCTGTCGCCTATATGCAAAATCTCCGAAGGATGAATTTGCAGAGTTTTAAGTACGGTTTTAAAGAATTTCCCTGTCGCATCTCCCTTATAGCATTTTAAATCGTCGGAGATAAAAGAATTTTCAAAGGAAAAATTCTTAAGTATGGGGTCTACCATCAGATGATTTGAATCACTGGATATTACTATTCTATATTTTTTGTAAAGCTTGCGGATAACTTCCGGAACATCATCATATATAGGAGCCATTCCGTGCTGAAACATAAGATTGTAAGCCACATCCTCTACGCCGGCGGTGAAGTTCAGCTCCGCCACGGCATTTGAGACGCATTCCATGTATACATCCTCCATATTTCTGAAAGATGATGAAATCACCTTTTCATAAACTTTCGGAAAGGATTGTAAAATGGCATTTGCACCTGCAATTCCCCTGTCTTTGGTATATTTTTCTTTCAGAATGCCTTGCCAAATGTGAGGAATTCTTTTATTTACATCGACGAGCGTTTGAAAAACATCAAAGCTCAATACTTTATATTTTTTCAAAATATTTTTCCTCCGTGTTAAGATTACGTATGGGTGCTGTGAAAAACAATACAAACGAGTTCGGGACGGTTGAAAACTCTGAAAGGGAAAACGCTGTTTCCAAGACCGCGGCTTACTATCATGTCGGTATTGCTTTTTCTGTGCATTCCGGCGGTATATTTGGGAAACAGTCCCTGACCGGGCGAAAATATGCCTCCTATAAAAGGCAGCCTTATCTGACCGCCGTGAGCGTGGCCGCACAGTACCAGATCCGCCTCGTTTTGTGCATAGAGGCTAATATGGTGCGGTTTATGCGCAAGCACAATTTTTAATGCATCCGCGGGGAGTGGATGGGATAAGGCTTTCAATGTGTCGTTTTCAAGGCTTTGGTCGTCAAGACCTATAAGATAACAGTTTTCAAAAAGGCGCGTGGTTTTATCACAGAGTAGGTTAACGCCCCTCTTTTTAAGACCCTCTATAAGTATGATACGGTTGATTTCGGACATATAGTATTCGTGATTGCCGGTAACATAATATACAGGCGCGATTTTTGACGCGCTTTCGGCAAATAAAAGGGAAGAATTTATATTTTTGCTGTTATCTATAATATCGCCGGTTATTACGATAATATCGGGATGCTTGATTTTGATTTTTCTTAAAAGATTTTTGTTGCCGCGCCCAAACTCGGCAAAGTGCAGGTCAGATATGTGAATTATCTTATACCCATTCATGGATTTCGGAATTTTTTTGTTTTTGTAAGTATAAGAGGAGGTTACTATATCGTGGTTTTGCCAGTAAAGAAAGAAAGAAACTATAATAAAAACGAGAATAATCAAACCCAGTTTTAAAAAGTCCATATTGTACCCCCGCTTATTTGAACAGGTTATTCATAAGGTCGTCGATTTCTTTTTTTCGCCGCTCGGTTTCACCCTTATCAATTTCGATTGATAAAACGTCGCCCTCCTTTGTGCCAGACGGAACAAGGGTTTTGGGCATATTGGCGAAGTCGCCCGCGCTTATTTCAACCACGGCGAAATCTCCCTCAAAACGGTCAATTATAATTTTCACTTAGCACTCTCCTTTTTGAACAAATTATACCTCACATTTTAAAAAAAGTCAAGAAATAAAGGTTAAGTTGAAATAAATACTTGATTTTTCCAAATATCTATTGTATAATTAATATGGATATGTTTAATGTATACATCGAAAGACTGAAATATGATGAAAAAAGCATTTATAGGTCAGGAGAAAATTAAAAATCTTTTTGAAACTGCCTTGAAGAAAGATACTCTTAATCACTGTTATGCCATTGAAGGCGAAAAAGGTATGGGCAAGAGTACTCTTACACAGCTTCTTGCACAGATGATAGTGTGCGAAAATCATAACGCGTGCGGATATTGCAAGGACTGCGTCATGGCACAGGCGGGGACACACCCCGATATAGAGTATATTTTGCCGGAGGAAGACAAGAAAAAAATTGGGGTTGATGTGGTAAGGAAAATGATAGCCGATATTTACGTCCGCCCATATACTTCGGAGAAAAAAGTCATAGTGATAAATGATTTTGAAATTGCAATGCCTCAAGCGCAAAATGCTATTCTGAAAGTACTTGAGGAGCCTCCCGAGTATGTCGTTTTTCTGCTTACCGTTTCTTCCGTGAAAGATATGTTGGATACGGTGAAGTCGCGATCGACGATACTTACAATGCAGCCTTATTCGGGAGAGGAAATAAAGCAATTTTTGAGGGAGAACACTTTAATTTCAGATAAGGAAATAGATTTTATTGCGGCATATTCAAATGGCAATACGGGGAAGGGTAAAAGGCTTGCGGAAAATGAAGAGTTTTCAGCGCTTAGAAGGACTACATTTGAACGGCTGTTTGAACTTGCCTTAAACCGTAATATTATACCTATTTCGGATATGGCAAAGAAGGATAGCAGCGGTCTTACAAAAGAATTTTTTGAATGCATACTCAGTTTTTTTAGGGACATGCTTATGTATAAAATAGGCGCAAAAGCACTCGTCGTAAATGCGGATTATGCGGACAGAATAATGGCTGCCGCAGAAAAAATAAAGACAGAACGCATCATCAGGGTAATGCAGGATATACTTGCGGCTGATGAAAACTTGCAGCGGAATATCAACTATAACCTTGCAGTTATGAGTATGGTGTTTGGCGGTCTGGAGGAAATAAATGGTTGAAATAGTAGGAGTAAGATTTAAAAAGGTTGGGAAAACCTATTACTTTGCGCCCGGGGAAATAAGTCTTGAAATTGGCGACAATGTTATTGTTGAGACTGCCCGTGGAGTGGAGTTTGGCGAAATTGTTATAGCAAACCGCACTATTGCGGATGAAAGTTTGGCTTCGCCGCTGAAACCCGTTGTGTATAAAGCAACAGATGCTGATCGCAAGCAGGTGGAGGATAATAAGAAAAAGGAAGAAAAAGCCTTTGGAATATTTGTTGAAAAGGCGAAAAAGCATAATCTTGATATGAAACTTGTAGACGTCGAATATACTTTTGATGGGAGTAAAGTTTCTTTTTATTTCACAGCTGACGGCAGAATTGATTTTCGTGAGCTGGTAAAAGATTTGGCGGCTACTTTCAGAACAAGAATAGAATTGCGTCAGATAGGCGTAAGAGATGAGGCAAAGGCTCTCGGAGGGGTTGGAATATGCGGCAGGGAGTTATGCTGCAAAAGCTTTCTGGGAGAATTTATACCGGTATCCATAAAAATGGCTAAAGAACAGAGTCTGTCGCTTAACCCCACGAAAATTTCGGGAAATTGCGGAAGGCTGATGTGCTGTCTTAAATACGAACAGGAGGCATATGAGCAGCTTGGAAAGAATATGCCGAAAACAGGGGCTGTTGTGCAGACGACGGACGGTAAAGGCGTTGTGGTGAACGTCAATGTCATACGGCAGACTGCCGACGTGAGGCTTGAGAGCAACGATAATGTGAAACCGTATAAGGCTAATGAAATAAAAATAATAAAAAATGCGGAACAGAAAATTGATAATCACACTATGCAGGAGCTTAAAGAGCTAGAAGATTAAACAGGCATTAAAGGTAAAACCTTTTATGTATAAAACAGTTAATAGGGTTTTAAATTTTTAAAGCCTTAGAAAAATAGGAGGTGTAATGAAAATGGCTTATTTTATTAATGAAGATTGCATAAGCTGCGGAGCTTGCGCTGCCGAATGTCCCGTATCCTGTATTTCAGAGGGAGATTCTATTTATGTAATTGATGCCGATGCTTGCATTGATTGCGGCAGCTGTGCTGATACATGCCCTGTAGGTGCTCCTTCACAGAAGTAATTTAAGGGCAATGATACGGAAGCTAAGAGACAAAACTACATTTTAAAGCGCAGGTAATGAGGGGCTGTTTTAAAACAGCCCCATTGCTTTGCCCTTTTAAAGATGGGAATAAAAAAATAAGATAACATAAAATGAGAGTGATGACAAAGTCATCACTCCGAAAGAAAAGCACGCTTCGCTACCACTTTTCTTTCGAACAAGGGCTTACACTCTACGTGCGGCTCACCGCCGCAGCCCTTGCAGGGAGCGGGTTTTGCGGGCAAAGCCCTCGAAACCCGCAAATTGAAAAAAGGGGGAAACCCCCTTTAACCCCCCAACAAGAGGTTTGTCAGCTGACTGAAAATGCTATCTTATTTTCGTTTCAAATTCTTTTTACTCGTAATCAACTACATTAACCCATGAAAGTAAGAACTCGCGTTCTTCGGGTTTACCTTTAACTGATTGAGAAGCGGCGACAATGGGCATCCATTTCTGAACATACTGCTTTGCGGTATCGCTTTTTTTGCAGAATAAATCAAGATATTTTTTCGCGCCTTCGGTATTGCCCTCAAGACAGAACAAAAGATATGTTCTTGCAACATCCGCGGAGGCATTCCCCTGAGTGGCGTGCGCCCAGTCGAGAAGATAGGGAGTGCCGTCAGGTTTGATTATTATGTTGCTGGGGTTAAAATCACCATGGCATACCTTGTTATGGCGCGGCATTCCCGCAAGCCTTGTGTGCAGGTCATAGCGCGTTGTTGCGTCAAGGCTGGTAAGTGCTATTTTACGGTCCATTTTGTCTTTAAGCTTGTTGAGCAGGGGAGCTTTCATGCTGTGAACATGTAGTTGCAAATCAACAAAAAGCTCTAAATATTCATCAAACTTATCGGGGTTTTCCTCCATAAGCTGGGCAAGTGTTTTTCCTTCTATATAGTCGGATACAATAGCCCATTTGTCCTCTATAATAGTTACCTCTTTTATTTTGGGAATATTAAGACCGGTTTCTTCAATACGCGCCTGGTTCAATGCCTCGTTAAGAACATCAGCCTTGGAATAATCCGAATCAAATAATTTTACAGCCGAATCACCGCTTTGATATATTGTTTTATTGGTTCGTACCTCAATAATTCTGTCAAATTTCATTTCATTTCCCCTCCTTACACACGTTCATTCTTACCGTAATAAGCGTTAAGATACATTTGTTTTATTTCGCTCATAAGAGGATATCTCGGATTGGCACCTGTGCACTGGTCGTCAAAAGCCTGTTCGGTCATTTCGTCAAGTCTGTCAAGAAAATCTTTTTCATCTATGTCGTAGTCTTTGATATTCTTCTTTATGCCTACTCTTTCTTTAAGAGCATCTATTGCGGCAATAAGATTTTCAAGCTTTTCACTGTCATTTGTTCCTTTAATTCCAAGATAGTCGGCAATCTCGGCATATCTCGCCAAAGTATGAGGATGGTCATATTGCGAGAAAGTTCCCATTTTTACGGGTATTTCTTCAGCGTTGAAACGAAGTACCTCGTCTATCATAAGAGCGTTTGCGACGCCGTGGGGAAGATGATGGAAAGAACCGAGCTTATGCGCCATTGAGTGGCATACGCCCAGAAATGCGTTTGCAAAAGCCATACCTGCCATTGTAGCCGCATTAGCCATTTTTTCCCTTGCGGCAATATCGGTGCGTCCGTTATCATAAGCGAGAGGAAGGTTTTCAAACACCATTTTAAGTGAGCGAAGCGCGAGACTGTCGGTATAGTCTGTAGCCAGCATGGAAG
Organism: Bacillota bacterium; assembly: GCA_030705675.1. Lineage (GTDB taxonomy): Bacteria > Bacillota > Clostridia > RUG12999 > RUG12999 > RUG12999. The sequence goes on from JAUZPZ010000054.1 coordinate 6,357, forward strand.
CATAAGCTTCAAGAGCGTGGGTTACAGCGTCAATGCCGGAAGCCGCCGTAAGCCCTTTGGGTGCCGTCATGTGCAGGTCGGTATCTACAATTGCCATATTGGGCATAAGCTCATAATCGGCAAGAGGATATTTTACGCCGGTTTTTTCATCTGTGATAACTGCAAAGGGAGTTACCTCGGAGCCTGTTCCGGCAGATGTCGGAATTGCAATGAAATACGCCTTTTCGCCCATTTTTGGGAATGTGTAAATACGTTTTCTTATGTCCGCAAAACGCATTGCCATATCCATAAAGTCGGCTTCGGGATGTTCATACATAACCCACATTATTTTCGCGGCATCCATGGCGCTTCCGCCGCCTAAAGCTATGATGCAGTCGGGAGCGAATGCCGTCATTTGAGCTGTGCCTTCTTTTGCGCAGACAAGAGTCGGGTCGGGAGCTACATCAAAGAATGTAGAATGGGTTATTCCCATTTCGTCAAGCTTATCTGTTATTGGCTTTGTATAGCCGTTTTGGTATAGGAAAGAGTCTGTTACTATAAATACTCTCTTTTTGCCCATTACATTTTTAAGTTCATCAAGAGCAACAGGCAGACAGCCTTTTTTAATATAAATTTTTTCGGGACTTCTGAACCAAAGCATATTTTCTCTCCTCTCGGCAACAGTTTTAATATTTATAAGATGCTTTACGCCTACATTTTCCGAAACGGAGTTGCCGCCCCACGAGCCGCAGCCAAGCGTAAGAGAAGGGGTAAGCTTGAAGTTGTACAGGTCGCCTATACCGCCGTGCGAGGAGGGAGTATTTACAAGTATACGGCAGGTTTTCATGTGCGCCGCAAATTTATCCAGCTTATCCTTTTCAGAAACAGCGTCAAGATAAACAGAGGAGGTGTGGCCGTAACCGCCGTCCGCGATAAGCCTCTGCGCTTTTTCTATTGCCTCGTCAAAAGATTTTGCTTTGTACATTGCAAGAACGGGGGAAAGCTTTTCGTGAGCAAATTCTTCTGAAAGTTCAACGCTTTCAACCTCGCCTATAATGATTTTTGTCTTTTCGGGAACATCAACTCCCGCAAGAGATGCAATTTTATATGCCGACTGTCCTACGATCTTAGCGTTGAGGGCACCGTTTATAATAATGGTTTTTCTTACCTTTTCAGTTTCTTCGGGAGTTAGGAAGTAGCAGCCGCGCTCGGCAAATTCCTTCTTTACTGCTGAATATATTTTATCAAGAACGATTACTGACTGCTCAGATGCACATATCATACCGTTGTCAAATGTTTTTGAGTGAATAATCGAGTTTACGGCAAGTATAATATCGGCAGTGTCGTCAATGATTGCCGGAGTATTTCCGGGGCCTACGCCAATGGCGGGTTTCCCGCTTGAATAAGCGGATTTTACCATTCCCGGGCCGCCCGTTGCGAGGATAATGTCCGCTTCTTTCATTACCATATTTGTCATTTCAAGGCTGGGGACATCAATCCACGAAATTATTCCTTCAGGAGCACCGGCAGTGACGGCGGCTTCAAGCACAAGCTTTGACGCTTCTATTGTACAGTTCTTTGCCCTGGGATGGGGGCTGATTATTATACCGTTACGTGTTTTAAGAGATATAAGCGTCTTAAATATTGCGGTTGAAGTGGGGTTAGTTGTGGGAATAACCGCGGCTATTACACCGATAGGTTCGGCAATTTTTTTTATGCCGTATGCTGTATCTTCTTCAAGCACGCCACAGGTTTTAGTGTCTTTGTAAGCATTATAAATATATTCGGAAGCATAATGGTTTTTTATTACTTTATCTTCCGCAACACCCATGCCTGTTTCCTCTACTGCCATTTTTGCAAGAGGAATTCTCGCCTTATTGGCGGCGATAGCGGCGGCGAGAAAAATTTTGTCTACCTGCTGTTGTGTAAACGTAGAAAAAATCTTTTGTGCCTCTCTTACTTTTCCAATCGCCTGCTCCAGCTTTTCAGGACTGTCGACAATGTCATAAATTTTTTTGTCCATATCCATTCTCCTTTTCACGTTTATTGGATCTGATTACCGTTTTCGGATTTTCATATTAACGGCAGTCAAAGAATTAACTGAATATTTTTATATTCTTAGGGAGTGTACGCGCCGCAACAACTCCCTTTGTTAAAATTTTAACACTCTTTTCCTGATTTGTAAAATATATATATTATATACCAATATATTATTTTTGATATATGATAAAAAATTAACAATGCAGATAAAAATAATATTTCGGAAAACAGATGTATTCCGATTTTAGAAAAAACTTATCTTTTTATACAGCAATATATTATATGCGTATATTTTCATTTTCTTACGACATATTATCGAACAGGAAGGAAGCGGCTATGCCGCGGATACGTACGCGTTGTATTGATATAAAAATCCGCAAAAACCGCTCATATAAATTTCTTTGTCGCATTATATACTTCTTCTATAAAAAGATTGTCAAGATTGCTTAACCGGTAGTCCCTTAGGTATATCAAAACATCTTTGTACACTTTTGTATTAGAAGGGCATCTTTTTTGTATAAGGCCGTATTTTTCCATAATATCGTCTGTAAGCGGCGATACCCACATAAAGGTATTGTGATTGTTGCTAAGCAATGTAAACTGGCTTGCCCTTTCAAAAACAAAAATACGTTTTTGAATGTTGTCGGGGAGTTCCTCTTTTTTTACGACGGAAAGCGGGAGCGAAGGAACAAACGGGTCGGCATGAGCTATCTCTATGTATGGAGTAAGGTCTGAAAAGTTCAATTCTTCCATGGATGCAAGGGGATGATGCTTTGACATTACGACAACATATGTGAATTCGGTAAGAATTTCAAAATAGAAATTCTTTTCATCAAGCATTTCATTAAAGTATTTGTTGTAATCGGAGGAATATCTCAAGATACCTAAGTTGTACCCCGCGTATAAAATATTTTTTATGGCACGGTCTGAATTTGTTTCCTTATAAAAAAGCTCGGCAGGTTTATCAGGGTCAATTTTTTTTGAAAATTGAGTAAAGGCATGAGCAATGTAGCTTGCTCTGGGGACAGAAACGGAGAAACGCTGCTTGTCGTCTTTATCCTCTTTAAACATTGCTTCGATATCATCTATTTGCTTAAGGATTTTTTCGGCGTAATTCAAAAATTCTTTGCCTTTTGGAGTAATCGTTATTCCCTTTGTCGTCCGTTCAAAAAGAGTGATGCCGAGTGACTCTTCAAGCTCTTTTATGGCACGGCTGAGGTTTGGCTGCGCCATGTAGAGGTTTTCGGCGGCTTTACTTATTGATTTTGCTTTTGCTATTTCGACCGCATATTTTAGATGAAGCAAATTCATTTTTTTATCACTTCCCTTATTTTTTTGTTGATTATTACTGAAATTTTTCATTACAATTTACGTCTGCTGCATACTTTCTTTAAAAATTATAGTACGGTCAAATTTACAGCTTAAAATCTTTATCGTCCGGGTTTATTCATATTAAATTTATTTGAGGTTTTTAAAAATTTTATAATATTTTTATTATAACATATAAAATAAAAAAATAAAACCCATAAAATTTAAATTTTAATTTTTGTTCTTGTTAAAAGAATGAAACGGCAGACAATATGGCATTTGAGTGCTTATATATTCCTGACATATGGTTGTTAACGGCTGGATATATATAAGCATAACCATTATTTTTATAATTGTATAAAAAAAGCTTTATCTTACGAGAAATATAGGAAATCAGGGCTCGGTTTCAGTATTGTAAAACAGAAATACTAATATAAAAAATTACAGGTGAAAAATGTCGATTTACAACGAAAAATATGCTGAAAAACGGGTTTTAAAAACAGAAAAATAGAGGATCATATAAATAAACATAATACAAAAACCAAAGACCGCTGTGCATAATGACTAAAAACAGCGGTCTTTTTTTGGAAATAATAACATTTTTAAAAATGCTTATTGCCCTTGACACGGCGGTGTTTTTATGATATAGTCTAATTGAGAATATAGTCGAAGTATGGAATATTAGTCTTTTGAAAAGGTTTATAGACATATTTTGATTTTGCCGTCAGAAAAGTAGCAAAGTGATGCAATAGTTAATAAATACTATTTTTTATAGAAATAAGTAACAAAGGTTTTGAATATCCAATGATATGGCGGCAGAATCCGTAATATTTCCGAGACTTTTTAAAAAATAAAATTCGGGAAAACGGAGGAATGAGATATACATGTATGAAGAAAAGACGCTGACCGAAAAGGAGAAAAAGATTTACGAAAAAAACCATAAGTTTTATTGGCGTATGAAAAGAACTTTGGATATAATTTTAAGTTTACTTGCAATAGCATGTTTGTCGCCGATTCTGCTTTTTTTATACATAATTATTTTTATTGACGATCCGCATGGAAGTCCGATTTTCATTCAAATAAGAGTGGGCAGGCACGGAGAGGAATTTAGAATGTATAAATTCCGCACAATGATAATGGGTGCAGACAAAATGCTGGATCAGCTTAAAGAACAGAACGAAAAGGACGGACCTGTATTTAAAATTAAAAGGGACCCGAGAGTGACACGGGTGGGGAGAGTTTTGAGAAGAATAAGTCTTGACGAGCTTCCTCAGTTGTTTAATATAGTTAAGGGGGATATGGCGATTGTAGGCCCCCGTCCGCCCCTTCCTCAGGAAGTCGAGCAGTATAGCGATTATGAAAAACTTAGACTTGCGGTTACGCCAGGTCTTACATGCACATGGCAGGTGCAGCCCCAGCGTGATGACATTTCTTTTGATGAATGGATGGATCTGGATGTGGACTATATAGCAAAAAGATCACTGCTGCATGATATAAAGCTGATATTAACCACAATAAGAAGCGTTATTAAAGGTGAAGGTTCCTGATAAAAAAAGGGTCGCAGCAAAATGACCCCGTAAAAAAATATTACATAAAAAACCTCTTGAATTTTAGCTGTTTGCGCTAAATCAAGAGGTTTATTGTTGCTATGGAGCATATTTTTTATTTGCTGTCTGAAAGTTATTTTAATACAGCCACTTTTATTTGTCAATTCCGTTTTGAAACCATACATTTTCTACGCTAAAAG
>JAUZPZ010000055.1 GCA_030705675.1 Bacillota bacterium
GGACACCCGCATGAGTAAGCTCGCCACATTTTTAAATGGAATATTCAAAGAAAACCCTTCATTTGTTCAGCTGCTTGGAATGTGCCCCCTGCTTGCCATAAGTACATCCATGAAAAACGCTATCGGTATGGGTCTTACGGCAACTATCGTTCTTATATGTTCAAACGCGGTAATATCAATGCTTAGGAAAGTCATTCCCAATAAAATAAGAATAGCTTCTTACATAATTATTATTGCTGGGTTCGTTACCGTGATGCAAATATTGCTCAAAGCTTATTTTCCGGCAATAAATAACTCTTTGGGAGTATTTATTCCTCTTATAGTTGTAAATTGTATAATATTGGCGCGCGCCGAGACTTTCGCTTCTAAAAACGACGTTCTTCTCTCGGTACTTGACGGAGCCGGCACAGGACTTGGTTTTACCCTTGGTTTATGTGTACTCTCCTTTATCCGTGAGCTTTTGGGTTCGGGTCGGATTTTCGGAGTGAGCCTGTTCGGAGACAATTTTCACGGCATAACAATGATGATACTTGCCCCCGGAGGTTTCCTTACTCTCGGGATAGTAATAGGTATAATTCAGCTTATAAATATTAAAAGAAATGAAGGAGGAAGAAAATAATGGAAAATCTTATTGTAATTGCCATAACGGCAATACTTGCGGAAAATTTCGTCCTTTCAAAGTTTCTTGGCATATGCCCATTTCTTGGAGTATCAAAAAAGCTTCACACCTCTGTTGGAATGGGTGCGGCGGTAACATTTGTCATGGTACTTGCCTCTATTGTTACATGGTGCATACAGAAATTTCTGCTTGAACCTTTTGGACTTGGCTATCTTCAGACAATAGCGTTTATTTTTGTAATCGCTTCGCTTGTCCAGTTTGTTGAAATGGCGCTTATTAAACTGTCTCCCCATCTTTATGAATCCCTCGGAATTTATCTTCCTTTGATTACCACAAACTGTGCGGTGCTTGGCTCCGCCCTTCTCATTCAAAAAAACGAGTACAGTTTTATCGAAGGAATTGTTTTTGCTTTTGCTTCGGCGGTGGGTTTTACTCTTGCCCTGCTACTTTTTGCGGGAGTACGTGAACGTCTTGAGGAATGCGACATCCCCGAATTTATGAAAGGATTTCCAATTACCCTGATTTCCGCCTCGCTCATTTCACTTGCCTTTTTCGGTTTTCAGGGACTTAAATTTTAAGGAGGGGTAATTAATGATACACACAATACTGGTTGCCGCTCTTGTTATCGGCGGTATGGGGCTTGTTTTCGGCATTATACTCGGAATTGCCTCAAAAATTTTCAGAGCGGATAAAGACGAAAGACTGGGATTGATTTTACAGGTACTTCCCTGCGCCAATTGCGGCGGATGCGGATATGCCGGATGCAGTTCTTATGCGCAGGCGATAATAAACGGGGACGCTAAATCAAACGAATGTATCGTGGGCGGCACCAAATGCTCGACGAAAATTTCGTCAATAATGGGGTCGAACGATCATTTTGAAAAAAAGGTTGCGCGCGTGAAATGCGCCGGAAACTGTGATGTGTCTCCGGTAAAATATGATTATGTAGGGATAGATAATTGCTCTGCTGCGCTTAAAATTGCAAGCGGTCCTAAAAATTGTACTTACGGCTGTCTTGGTGTGGGAAGCTGTGTGAAGGTCTGTCCTCAAAACGCGATTTCTATCAATAACGGAGTGGCATTCGTAAAGGAAAGCCTTTGCATAGGATGCGGAAAATGTGTAAACATATGCCCCAGAAAACTTATAGAGCTTATCCCCGCGAAGAATGATTACACCGTAACTTGTAGCTCCGAATCAAAAAGCTCCGAAGTTACAAAGGTGTGCGAAATCGGATGTATAGGATGCCGTATGTGCGTTAAGGTATGTGAATACGGTGCTATAACAATTGAAGACAATTTAGCGAAAATTGATCCGGAAAAATGCGTAAACTGCGGTCTTTGCAGTGAAAAATGCCCACGGAAAATAATAAAAAAGTTTTAAAAAATTTAGGAGATTAAATTATGCCCGATATAATAGTGATCGGAGGCGGCGCAGCCGGAATGATGGCAGCTATAGCGGCCGCGCAGGAGGGCAGAGATGTTCTTATAATTGAAAAAAATAAAATGCTCGGTAGAAAAATGCTTATTACAGGCAAAGGCAGATGCAATGTAACAAATATAGCTTCCCGCGAAGAAATGCTTAAATTTGTTCCTAAAAACAGTCGGTTTTTGTTCAGCGCTTTTCGCGGGTTTGATAACAGTGACCTTATCAATATGTTGGAAAACGAGGGAGTAAAGCTAAAGACAGAACGCGGCGGAAGGGTTTTTCCCGAATCGGATAAATCCTCTGATATTGTAAACGGATTCAGACGGCTGCTTGCGAAAAACAGAGTAAGATTTTTGGAGGACGGAGCGAAAGAATTCATTACAGCAGAGGGCGAAGTAAAAGGAATAAGCACATACAAAGGAAAGAAACTGCTTTCAAATAAAATAATACTGTGTACGGGAGGAAAAAGCTATCCTCTTACAGGCTCTGACGGTTATGGATATGAAATGGCAAAATCCGTAGGTCATACAATAACTGAAATAAAGCCCGCTCTTATTCCTCTTGAATCGGATGAAAAATGGGTTAGAAGCTTACAGGGTCTGTCGCTGCGTAACATCAGCATTATTTTAAAGGAAAACGGCAAAAAAATTTATGATGATTTCGGAGAAATGCTATTTACTCATTTCGGTGTATCCGGTCCGGTAATACTCAGCGCAAGCTGCCATATAAATGATATAGCAAACAAACGATACACACTTGAGATAGACTTAAAACCGGCACTTGACGAGCAACAGCTTGAGGCGCGCGTGCTTAGAGATTTCAGTGAAAACGCGAACAAAAATTTTATTAACGTGCTAAGTGGGCTTTTCCCTCAAAAACTAATTCCTGTTATGGTCGAATTATCAGGTATAGATCCATATAAAAAAATTAACTCTGTGACCAAAGAGGAAAGAAAAAAACTATGCGCACTGACAAAAAGCCTGCCTTTATCAATATCGCGTCTAAGACCCATTGCTGAGGCAATTGTTACTGACGGTGGAATAAATGTAAAGGAAATAAATCCGTCTACTATGGAGTCTAAAATTATTAAAGGTCTTTATTTTGCCGGAGAAATAATTGATGTCGCAGCATACACCGGTGGATTTAACTTACAGATTGCATTTTCTACAGGCTATCTTGCCGGCAAAAGTGCGGCTCAAAGTATGTAGCATGACGGAAAGGAAAATTGGTTTGACAAGATTATATTTTGTACGGCACGGAGAAAGCGAAGGAAACTTTGAAAAGAGGTTTCTCGGACAGCTTGACCGTGATTTAACACCTAAAGGCCGGCGGCAGGCTGAACTTACCGCGGAGTATTTTCGCGATGCCGGCATAAATGCGATTTATTCAAGCGACTTAAAGAGGGCGGTTAATTCTGCTGAAAAAATCGGAAAAGCTACAGAATTGAAAGTTATCGAAAGAAGGGAACTGCGTGAGATTTACGCGGGACTTTGGCAGGAAAAAACATTTGATGAGCTTGCAAAAGATGCCGCATATGATGTGTGGCTCAATGATATAGGAAACGCGAAATGCCCTGGAGGCGAAACCGTAAAAAAACTACAGGAGCGTATCGCACAGGAGACGGATAGAATTTTGAAAAAACATCAAGGAGAAAATGTTGTAATAGTTACCCATGCCACCCCCATAAGGATAATGAAATGTTTGTGGCTCGGAATTCCTCTAAGCATGGCACATACTGTAAAATGGGTGCCTAACTGCTCTATAACCGTAGTTGATTACAACGACAGCGGCGAGTGTTTTGTGGCTCTTGACGGTTACGATAAACAGCTTGGAGAGCTTTCAACATCTTTTGGAGCTAACGTATAAACGGAGGACATGTTATGATTAAAGCTTGTATATTTGATATGGATGGAACAACCGTAAATTCACTTAATTCAATTGCGTATTTTGCCAATAACGCACTTGCACAGTTTGGTTTTCCTCCGATTGAGAAGGAAAAATATAAATATCTTGTGGGAAACGGAGCTTCCGTGCTTGTAAAACGCATGATAGATATTGTCGGCGGTACACAGGAGGATTATATAAATGTGCTTAATTTTTACAACAGCACATACGATAACGATTTTATGTATTTAACCGAACCTTACGAAGGTATCCCTGAAATGCTTAAAATGCTTAAAGGTTTCGGGATAAAAACCGCGATTGTTTCCAATAAGCCGCATTCTACGGCTAAAAAGATTTCAGACAAGCTGTTTGGAGACAAACTTATTGATATTTGCCGAGGAGCTAAAGAAGGCGTTCCGCTCAAACCCGATCCTACCGTAGTAGTTGAAGTTATGAAAGCTTTTCATATAACTTCAGATGAGTGTCTTTATATAGGAGACACTGCCGTAGATATGATGACGGGAAAGAATGCCGGAATTTACTCTATAGGGGTATTGTGGGGCTTTCGGGGCGCTGATGAATTACGTGAAGGCGGTGCCAATGAAATAACCAACGACCCTATGCGAATAGCCTTTCTTGCAGAACACAGGTAAACTTTTTATATAGTTTTTTAGTGTTTTTATATTTTGATATATCAGCGAGCAGCTTTAAAACTTGTATAATAAACCATATATAGCGGTGTACTTATGTTCAATTAGCTTTGCCTAAGACCTATTTGTGTTTTTTTTAAACGTTGTGACAATAGGAATATAATATCAAAATGTACAAAAGTCTGTAGTTATTATAGAGAAAACGGGTTAAAATCCGGCCTTAAGGCTGAATTTTAACCCGTTGTTTTTTGTATAATTTGATATTTAAAAGTTATTTTCTTACAGTTCCTTTTATTTTTATCTTTGTTCCTATAATTCTTTTGGGGAGAACAGAAGGCTGAAAAGCAGACTTATTGTTAAGGTGTTTTCTCCTTATTCCCCTTAGGTTTACATCAACAAATATAACCGGTTCAAGAGCATCGTACTCCATACGTATCTTCAACAAGGTCCTGTACCCATTCGTAGCTGTAAACTGTTAGATTATCTCCCACAATAATTACACCGGGCAAGCCAAAAGACTTCACGTCCAAATGCCTGTGCTATCGCGAAGGGGAACGAATATTCTGCCGTCAATTATCGTTGCAGCTGTTTCTATATGACAGACTTACTGTACTGATTACGTTTAAGCTGAGTAACCGTAACTGGTTCGTTAACTGGAGTAGTATCATTTTCCGTAGTTTCTGTATGCCGATATGCATATCTGCCTATAGGAGCTGTATCTCCATTTGTATAGAAATCCATAACTCCTTCATTTTGCATATTGTCATTCCACTTAAACTCAATATCTATAAGCTTGTCATTCAGCCCTAACATGCCCCTCGAAATGCTTATCATCATTTCATTTCCGCTAACGGTATAATTCACTGTTCCAATATTTTTCCATTCCCAACCGCTAATTGATTTTTCAATTACCGCTTTGTTTTCGGTTGGGAACACTCTGTTTATAACAAAATCGTATCCTTCCCAGCCTGTCTTATACACTCTGTCGGCATTTATGAAAAGACGCATCCAGGCATTATCAGTATATGCGGTGAGATTATTCTATGTTTTAACATAAAAATAAATATTATCTTCATTACGCGCGACTTTTGACAGTACTGTATCATTTTCATGAATCTTTTCCCCATTCTATATATTCTTAAACTAAAATGGCGCAGAAATAATTATCTGCGCCATTTAGCTTAATTTATATTTACTTTAAAACGTAAATCTGATATATTACCTGAGCTGCCATAGCGCGTGTCGCCTCATCCTGAGGTTCAAAATTGCCGTCAATGCCGTTGAAAACGCTCGCCTTAGAAAGCTCTTCAACTGCGTCTTTAGCATAACTTGAAACCTTACCGTTATCATTATACGAAACAACCTTTGTGTTTGTAAGCTTAATACCTAACTTATCATATACGCGTTTAAGTATTGTTGCCATTTGCTCTCTTGTAATTTCCTGACCTACTCCGAATTCCGTCTGGGATGTACCCGTAATGATTCCGGCCTGTAGAGCAGACGCAACGTAGCTGTCGTACCATTCACCCTTTTTAACGTCGGAGAAGGATGATTTAAGGAAGGGGTCATACAAATCAAATGCAAGTACTATCATCTTTACAAACTCTTCCCTCTTTACCGTATCAAGGGGAGCAAATTCAGAGTTGCTTTTTACTTTTATTATACCTGCTTTTGAAAGTTCTGATATAGCTGTCTTAGCCCATCCGACAGATCCAATATCAGTAAATGATGCAGCTGTTGTTGTTACGGGTGTAGTGGTAGGAGTAGTGGTAGGAGTAGTAGTAACAGGTGTACCTGTGTAACTTATGCCACCGCCCTGACTGCCACCACTGTGGTCTGGTGGTGTGTTTTGCGAAATTTCTTTGGCTTTTTTGTTAGCCTCGTCAAGCAAGTTATTAAAGTAAGTTTTTGCTTCATCTTTTGTTGCAAATTTTGTAGATTTTACATAATCCACAAGGGTTTGCTGCATCCACATCTGAATTGACACAGGAAGTGCATTGTATTCAGAATCCCTGCCCATAGAAACCATTACTGACCCAACAACTGACGCTGTTGTAGACAATGTAGCGTTATTTACTTCATCAAGAACCATACCGCCAATAAAGCAAACGCCTGCAATATTTATTATCTCATCAGCCGCACTGAATGTAACTGTATAAGAGGATGCGTCATTAACCACTTCGGCAGGAACAGTGACAAATACCTCTTTAAACGGTTCGCTCGATGAACATTTAGAAAGCGTTTTTGTAACGGTTACAGATTTATTCCCACCATTTGCCAAAGAGGTGTAATTAAAGGTAAAGTTTCCTGCCATCTCTTTAAGAGCTGTTTGATTGTAAATAAGATTAATTCTTTGATTATAATCTTTCTCAATAACCGTCGTAAGACCAGATGTAATTGTAGCTTTCGACGATAATTTTGTTGCTGCAACTCCGTTAATATCAACTGTATTAACACTGCCATTTGCTGTCCACATAGAAATGTCAACCGGATTCTGTGCAACATAAACTATTTTACTTTCATTTATACCATCATAATAATCTGATTTAACGTTTATCACAGACCATCCGTTTCCAACAGCTTTAAGAGTATAACCATCTCCCGCATTGCTAACACTTATAACATTAGGGTTACTTGAAGTTACAGTAAACCACTTTGAATCAACATTTTCAGAAGAACCGGATTTAACACCCGTAAGTGATACTTTTCCGCTATTTCCTATATTCAGTGTATCTCCTATATTATTGATACCCACACTGTCATATGCTATGAAGTCATTGCTGAACTTTGTTGTTACAGTATCTGACAAGGTAATCTTGTCGCCAAATATATCGATAAGTCCTGTTCCTGTCAATGCGTAGCTTGTAGCATAGTTAAGATTGTTTTTGGGCGTAAGTATAAGCGTACGTCCATCCCATGTCTTTGTAGCCTCAACTTTTCTGCCTGCATTTGTAAGATTAATATTGTTTTCCGCACCATATGTAAGCGGAGCAGTAAATGTAACTTTTACGGGGTCTGTAACATTAATATATTTGCCTTCTGTTGTTGCAACTATTGGTCTGATATCCAGGCTATTAATGTCAATTTTAATGTTATCAAACCATGTGTCGTTAGCCTTATTCGTATCTCCGCTACCTGTATAACAGAAACGCACCTGGTCTGAATCTTTAAAACGCCAAGGAAGTGTAATATTTGTGCCCACCGGAGGATCCCAATCTTTACTCCCTCTGAGTTTTGTTTTTGCCTCTATTTCAGTATGGTCACCCTTATCGATATAGTCAAGTTCATATGTTCTCCATGTATTAGATACGCTGGTCGTTATAGCTTTAAAGCCTCCATTTATCACTGGACCTAATGCAAATCCGGGTGTACCATATAAAAGAATCTGATTCGTCGCGCCGAGAGAATATGCTCCACTTGCATCACAACCAGTAAGTAGAAAACGTCCATTCGCAAAATAATTTGTTGTATATACATCAAATGTAATTGTAATTGATGTTGCATCAACATAGTCGTCTTTACGTATTATTTTTGAAATCCATCCTGCATGATTTACGTTATATGAATAAAAATGAAGTGCTTTGTTACTGGTCCCACTTTCATTCTCAACCTTTGCATATGCGTTAGCTGTATCCGTTTCTGTTACGCCTGATCCATACCCACTCGGCCCTGCCTTTAAAATTACAGAAAGACCTGACGGCCGTGTGCCTATGTCAACATCTTCAAAATCATCGGTCCCAAAATTTGCTGGTATTTCAGCAGGTTTAGAACATGCATACGCCCAAAGTTTATATGTTTTTTTCTGACCGAAACTGTTATCAATTTCAACTATGGCGGCCTTGTCATAAGATGTAGCCTCTGACAGGTCTACATAACCTCCTGATTCAACCTTTACACCATTTATTGCAAGAGAAGCAAAAGCGGAATCCAATGTATAATTTACCTGCACATTTGCAAAACTGGTTCCTTCATCACCTACTGCTGTAATATTTGTTCCATCAACTGTTGTTGTAAGAGTTGTTGCTCCGGAAATAAAGTCAATGTCTGAAATACTCGCCAGACCCATTGCATCTTTAGGTGACTCAAACACAAGCGCACTGCAATCAACAGGACAATAACTTTCGAATACACTTGCATCGTCTGCAACTTCAATTGTGTATTCTGATGCCTGATTCCATCTGGTAAGAGGAGTAATTGTAACAGACTTGTTATCCGCTGACCATACTGCCGTATATGCAGTATATTCATTTCCATTCTCATAAACCTTAAGAGAAGCTTTATTTTGAATTTCCGCTTCAAATGTAGCAGTTACCGGCTCGGTATATTGTACATTCGGAGTGGTTAAAGGCGCCGTTATTACACCATCGATATCTCCGTCAGCCGGATATGTTTTCACTGTAACATCGGCACTACAATTATTTCCAAATATATCTGTCGCATTGTTAACCTTTACGGTATATTGTTCATCCCCAAGAATTTCTGCGGGTGTAATTACAAGTGTCGGTGTTGCTTCTGTATAATCCCATTTATAAGTAGCATCTACAATATTATTAGAACTGTCTACAAGCGAAATTTTATCTTTCCATCCCGCTTCAATAGGCGAAACAAAAGAAAGCTTTATTGGATCGGATGCATTAACAAATTCCCCCTGCGGAGAAATAAGTTTAGGTTTGGTTTCCACACTTTCTGTAGTAATTTCTATATTATCAAACCATGTGCTATTAGGATAATTCGTCTTTCCGTCGGTACTTGTATTTCCGCTACCTGTATAACAGAAAAGCACATGGTCTGAATTTTTTAACTGCCAAGGGGCTTTAATACTCGTGACCGTATTGCTCCAGACACCAGTCGCTATGTCTTTTGTTCTTGCCTCTATTACAGTACCGTCACCAGTATCGACATATTTAAGTTCATATGTTCTCCACACACCAGCTTTTCCATCTATTATACAGTCAAACCTTGCTTTTCCGGTAGTACTATCAATACTCTTTGTATCGAGTGCAAGATTGCCTAAACCAAATAAAAGTATCTTCTTCGTCATGTCCGTATCTGAGCCAAGAGTATATCCTCCACTTGCATCACAACTTGTAAATAGAAAACGTCCATTTGCAAAATAATCTGTTGTATATACATCAAATGTAATTGTAAGTGAATCTGCATCAACATAATATTTGTTTTTATCTATTATTTTTGAAATCCATCCTGCATTATTTGCGCCACTTGAAGAATAAAAATGAAGTGCTTTGCTACCGGTCGAGCTTTCCTCAACCTTTGCATATTTACTATCTATATTCGTTCCTGTTACGCCTGATGCATACCCACTCGGTCCTGCTCTTGAAATTACATTAAGATTTGACGGCTGTGTGCCTATGGTAAGATCATCAAACTCATCCCTTCCAACACTATTCACTGTTGGAGAAGGCGCAACACAAGCATATACCCAAACATCATACTCTGTAATATCGCCAACTCCATTATTTACATCCATCTTTTTAGCATTTTCTTTTCCAATCGCGCTACCAAGATTAATCTCTCCGCTTACATTTGTTCCTGCTACATCAGGAACATAGTTAACTCCATCAAATGTAACATATGCAAGCGAAGAACTTAAATTTGCTGTAAATGCAACTTTTGAAAAATCTGTACCACTGATAGCCGGAACTATTATTTCATATTTTGGTGTTTCTACCCCGTCAATTACGTTAATTTCAACATTAACGGGAACGCCTGCAATTGACATACTTATATTATCCATTGTAGCATAAGGCGATAATGACATCGCATTAACTGAGATATTTGAATCTTCAGAAGAAATATCCCCATTGTAATCATCAGCGGCAACAGCAGGAAAAGCAATAACCGCAATCATTACAAGGACAAGTAAAAATGATAAACTTTTTTTCATAAATTATCTCCTATCCTTGTGCTTTGTGTAGCACAAATTTGCTTTAGGATTGCCTCAGAAATTTTTCCGGGGCAATCCGCATAAATCATCTTTTTGTTCCTATATAGTTAGTCGAGAATTATAATATCCATTATAGCATAATTCACTACATTCACAAGAACTGTGCTTCCATTAAGTTCTGAATTTTTGTCAGTTATGCCCGTCGACTCTTTAAGATCATTAGCAGTTACTACTGTATACAAATCATCGCCATTGGGGTCATATTTATATACTGTTCCGCCTATCGGCATTGTAAAGGCTGTATCAGTAGAAGTCGCCTCGCCTATTGTTGTTGCGTTTGCAAAATAAATGAATCCGTTTTTAACATATACGACTTTTGCAAAAATACAGAATGACATCCAATTAGCCGTACGTGCTGCATCGTACACCTTAGGATTGGTCTGTGTATTTGCAACACTCGGATTATTAAGTTCGCTTTTTTCATATACGAGCATCGGTTGCGTGTCATCGTTCCTAATGGTTCTCATTACGGCCATAATATTTTGACCGTCTGTACGTATCTTTACAATATTACCAACCACATATGGCTCCATTGTTGCAGTATTTGTAATACCAGCCTGTTCATAATTTTCCTCACTTAGGAAAAAGCGCTTTTCTGAGCCTGACAAAAGACCTGTTACATAAATACCCTGATTGCCGTCGCTATCTTCACCTTTAAACACTTTTGTTATAAGAAGGAAGGAAAGCACGTTTGTTCCTTTTCCGGCTGGTATGTTTTCTTTTGTGGGGGTCGCTATATATGCATGAGCACAGCCTGATTCA
>JAUZPZ010000056.1 GCA_030705675.1 Bacillota bacterium
GATTTTAATTATGAGGTTTCCCGCAGCCTTGCCGCGTGCGAGGGAGCCGTACTTGTCGTGGATGCCGCCCAGGGTATTGAGGCCCAGACACTTGCGAATACCTATCTTGCGGTGGAGCATGATCTGGAGATTGTGCCTGTTATAAACAAAATAGACCTGCCAAGCGCACGGCCTGATTTTGTAAAAAATGAAATCGAGGATGAAATAGGAATACCCGCTCAGGAGGCCCCTCTTATTTCCGCAAAAAATGATATAAATATAGACGCCGTACTGGAACAAATTGTAGAACTCATTCCGCCTCCTAAAGGGGACGAAAACGCTCCTCTCAAAGCACTTATCTTTGACTCGGTTTATGACAGTTACCGCGGAGTAATTGTATATATCCGCATAATAGAAGGTGCCGTAAAGGCAGGAGACCGCATACGCATGATGGCTCACGGATCGGAATTTGATGCGGTTGAAGTAGGTTATATGCGCCCGCTCGGACTGGAGCCGGCGGCTGAACTTAAAGCGGGCGAAGTAGGTTATCTTACCGCAAGCATTAAAAATGTTTCTGAAACTTCCGTAGGCGATACAGTTACAAACGTGCTTAATCCTACGCCGCAACCCCTTTCGGGATACAAAAAGGCTGTTCCCATGGTGTTTTGCGGAATTTATCCGGCTGACGGTGCCAAATATCCGGATTTGCACGACGCCCTTGAAAAATTGCAGCTTAACGACGCCTCTCTTTCATATGAACCCGAAACCTCGGTTGCGTTGGGTTTTGGTTTCAGATGCGGATTTTTGGGGCTTTTGCACATGGAGATAATACAGGAAAGGCTTGAGCGTGAGTACAATCTTGATCTTGTCACGACCGCTCCGAGCGTTATATACAAAATAGGGCTTACAAACGGAACTGAAATGTGGCTGGACAATCCCACAAATATTCCTCCGGCAGGTAATATTGAGTATATGGAAGAACCCTTTGTAAACGCTTCGATAATCACCCCTAACGAATATGTCGGCAATATTATGGAGCTGTGCCAGGATCGGCGCGGCATATACAAACACATGAAATATGTAGAAGGAAACAGGGCTGTGCTTCAATACGAACTGCCACTGAATGAGATAATTTATGACTTTTTTGATGCCGTAAAATCTCGTACAAAAGGGTACGCCTCTTTTGACTACGAGATGAAAGGATATGTGAGGTCACAGCTTGTGAAATTAGATATTCTGCTCAACGGCGATATTGTTGACGCTCTTTCCTTTATTGTTCACGAATCCAAAGCCTATGCAAGAGCGCGCAAAATTGCCGAGAAGCTTAAAGACAATATCCCACGTCAGCTGTTTGAAATTCCTATTCAGGCGGCTATAGGAGGCAAAATAATCGCACGTGAAACCGTAAAAGCAATGCGTAAGGACGTGCTTGCGAAGTGTTACGGCGGAGATATCACCAGAAAGAAAAAACTGCTTGAAAAGCAAAAAGAGGGCAAAAAGAGAATGAGACAGGTAGGGTCTGTGGAAGTGCCTCAGGAGGCATTTATGTCCGTGCTTAAGCTGGATGAATAGATAACCGCCTTATACTTTAAACAGTTCAAACTGCAAGGTTTTTGGAACAGAGCTTTCCCCAAACTTTGCAGTTTTTAACAATATGTCACGAGGTGAAACATATGCGTGGAATTTACATTCATATACCCTTTTGCGTATCCAAATGCCTTTACTGTGATTTTAATTCTTACAGCGGCATGGCAGATAAAATACCTTCTTATGTTTCCGCACTGCTTAAAGAAGCGGAGACATACCGCGGCGGCAGCGCCGATACGGTTTATATTGGAGGGGGCACTCCAACCTTTGTTCCATTGGAAGAAATGAGCCGGATTATAAAAGGAGTATTTTCCTTATTTTCATTAGATAAACTTAAAGAATTCACTGTTGAAATGAATCCGCGCACGGCTAACCTTTCTTACCTGAAAATGCTTAAAAAGCTTGGGGTAACACGAATAAGTCTGGGCGCGCAGAGTTTCGACAACAATATGCTTAAAAGCCTGGGAAGGGTACATACAAAGGAAGATATTTATGATGCCGTCAAAATGTGCTTTGAAGCAGGCTTTGAAAACGTAAGCCTCGACCTTATGTTTTCCCTTCCTAACCAAACTATGGATATGTGGAAGGATTCCCTTGCCGAAGCGGTAAAATGTGGAGTAACCCACATTTCATGCTACGGACTGAAAATTGAGGAAGGCACTCCGTTTTTTGAAAATGGCGTAAAAAACCTTTCTGATGACGTGGACAGGGAAATGTATCATTTTGCAATATCTTTTCTTGAAAAAGAGGGGTTTGAGCAATATGAAATTTCAAATTTTGCAAAGTGCGGAAAATATTCAATGCACAATTTGAAATATTGGCATTGTCAAGAATATTACGGACTTGGAGCCGGCGCGCACAGTTACCTGTCGGCCGGCAAAGAGCATATCAGGGCGGAAAATGTAAAGCCTGTGGACGAGTACATAAATAAAATCACTCTTTCGGGAAACGCGATTGCAAATAAGTTAAAACTAAGCCCTGATGATATGCGGATCGAGCGGATCATAATGGGGCTTAGACTTACGGAAGGCATTTCGGCACGCTATATAGATAAGGAGAAACTTAAAAAATTTATTTCAGGCGGTTTTATGGAAATAATAGGAGAAAACATAAAGTTTACAACGGCGGGATTTGACGTATCAAACGCGATACTTTGTGAGATTATTTAGCCGCTAGCGCTTATTTTACTATTGACAATTTATGTTTGGTGTTGTATAATTGTAGCAGATATATACAACGAAAGAGGGGTTATCTATGAAAAGGATTTTAATTGTACTGCCCTTGGCAGTTTTATTTTTGCTGACTTTTTGTGCGTGCGGCGGAAATGGTATATTGGGTACGTGGGAGGCAAAAACAAATGACGGTGCACGTGTAGTTTATGAGCTTACCGATGACTATGAAAATGTCAGCACAAAAGCGACCATTTATCATCTTACTGTAACAAATGCCGACGGTACAAAATCTACGGAAAAGGGAACTTATGATATTTCCGACAACGCAATGATTACTTTTAGACCTGAAAACAGTCAGGATAATGCAACGGTGGATTTTAAAATGGATAAAGATACTCTTACTTTTAAATATACGGTTAACTTTAAAACAAAAACCGTTGTTTTTAAAAGAGTTACGGAAAAAAGCAAATAAATTAAAATTTACGCGGCGCCTGCTTTTAAAAGTAGGCGCCGCGTTTTTTAATATATGTATCGGGTTTGCTTAAAAGTCAATTCGCCTTGTCAAAAAATCCTTCGTCAAGTTTATCGTTTACCACATCAAAAAGAATAGACGGGTCAATCTCATTTACAGATAAAAGATTTGCAAATTCACAGATTTTTCCGTAGTCCGCCGTAATATCTTCGACGGTGGTGCTGATGTAACCAAATTGGCTGAATGTATTTGTTGGTACCTGGTTTATTTCCAACCCGTAGGTCGGTATTTCTTTTTGTAAATCCTCTGCATCACGATATGCGGTAATAATGTAATAATCCAGCCTCAGACAGTCATCTTTCAGAATTACAGTATTGTAAAGTTGGCGTTTCATGTATCCTTCCCCCGCAAAATTTTTGTCAGGCAATTGCAAAAAGCAATTAAACCCGATGTTAATAAATGGAAGCAAAAACAACATAATGAATTTATTTGTCACTTAAAACACAATATATTGTGGTTTTGCTCTAAATATATTATACTACCTTCCGAAAGTAAAATCAACATAAAACGTTCTCTATATTCTTTTACTTTTCGACGGAAGGTAATACCATTATATTTCTTTTTATTGTCAAGTATGATAACAAACGGCAATAAAAAACAAAATCTGCCTCCTAAAAAGGTAGCTTTGCTCATAGGTTGAAACCTTTTATAAAATAAAAAACATAATTTTTATTTTATAAAAGGCAATAAATGCTGATACCGTCATATGGCGGAATTTTTTTACACGTAAATTTTACGGAACATCTATATTTTTGTTTATCAGATTTTCAGAATGGTCTTTAAGGGCAGCTTTTGCGCAATACAATTTTTATATACGGTATGCCGCTTTTTCTATACTCTTTCTATTACTCCGCAGGCAATTTTATTTCCTGAATCGCCGCTCGGCTGGGTTTTGAAATCGTCTGTGCCGCTATGGATTATTATAGTTTTCCCTACAATTTCGCCTACTGAAAACCTGTCGGTAAGCACCTGCATATATGCATAGCCATTATTGGAAAACAAAGGGGGTAAATCTCCGGCATGGCAAGGATGCGGCTTATTGTCCGGATTATAATGCCCCTGTGCGTCCGCAAATTCATCTTCAGCATTTCCCGTACATGAACCTCCGCTGTGAATATGAAACGCAAATATCCCGCACTCTTTTCTTGGCAGCCCGTTTATTTCAGCCGTAACAAGCACGCCGCGTGTCTCTTGCCTGAAAGTTACCGTACCGTGAATATACGGATAATTTTTTCCGCCCTTTATTTCTGCATAAACTCCGTTTTCATACATTGTTAATTCACCTCCGTAAATTATATGTTGACAGCTAATATTTATGCCGTATTAAATCTTTGTATTTCTTGTATCGAACAGCATTTTTTTAACGGCGGCGGCATATAGTCAAAAAGATACACCTTCACTTTAGAATTTTTTATATTTTATCTATACGCTTTTTTGTCAAAATATCTCATAAATTGTTGACTTTCCGGAATATTTATGTTATACTTGAAAAAATGCATACGGGAGGAGAATTTTATGGCTGTTTTTATATGGTCGCTTGCTATTATCGTATTTGCGGCAGTTGAAGCAGCAACTGCCCAGCTTGTGTCGATATGGTTCGTAATAGGCTCCGTGGGCGGACTTGTTGGGGCTTTGCTCGGCGCGGCAGTGGCGACGCAGATTATCATTTTTATTGTCATCTCGTTACTTGTGCTTATATTCACACGGCCTCTTGTGAAGAAAATAAGGGGCAGGGAAATTGTTCCCACCAACGCTGACAGCCTGATTGGTAAAGTCACGGTTGTTACCCAAGATATTGATCCCATAAAAGAAACGGGTACCGTAAAATTAAGCGGTATAGAATGGTCAGCCAAAAGCATTGACGGAAGCAAAATCAACGCCGGAGAACTTGTTAAAATCCGAAATATTGAAGGCGTCAAGCTTATTGTAAATAGACAGGAGGAGTAAAATTATGCCATTTATTTTAATTCTTATTCTACTCGCGATTATTTTTGTTATCTCGAACATTAAAATTGTTCCGCAGGCACATGCTTATGTAATTGAACGTTTCGGCGGATATTACGGCACCTGGGGTGTCGGACTGCACTTTAAAGTGCCTTTTGTCGACCGAATTGCCAAAAAGGTAAGCCTTAAGGAACATGTTGTGGATTTTCCCCCGCAGCCCGTAATTACCGAAGATAACGTAACTATGCAGATAGACACCGTTGTGTATTATCAGATTACGGACCCTAAAATGTTTAGTTACGGAGTCGAGCACCCCATGATGGCGATAGAAAATCTTACCGCCACCACTTTGCGTAACATCATAGGGGATTTGGAACTTGATGAAACCTTGACATCGCGCGACACTGTAAACACAAAAATGCGCGCCATTCTCGATGAGGCTACCGATCCGTGGGGCATTAAAATAAACCGCGTGGAGCTTAAAAACATTATCCCTCCGGTGGAAATCCAAAATGCCATGGAAAAACAGATGAAAGCGGAACGTGAACGCCGTGAATCCATTCTGCGCGCCGAAGGTGAAAAGAAATCGGCAGTCCTTCTTGCCGAAGGTGAGAAAGAGTCGGCAATCCTTCGTGCGGAAGCTCAAAAACAAACCGCCATCAAAGAAGCCGAGGGCGAAGCTGCAGCAATCCTTTCGGTACAAACCGCTGTTGCCGAAGGTATCCGCCTCATAAATGCGGCTGCTCCTTCCGACGCTTATATTGCTATAAAAGCTCTCGAAAGTTTCCAAAAGGCCGCTGACGGAAAGGCGACAAAAATCATTATTCCGTCACAAATTCAGGGTATTGCGGGATTGGCATCAAGCGTTAAAGAGCTTCTTTCAGACAACGATAAATAATTATAAAAAAGCGACCGGATTTGATATGCACCCCAAAAGTGTCTAACTTTTGGGTTCACTTCAAAATCCGGTCGTTTTTTTATGCTGTTTTTTTATATTTCCGTATAGCTGCCCAAAAATGTAAAATTTCCACTAGCGGACAGCTCGCTTACAAGGCTCACCAATTCTTCCGAGTACACCGAAACATACATCTCAAGATAAAAACTGAACTCAAAGTCTTTTCCGGGTATGGGACGGCTTTCAATTTTTGAAATATTTATTCCGACCGCGGCAAACTTTGAAATAAGCTCATAAAGCGCGCCGGGTTTATGCGAAACCGTGGTTATAAGGCTAATTTTATCCGCACCGGGATATATCTCCATATCCTTTGAAATACATATGAACCTCGTATAATTGTTATCGCTGTTCGCAATATCTTCCTTTAGGATTTTCAGCCCGTAAAGCTCCGAGCAAAGAGGTGAGGAGATTGCCGCTATGTCGTTCCGTTCCGAGTCCGCAACGATTCTTGCGGCGACTGCGGTATTTTCGCACACCTTCGTTTTTACGCCGGCACTTTTCAAATAATCGTCACACTGTCCGAGAGCCTGTTCGTGAGAATAAACTTCTTTTATCTCCTTTGCGCCCTCTTTTGCCAGCAGTACATGGTTTATCTGGATTTTTGCGGATTTTACAATGCTGAAATCATATCTGCTCATCAAATCCACCACTTGGGTAACGGAACCGTGCACGCTGTTTTCTATGGGGAGTACGCCATACTGGCACATACCGTTTTTCACCGCGTCAAATACCCCGCGAAAAGTATCAAAATATATAATGGTAGGGTTATAAAACAGCTTTTCACACGCCTGCTGGGAATATGCCCCTTCGGTGCCCTGACACGCCACGATTGCCGACGCCGGAAACTGCGAGGGAGTACTTTTAAGCGCGGTCTTTATTTTTTCCGCAAGGGGAGAAGTTTTATAAATTTCTTTGCATTGGTAGGATCTGCTTACATCAAAAAGGGTATTGTACAAAATTTTCGTATATGTCACAAGCTCAGGTGAAACCTTACCTGTAAGGGAGTTTATAATCTCCCTTTCGCGCTTGGAATTCATTACAGCCATACCTTTTTCTGCCTTATATTCGGCAACTTTACGCACCGTCTGCATACGTTTTTCAAACAGTTTTACAAGGCTTTCATCTATTTCGTCTATTTCTTTTCTTATTTGACTTAAATCCATTATTATTTGCACCTTTCCATAATCAAATCAAGTGTAACTATTGCCGCAACCGCTTCCACTACAGGAACAGCCCGCTGAACAACGCACGGATCATGCCGCCCCGTGATATTAAGCTCGGCATTTTCCTTTTTTGAAAGTGAAACCGATTTCTGCGTCTTTCCTATTGACGGCGTAGGCTTCACGGCAACCCTGAATATAACCGGCATACCACTCGAAATTCCGCCGAGTATTCCACCATGATTATTGGTTGCGGTCTTTACCTTGTCGCCTTCATAATAGAAAATGTCATTGTTTTCAGAGCCGAGCATTTCCGCTGCTGAAAACCCTGCGCCAAACTCTACTCCCTTTACCGCCGGTATTCCGAAAAGAGCCTTTGACATTTCCCCTTCGATTCCTTCAAAAAGGGGTCCTCCCAACCCAGCCGGCATTCCGGCAATTTCACATTCTATTATGCCTCCCACAGAGTTTAGTTCCGTACGCGCCTTGTCTATTTCTTTTTTCATAAGCTCCCCCCGCTCATCATCAATCACAGGGAAATCTTTTTCGGCAATCTCATTAAAGAGGTGCGCATTGGGATTTACCGCATCAAACAAGGCGTCCTTCACGCCATGCACCGCGGCTATATGTGCGCCTATATACACTCCGCGCTCTTCCAAAAGCTGTATACATATTCCGCCGACGGCGCAAAGAGGAGCCGTAAGCCTTCCTGAAAACTGTCCTCCGCCGCGTATATCGTTATTTCCGCCGTATTTAACATACGCAGCATAATCCGCATGTCCGGGTCTTGGGACATCAGCAATATTTTTATAGTCTCCGCTTCTTTGGTCTGTGTTTTCTATAATGACGCTCAGCGGCGCTCCGCACAGTACCCCTTCCCCATTTATTCCGGATATTATCTTCACCTTGTCCGCTTCCGCCCTTTGAGTTGAAAAGCGGTTTCTGCCCGGGGCGCGCCGCTCCATAAAGCGTTCGAGCCTTTCCGTATCAACCTTCCCGCCTGCCGGTAATCCTTCCGCAACCGCGCCCATAGCGGGTGAATGGGATTGTCCGAACACCGTTACTTTTATGTTAGTCCCCAGTGACATTTATGTCACCTCCAAGTCTTTTATAATCTTCAAAAAACGTAGGATATGATTTATTTACAGCCTCTGCGCCCGTTATTTCAACCGCGCTTTTACAAATTACCGCCGCAATTGCCGCGGACATTATAATTCTGTGATCTCCGGCACCGTCAACTCTGCCGCCTTTAAGACATCCCGTACCATTTATTACAAGCCCGTCTTTAAATTCTTCAATATCTCCGCCCAGCGCGCTCAAAGTCTGTGCCACAGTATGAAGACGGTCACTTTCCTTAAGTCTTAAACGGGCGGCGTTTACTATTTTTGTCTGCCCATTCTTTGAGGCGGCGTAAACCGCAAGGATAGGAACAAGGTCTGGAATTTCTGCCGCGTCAATCTCATCTTTTCCTACCGCTTCAAGTATCCGTTTATCTCCCTGTGTGCTGGACGGGTTAAGCCCGCTCACTTCTATCAACGCGCCCATTCGGTTTGCCGCAAGCCAAAATGCCGAATTTGACCAATCGCCTTCAACACGATACTCTCCCGGAGATAAATATCTGCCCTCACTCACAACATATCTGTCTGAGGTTTTTATTACTTTAACTCCGAACTGCGCCATTACCTCTATTGTCATATCCACATATGCCGCCGATTCAAGCGGAGTGGTAAGGCATATTTCGCCACCCGAAATAAGTGGCAAGGCAAACATAAGTCCCGAAATGTACTGGGAGCTTATATTTCCGGCTATTTCATACTTTCCGCCCTTCAATCCTCCGCTTAAAGTCAAAGGAATATGTCCACTTGAGGTAGCCACGCCTTTTAAACTCATTGCCGCAAGCAGTGGGTCAAAAGGTCTCTGCGTGAGCCTTCCCCTGCCTTCAAACCTTGATTGGTTGTACAAAGCCGCCGCAACAGGCATAAGAAAACGTGCAGTCGACCCGCTTTCGTTGCAATCAAGTGTCGGAAACTTCTCTGCCCTCACAATGGGGTAAACCTTAATCCCTTTTTCTGATTTTTCCCATTTTGCGCCCAAAGCTTCAATGCAACTCAAAGTCGCTTCAATATCCTGTGAGGAAGTGTTTAAAATTATTTCCGTTTCGGCGTTCGATAACGCCGCGGCAATAACGGCGCGGTGGGCATATGATTTTGACGCGACTGCCGCGACGCTTCCTTTAAGACGGGACGGTTGTATCGTCACTTTCATAGGAAAAGTCCCTCCGCTATAAATTTACCAAGGCTTTCCACCGGCATTTTTTTCAGCACGCATTTACCGATTTTTTCAGGAAGCACAAGAGTTATTTCTCCACCTGCCCTTTTTTTGTCGGACAAAGCGATGCTGGTAAGCTCATCCGCGCTAAATGCGCATTTCGTAGGAAGCCCGAACTTTTCAAGCGCACTGATAATTCTCTCTGTTGTGCCCGGTTTCGCAATTCCTTCTTTCTCCGCACCGCGCGAGGCTATTACCATTCCTGCCGCTACAGCGTGACCGTGAGAGATTTCAAAACTGCTGCATTTTTCTATCGCGTGACCTACCGTATGCCCAAAATTGAGCAACTGGCGCTCACCGTGGTCAAACTCATCGTGCGCCACGATATTTCCTTTTATTTCAATACAACGCGCTACAATATGGCAAATATTTTCTTTTACATCAGTTTGCATTCTTTCAAATAAATCTTCGTCTGCAATCACGCCGTATTTAAGTGATTCCGCCATGCCGTCAGCAAAAATTTCCTCCGAAAGGGTGTCAAAAGAATCGGTATCACATATTACAAGTGAAGGCTGATGAAAAGCACCCGCCAGATTTTTGCCCGCATTTAAGTTGATTGCCGTTTTCCCTCCCACAGAAGAATCTACCGCCGCGAGCAGGGTTGTGGGAATTTGTATAAACCGTATTCCCCTTAAATAGCTTGCAGCGGAGTAACCTGCAAGGTCGCCTGTCACGCCGCCGCCCAATGCCACAATAATGTCGGTGCGCGTAAGGTGGTTTTCTGCCAAAAACTCAAGGATTTTCACAAATTCTCCCGCACTTTTGGACTCCTCTCCGTGGGGGAAAACATATTTTACGCAATTAAATCCTTCATGTTTAAATGAATTTTCCACCACAGTTCCATAAAGAGAGTTCACGGTATCGTCAGTAATTATTGCCACGGTGCAAGGGCCTACCACTTCTTTTGCAAGCTGTCCGCAATTTTTAAGAATACCTTTATCTATTATTACATTGTAAGCGGTGGAAGTATTAATCTGTATCTTTTTCATCTCGGCTCTCCTCGAAATTTATTTTACCCTTCCTTGTACATTCTTAAATGCATATGGAAGGATTGCTTGTACCGCATGTACGAGGTCATCAAACGCCTCCGGCGTAAGTGACTGTGCCCCGTCGCTGGAAGCGTGAGGCGGGTCGTTGTGCACTTCTATGATAAGGCCGTCCGCTCCCGCGGCCGCGGCCGCCATAGCCATCGGTTTTACAAGTTTGGCAATTCCAGTAGCATGGCTGGGGTCGACAATCACAGGAAGATGTGAAAGAGATTTTATAAGCGGGATTGCGGATAAATCAAGAGTATTTCTTGTCGCCGTCTCAAAGGTTCTTATTCCGCGCTCACACAAAATTACATTTCCGTTTCCGCCTGCCATTATATATTCCGCGCTCATAAGCAGCTCCTGAATAGTGCTGGAAAGTCCGCGTTTTAAAAGGATAGGTTTGCTTGTTTTTCCGAGTTCCTTGAGTAATTCAAAGTTCTGC
>JAUZPZ010000057.1 GCA_030705675.1 Bacillota bacterium
AATATAAATAGCATGATTAACGGAAAAGATATGGTCGTGTACAAAAGTTTTGATGAATTTAGCACACAGGAAAAAAACAAATTTAAAGAAATGCAGGAAAAGGGTGAAATATATAAATAAATTTTTTGAATGATTTATTTACTAAGAGTAGCGATTAAATACAGTGATAATTATTGAGGTGTTTGTATGAAAAAACTAATATGTATTATACTGGCGCTTATTCTCGTATCAAGTCTTACCGCCTGCGACGTTGGCAGCAAAGTAAAGTATGGTTCGTGGAAAGACACGCATGAATCATATGGCGACGGAACATATCAGATTTTTACAAGGTCATATGGCGAGAAACATATTTACGGATTATCAAACGAAGAGTATATGCAGTGTGTTATAGACAATATTAAATATTTATCGAAAGAAAACGACATTCTTTATGTAGCAGGCACTTTTAACGGCTACAATGCATATGCCGTAGCAAATATAAAAAGCAATTTTCTTAAGTATTACATTGATATAAAAGAAGATGAAGTTTTGGGAATGATAAATATAAATAGCATGATTAACGGAAAAGATATGGTCGTGTACAAAAGTTTTGACGAATTTAGCACACAGGAAAAAAACAAATTTAAAGAAATGCAGGAAAAAGGCGAAATATATAAATAAAAACAGCATTTCTTTGCATGATTTTTAGAAGGACGGGCTGATATTATGAACACAAAACTGAAATCATTTTGCTCGAGTATGGCGGCAGTTCCAGTGCAAAGGCATGTCAAACTGCTGCAGTAGCCGTATAAAAAAATTAAATCACACAAAATCCGCATTGGAAAATTTTTCAATGCGGATTTTGTATAAGCACAACAGCCGACGAAAATTTAGCTTATAAAATTTTAATTAAAGTATATGGTTTTACAAAATTTTCCATTTATGAGTGGTATAATAATTACTAACAAAAAGAAAACGGGAGTGGCGTTTGTGATAACCGTATATATCGACATGCTCTTCGCGGTCAATCTTCTTATGGACTATCTTTTACTCACTTTGACAGGCTGGCTGTGCGGAAGAGCAAAATGGTACAGGACGCTGCTTGGCGCGCTGCTTGGCACAGGTTATTCAACAGCGGCATTTTTCGTTAGCATGGGAGTGATTTGCTCTTTTGCCGTAAAAGTTTTTGTTGCGGTGCTGATGCTCATAATCACTTTTGGCGTTGAGGGCAAAAGAAAGCTTATAAAAAGAACCGGTATATTCTTTATTGTAAGTTTTGTTGCTGGAGGCATAGTTTTTGCCGCTTTTTTAAGCGGAAACGCGCTTATTTCAAACGGTACCGTTTATTTCAGCGCAACATTGAGGCGGCTGATTTTTGCGGGCGCTGTAACATATGGCGCGGTGCGCGTGGTATGTGCATGTTTAGGGAAATTTGCCGTGACAAGAGTTTCAGAGGTTACGCTAAAGATATACCTTGAAGAAAAAATTGTTGAAATGCGTGCGCTCAGTGATACGGGAAACTGTCTTTGTGAGCCACTTAGCGGGTTGCCCGTATGCATTATCGAACGTCGCCGCTTTGAACAGCTGTGCGGGGAAAGCAAGAAAGAAAAATATCTTATTCCATACCGCACAGTGGACAACACCGACGGAATGATGGAAGGGATAAGACCTGATAAAGTTGTTATTATTGATTGCGGCGGGCGGGAGTTTACGTGTGATTGCTTTGTAGCATCTACTGATACACATATAAAAGAGGGAACAGAGGGAATTATTAACCCGTGTATGATAACGGGAGGAGAAGAAAATGAAAAGTCTTATAGAATTGAAAAAATACATAATAAAGCGAATACACCACATTATATACGGAGATGAAGGAATAATCTTTTACATAGGGGGAAGTGACGTTCTTCCACCGCCGTTAGAACCCAATGAAGAGGCGGAGCTTATAGCACGTCTTGAATGTGACGGTGACAATGTGCGGCAGACTCTTATTGAAAGAAACCTCCGTCTTGTGGTATATATAGCGCGTAAATTCGAATCAAGCGGAGTAGGTATTGAGGATCTTGTATCTATTGGAGCGATAGGTCTTATAAAGGCAATAAATACTTTTAAAATTGAAAAAAATATAAAGCTCGCAACATATGCTTCGCGCTGTATTGAAAATGAAATTCTTATGTACTTGCGTAAGAACAACGGCAAAAAAAATGAAATATCAATAGATGAGCCGCTTAATACGGACTGGGACGGCAATGAGCTTCTTTTATCCGATGTGCTGGGAACTGAAAATGATATAATAAGCAAAAACATAGAAGAGGAAACAGACCGGCAGCTGCTCTACAGCGCAATTTCACACCTTGGGGCAAGGGAAAGAACAATTATGGAAATGCGGTTTGGACTTACCGGCGCGCCTGAAAAGACTCAAAAGGAGGTTGCGGATATGCTGGGCATTTCGCAGTCGTATATATCCCGTCTGGAGAAAAGAATAATATCCCGCTTAAAAAAGGAAATTAATAAGCTGATATAAAAAAATGCTGTTTTCCTCCTTATTTTCATGAACATGCAGCATAAAATTTTTAAGATATACGGTTGTATGCCACGAAAAGCTACCGTATATCTTAAACTTTGTACATATCAAATTAAGAAAAAGCAGTTGCATATAAACCCATGCCCATGAAATAGGTTACTATGCGGGGTATATGTGTTTCGCCTGTCATAATATATTCTTTTGAGAAATCCCAATGCAAATATTATAATTCCTATCTGATTTTTTTCAAGTATTCTTTATTTATTATTTCGGCATAGCGAACGCTTTCCATTGCGTCAGCGGCGTATTTGTCCGCCCCTATCATATCGGCGTATTCCTGGGTCAGTACCGCGCCGCCCACAACGATTTTACATTCGGCAGCCGCGACCCTTAGCAGGCGTATCGTTTCCTCCATAGAAGGCACAGTGGTGGTCATAAGCGCGCTAAGGCCGACAAGGGGGGCTTTATGGCTTATCGCCGCTTCTACAATCTTTTCAGGAGGGACATCCCGTCCCAAATCAATTACATCAAAACCATAGTTTTCAAGAAGAACTTTAACTATATTTTTGCCTATATCATGGATATCGCCTTTAACCGTGGCAAGGATTATGGTACATTTTTTTGCATCTGATTTTCCCATTACGGTTTTTATTACATCAAAAGCGCATTTTGACGCTTCCGCACTCATAAGCAGTTGGGGAAGAAACACTTTTTGCTGTTCAAAACCCTTACCCACAATATCAAGCGCGGGAATTATTTCATTATCTATTATATCAAGAGGTTTTCGTGATAAAATCAATTCTTTCGCGGCAGTGGCGGCTTGCTCTTTAAGCCCTCTCGTTATGGCATCTTTAAGGGTAATATCGCATCCCGTCTGCACCGGCGGCGCGGTATTTTCAGCTGCAAAGCCTATATAATCCGAGCATGCCTTGTCAAGCCCTTTGAGCGCACGGAAACTATGCCAAACAGATAGCATAGCCGCGGATTTGGGATTCATTATTGCGGCGGAAAGTCCGTTTTCGAGTGCCATTGTAAAAAATGT
The DNA here is from genome assembly GCA_030705675.1 of Bacillota bacterium. Classification (GTDB taxonomy): domain Bacteria; phylum Bacillota; class Clostridia; order RUG12999; family RUG12999; genus RUG12999. The sequence continues at coordinate 3,546 of JAUZPZ010000057.1, forward strand.
TGAATTTATATACTCACGTACCGGCAAGCCGAAGGAAATATTTGAAACACCCAAGCTCGTCCTGTATCCCGCGTTTGTAAGCATACGAAGTGCTTCGAGGGTTACATCAGCCGATTTCGGGTCGGAACTGACTGCCATTGCCAAAGGGTCTATAACAAGATCTTTTTTTAATATCCCGTAGCGTGCGGCTTCGCGGCAGATTTTTTCGGCGATCTCAAACCGCCCTGCCGCGTTTTCCGGTATGCCTTTTTCATCTAATGTCAGCGCAACGATTACGCCGCCATATTTTGCCGCAAGAGGAAATACGGCGTCCATGCTTTCCTGTTTTCCGCTCACAGAGTTAATCATAGACTTACCGTTATAAATACGCAGTGCGTTTTCCATAGCGAAATAATCCGAGGTATCAATTTGCAGCGGCAAATCGGTTATCGACTGAAGCTCACACACCGCTTCTTTCATCATTGCCGGCTCGTCGATTTCAGGCAGACCGACATTTACGTCCAATACGTGCGCTCCGGAGTCCTGCTGGGTTATGCCTTCGTTGAGGATATATCCTATGTCATGGTTTCGCAGTGCTTCCTTAAATGCCTTTTTGCCCGTGGGATTTATTCGTTCTCCGATTATTAAGGGATCATTGCCAAACTCCACATATTTGCTGAAAGAGGATATAACGGTAAAGTTTTTCGGTGCTATGGGTACGGGCGTAATACTTTTGGTTTTTTCTATGAGCGTACGAATGTGTTCTGGAGTTGTTCCACAACAGCCGCCCGCAACTCTTATTCCCATATTCACCATTTCAGCTACTTCATCAGCAAACTGGTCAGCATCTATATCATATACGGTATTTCCGTTTTCACTTCTGGGCAGACCGGCATTCGGATTTACTATTATAGGGAGAGAGGAAGCCTTGAGCAGCCTTTCAACGGCAGGGAGCAGCTGTTTCGGACCCAAACTGCAATTTACGCCTATAGCGTCGGCATGCAGACCCTCAAGCATTGCCGCCATAACCTCAGGGCAGGCTCCGGTCATAAGTTTTTGGGTAGCGTCATATACATTTGTTACAAAAACGGGAAGAAGGCAATTTTCCTTTGCGGCAATTACGGCGGCTTTAGTTTCATAACTGTCATTCATGGTTTCTATCAATATAAGGTCAACGCCCATATCCGCCCCGATTTTGACTATCTCGGCAAAAAGCGAAACCGCGTCTTCAAAGTCAAGATCTCCGAGGGGCTTTAAAAGTTTGCCGCACGGACCTATATCAAGCGCAATGTATTTGTCTGAAAAGCCGCTCGTTGCTTTTTTTGCGTTTGTTATGGCGCAGGAAACAACATCATAAACTGAAGGAATATTGTCTTTTCCGGTGAACTTTAAGCGGTTCGCCCCAAAAGTGTTGGTTTTGATAATATCACAGCCCGCCTCCAAATATTCGCGGTGAAGTCTTATAATCTCATCGGGGCGGGAAATATTCCACATTTCGGGAAGCTCACCCGGTTTAAGACCGCGGGACTGAAGAAGCGTTCCTGTTCCGCCGTCAAAATATACAATTTCATTTTTTATTTTATCTGTAATTTTCATAGCGTTAAACCTTTCTGTAATCGCAGTCTTTTTTATCGCATAACTCGCATTTTGCAGGTTTGCATTTTCCGCCTATTCCCACAATTGCCGTAACTGACTTTGAAGGGGTCATCATGCACGAATCAGTAAGAGTAAGACCAATTCGCCGCGGAAGGTCAAGAAAAGCGAAGATTTCTTTTTGGTGCTCTAAAGAAAGACCGCCATAGCCGGGACTGAAACGCGGAGAAAGTCCTTTTCCTTCCGCAAAATCACAGGCGGCTATGTGGGAAGACAATTTATCGCAAAAGGACTCGATAAATGCCGACGCGGCGGCATCTGCCCCAAGTGCTTTAGCGGGTGAGGTTTTACCGAGGAAAGTGATAATGCGGTCAATATCGGAACCGAGAGTTGCGCCAAAGATCACCGCTTTTTTGCAGCCGCCAAGAATGCGGGCAAGATTTTGGGATTGCATAGCCGTAAATCCGAAATCCGTAACATCATCATGCACCGTTATATCACACACCCCATAACATGCGCGCGGATCGGCATGGTTTGAAACTACGGAAACAGCATTTTGCGCCATGGCAAAAGTGTTTTCGTCAGATGAGCCGCACACGCCCATATACCTAAGCACTTCAAGTGGATCGACGGTTATTAAATTTTTATCCGGCGTGTAATAGAAAACAGCCATGCCGACTCCTTACTTTCCGATAATTTCCGAAAGATTTTCTTTTATTTGGGCTGCAATTTCAGGCTTGTTCATGGAATAGATATGTACAGCGTTCACACCGTTTGCATAAAGGTCAATGATCTGCTCTGTGGCATATGCTACGCCTGCCTGTGCCATTGCTTTTGGGTTTCCGCCGAATTTATCAACAATTGATAAAAAACGCTGCGGAAGATATGTGCCTGAAATTGAGCAGATACGCTTTATTTGAGCTGCGTTTGTGACGGGCATAATTCCGGCTACAATAGGCACTGTTATACCCGCTTCGCGGATTTTATATAAAAATCTGTAAATTATATCGTTATCAAAAAACATTTGGGTTGTAAGAAACTCACATCCCATATCTACCTTTTCTTTTATATGACATATATCTTCTTCCATTGTAGTGGACTCTATGTGTCCTTCGGGGTAACAGGCGCCGCCTATGCAGAAACCTCCGTAATCACGTATTTCACGCACGAGTTCGGAGGCGTAGTGATATGCCCAGTTGCTTTTATCAGAAGCATTAGCAGGAATATCTCCCCGGAGTGCAAGTATATTTTCTATTCCGTTTGCGCGCAGTTCATCAAGCACACCGCGCACTTTTTCTCTGTCGGAGGATACACATGTAAGGTGGGCTATTGGTGTCACACCATAATTTTTAAGCAAATTTGTCGCTATTGAAACCGTGTACTTGCTTGAGCCTCCGCCGGCACCATAGGTAACACTCATGAAATCGGGGGAGAGTTGTGCGATTTTTTCTGTCGCAAATTTTACAGATTCGTATGTATCTCCGCTTTTAGGTGGGAATACCTCAAACGAAAGGGTCAATTTTTTTTGTAAAAACAGTTCTGAAAGTTTCATGGCGTACCTCCGAAAAATTTATATAAGTAAATTTTAACATAATTTTAAGATAAAATCAAGGTATATAGGCATTTTTTCTTGACGCGGCACAAAAAAACATGGTATAATAAACACGTAAACGTGTTTATTATATGGCTAAACGCATAGCGCCCGCGATTTTTTCGCCCTGCGGCTGAGCCGCTTGTGGTCGAAACGCGGATGCGCATAATTATATCTAATAGTATTAAAATGAAAGATTTTAACTATTTTAACTCTATAATAGCAACAGGTGATGGAAATGAAAAAATATGAAGGAATTCTTTTGTGCACAGATGTTGACGGAACATTGGCGGACAGGAGCGGAAATGCAAATATATCACGGGAAAATATTTGCGCGGTTAAATATTTCATGGAAAACGGCGGGTTATTTACCCTTGCCACAGGCAGGCAAAAACGTTTTACAAAGCAACTTGACCAAGTTTTTAAAATCAATGCTCCTATGATCGCAATAAACGGTACGACAGTAATTGATGAAAGCGGGAAATTATTATACGCAAACGGGCTTCCGAGGGAAGCAATCGGGGATATACGCGAGATTTACAGAAATTTTCCCATAATGAGAGAGTCGCACATAAGAAGTTTAGATTCGCAAAATATATATATGATGCAAAATGGTGAAATGGTGCCCATTCAGGAGTCCCAGGGTCCGTGGTATAAATGTATTTTTCTCTTTGAGGAAGAAAAAGACTGTGTAAATTTTCAAAGAAATTTAATAGATAGATACGCTGGTAGATATGAATTTGACAGAAGCTGGCCTATTGAAGTGGAGATGCACGCAAAAGGAAGCGGGAAAGGTGATGCGGTACGGTTTTTGAGAAAATATTACGGAAACCAAGTTGATAAAATAATATGCGTGGGGGATTATGAAAATGATATAACCATGCTTGAAGAAGCGGATATAGGCATAGCCGTAGAGAATGCGCCCGAAAGCGTAAAGGCGGTAGCAGATAAAATAACCGTTTCGTGTGATGAAAACGCGATAGCAAAAATAATATATGAATTATGAAAAAGCTCCGCAGAAAATTTTTTTGCGGAGCTTTTTTAATACAAAATAAAATAATAGGTAATAAAAATTATACGATTTTTATGTCATGGGTTTTATCGGGAATTTTTTGATAAATATCTTTGAATACGCTTTTGTAAGCGTTTACGGTGCTGGCATAAGTCTCATCTTTACCGTTTGTTGCCGAATATGCAGAGAGTATTTTATAGATTTGAGAGCTGCTTGCCGAGTTTAAATCTATATTTTGGTATTCCGCTTCGCCTTTCAGGCACAGAGCCATAAAATCAAGCGCGCCCTGCGGAGTTTTTAAATAATCGCTTAAAGTAGAATCGTCCCATGAAATGTCCTGACCGTGTACGCGTTTATATGAGGCACGTACGTAGTTAAGGTTAAATTCATTGTCAAGGCTGCCGTCACCAGCCATTTTACTGAAATACATTGCGGAAAGCAGGGAGGCGGGTACGCCGTTCTGTGAAGCGGTTTCCTCGATTGCATATTTATTTTCATCAAAATTTTTTAACGCTTTTTCACTGCGATCTTTTGAAGTGGCATAGTCAGCTTGTGTAGGGGAGGCAACCCTTACAATGCGGTTTAGCTCATCTTTTTCTTTATCGTTTATTGTTTGTGAAGCTATCTTTTTTTCAAAATCTTTTTGTGAAAGTAATGAAGATGTGCCATCAGTGTCCGTTTCCCTTACATATTTTTCCTGACTCGGCGTGGTTTCCCGTTCAGCATATATATTTCCATCATTGTCGGTATGTTTATACATATTGAGCGGATCGTAGCCGCTTGGTGTGGTTTTGCTACCGTTTAAATCTACCGTGTCCGCCCCTGAACGATAGTCCACGTCGGTAATCTTTGGATTGTTTTTGATATATTCGTCCATGTCTGATTTAAGCATACCTCTTGCCTGCGCGGAAACGGAACGGCTTATATCGTCCAAAGTATCATTGGAAGAAACGTTGTATTTAAATTTTTTCACTTTTACCTCTTTTCTTATGTAAATCTGTATTCTCATAAGACATTATAGCATTAGGATAAATTAAGATTAATAAAAAAAACAAAAATAATGACATACTTTTACATAATACGACAGGTATTTTATTTTTACAGAAAAAGTTTGTTAAAAGTATACAAAAAAGTTAATAAAAATTGTGAATATAAACAAAATCAAATAGAAAACACTTTTTTGGGCGTCAAAAAAAATTAAAAAAATTCTCTTTCGCATAACGCGAAAACGCAGAGTAACCACGCTACCAGTTAAAATTATAATACAATTTTGTGCGGATTGCAATATAAAAATTACCATATATTTCCGACGTGAAGGATAAATAAAAAAGATATTTTTGTAAAATACTTGACAAGTATACAGTTTTGGTATAAAATATAATAGTATATTTCACAGATAAATTTCGTTGAGGTGTGTAAAAATATATTTCAACCAGTTAAAATATATAATGCTGTATATAAACTTAAAAACTTAATATTATGGCATTGTATGCATTGTGAGAATAAACAAAATTTTCGTAAAGCATGAAAGGAGGTGCCGAACAGATTGATCGGTATATTTAATTTGGGCCTCGGAGCGTCGGTTGCAATTATTGCGGCTATTATCGTGCTTATTGGAGTCATTGCATTCTTCCTTGGAATTACATACAGAAAAAAGAAATTTGAGAAGGTTGTAGGAACTGCGGAAGAACAGGCTGAAAAGCTGATAGAAAACGCCAAAAAAGAGGCAGAAGGAACAAAAAGGGAGTCTTTAATTGAAATAAAAGAGGAAATGCATAAAAGCCGCCTTGAACTCGAAAAAGAAATCAAGGAGCGCAGAAGTGAGATTTCACGTCAGGAAAGAAGACTTCAGCAAAAAGAAGAATCACTGGACAAAAAGGTTGAGTCCCTTGAACAGAAGGAAGAACTTCTTGGAAAAAAGAACAAGGAACTGGAAATCATGCAGCAGGATGTTGTAGAAATTCAGAAAAAACAACTTGCCCAGCTTGAAAAAATATCAGGATTATCTGTTACAGAGGCAAAAGATTTACTGCTTAGCAGTATTGAAAATGAAGTTAAACACGAAGCAGCTATACGCGTAAAAGCGATTGAGGAAGAAGCAAAAGAAGAAGCGGAAAAGAGAGCACGTAATATCGTTGGCATGGCAATTCAGAGATGCGCAGCGGATCACGCGGCTGAAACTACCGTTTCGGTTGTCGCGCTTCCGAGTGATGAAATGAAGGGCCGCATAATAGGACGTGAGGGAAGAAACATAAGGGCAATTGAAAATTATACGGGAGTTGACCTTATAATTGACGATACGCCCGAAGCCGTTGTTCTTTCAAGTTTTGATCCTATAAGGCGCGAGGTTGCAAGGGTAACACTTGAAAAGCTTATTTCAGACGGACGTATCCATCCGGGCCGTATTGAGGAGACCGTTGAAAAAGCACGCAAAGAGGTGGACAACACTATTAAGCAGGAGGCTGAGCGCGCAACGTTTGAAACAGGCGTTCACGGACTTCATCCGGAACTGCTTAAAACGCTCGGTAGATTACGCTTCAGAACGAGTTATGGTCAAAATGTGCTTATGCACAGCATTGAAGTATCTCATTTGTCGGGACTTATGGCAGGAGAGCTTGGCGCGGACATTACAATGGCGAAAAGAGCCGGACTTTTGCACGATATAGGTAAGGCTGTGGACCATGAACAGGAAGGGTCACATATTGAAATTGGTGCAAACCTTGCACGTAAATATCATGAAAGCAATGAGATTATTCATGCTATAATGGCTCATCATGGCGACGTTGAGGCGGAAACGATAATTGCGTGTATTGTTCAGGCGGCAGATGCCATTTCGGCTGCCCGTCCGGGAGCGAGACGTGAAAATCTTCAAACTTATATAAAACGTCTTGAAAAGCTTGAGGAAATTGCTGATAGCTTTGAAGGCGTAGAAAAATCCTATGCTATTCAGGCGGGACGTGAAATCAGAATTATGGTTAAGCCCGAGGTTGTAGGTGATGACGCCATCACAATGACAGCAAGGGATATTGTTAAAAAAATTGAGGCGGAGCTTGAATATCCGGGACAGATTAAAGTAAATGTCATCAGGGAAGTTCGCGCCGTTGATTATGCGAAATAGCAAATTTGCGCGGATACCTTTTTAGGTGTCCGCT
>JAUZPZ010000058.1 GCA_030705675.1 Bacillota bacterium
AGTTTGTACTGTAGATTGATATGCAGCGCAAAGAGAATATATCCAGTATATCATATGTACTAAATTTTGTCAAGTGCTAAGTTAATGAATTTTATTTGCTCAGTGTTCAATTGTCAATGATTGGTTACACTTTTCCGAAAACATGAGTTTAGGCATTCTCAACTAACAAGGATTGAATCCTGTACTAAGCAGGACTCAGTCCTTTTAGTTTGCATTTAATTCTTCCGTTTATTGTTCCAAAATTTCAATAAATCCTTCCGTACCATTTACTCTTATTATCTGCCCGTCTTTTATCAGTTTTGTGGCATTCTCCACGCTAACTACCGCTGGCAAGCCGTATTCTCTGGCTATAACCGCGCCATGGGTCATAGTACCACCCACCTCCGTTACTAAACCTTTTATTGAAACAAACGCAGGCGTCCAGCTTGGGTCAGTGTATTTTGTAACCAAAATATCACCTTTTTCAAAAACCGCGTGTTCAAGTTTTGTAATCACTCTTGCACGCCCTTGGACTGTCCCAGAGGAAACCGGAACGCCGAGTAACGACCCTTTGGGGTAGCCTGTTGAGGTATATTCACCCGATACGTTTTCGCCATCGGAGGTCATTATGCGTGGTGGCGTTAGCTTTTCAAAATATGCGTGTTCAGATTTGCGTTGTTCTATCACACGTAAATCCACCTTGCCTGTATTCACTGCCTCTTGAAATTCCAGAAAAGTCAAATAATATACGTCTTCTCTGTCACAGATAACGCCGGCAGCCATAAGTTTATAGGCCTCTTTCATCAGAGCTTTCTTAAAGAGCCAATACCTGCAAATCAAGAAATATTTTGGATATTCACGAAATCCGGCGAAGTTACGGAGAATTGATATTTTCTTTTTTAGTTTCCTGCCTCTTAGCCTGCCGACCTTTTTTAAAAGCTCCTGTTCCTTCTGCTTATATGCCTTTAGCCCCTTTTCTACAAGCGTACCACGTGCACCAGTTTCAAAGTTTTGAACATTGCTCAGTATCAACGGTATTAGCATAGTTGGTTTTTCGTAAAAACGCGGACGTGTTATGTCGATTTCACCCGTACAACGCATTCCATATTTGTTCAGATATTTACGAATTGCCCCCGCAACCTCAGCATTTAATCCATCAAAAAATGTATCATCATCGGCATTTTTCAAGGCTTCTGTCTGGTCTGGATATTTGCGCACGATGTCCGCCACATCTAACAAATCATGCCCCATTTCGGAAGTGATGTTATATGGTGCTGACTGTGTTAAAATATCTGCAACATTCTTTTCACCGAGCCAATTTTCGATGTGCTTATTAATCCATAAATTGGCAAGCACCGATGCCATAACGGCAGCCATACTTTCCGATTCATACAGGTCTTTCCGCAGACGTTTCTGATAACTTTTAATAAATTCAAACAGCTCATTGCCGGACAGCTTTTCAAGCTGCTCCGCCAGCTCTTGATTTCCTCTCTCCATTTTTTCCATAAGCCTCGGAACAAGCTCGGCGTCATTTTTGTGGCTTACAACAAAAAGCTGGCGAAAAAAATCCAATGTAAAATATCCAGCGTTTAAGCTGAAAAATTTTACTCCGCCACGTGCAATGTTTTTCATAAATTCCTTGCGCCCCAAAAGGTTTTTAATTGCACCTACTGAAAGTGGGTCGGACTGCCCAAAGGTTGCAAGAACAATTTTTTTGCTTACAAAAGAGGCTAAATCAGCCGACAAATCGCCGTACATCCGCCCTCCAACCGATAATATCTGTAATTTGTCATTTGTTCCCAGCGTTAAAAACAAATGCATTCCCAGCGGTTTTATGGCGTCCGTCATCATTTGTTGATGAGAAAATGACATATAGATGTGGTTTTTATCATCCTTTCTTTCAGGCAAAGGGAACAGCGTGGTGATACCCCGCGCCTGAACGATATGAAATTCCCCTTTGGCAAGACACCATTCTATATCCTGAGGGTTGCCGTATTCTTTCTCAATTATTTTTCCAATGCTGACTAATTTTTTAATCTGTTCATCGGTTAAAAAAGTGCGACTGCCTGTTATATTCCCGTCTTTGATTTTATATGTTTCAGGCGTTTTACGTCCTGAAACAAGTTCCTCTCCCAAGCCTTCCACGGCTTCTATAACGGTTGTGCGCCGGTCTGATGAAACAGGGTCTGCTGTGAACATAACACCCGCAAATTTTGCTTGAACCATTTCTTGTACAACTACTGCCATTTTTGGCGCAGAAATGTTGTTTTTCTCACGATAGCTGACCGCACGTTCGCTATAAAGTGAGGCGCGGCATTTTTCCACGGCGCTTAAAATTGCGTCATAGCCGGATACGTTAAGAAAGCTGTCCATTTGCCCCGCAAAAGAGGCGTCGGGCAAATCCTCAGCCGTAGCAGATGAGCGGACGGCAAACAGAGTGCCCTCCGGAAATCTAGCTAACTCCGCCATTATTTTCTCCGTTGGAACTCTTTCATTTTCGGTTGTGATAATAAACCCGCTCGGCACCTTAACCCCGCCGATATGTGAAAGCCTTGCAAGACTCGCACCTTTTCCGCCCGACAGACTAATGTTTTGAGCATTGGGATCTGAAAAGTCAATTACTTTCATATGTTGCCACCTCCATCATACTTTAATTATACCATAAATGTCAAAGAAATAAAATCAGTACAGGAAATTTCGCGGCGTTTAGGACATACTAAAGTCGAAACGTGGAACACATATTCACATTTATATCCGCGCGAAGCATAACGTGCGGTTAGAATTTTGGATAAAATCGTGGAAAAAACATGTAAAAATAAAAACGTCATAAAAAAAGCCGCTATTTAAGCGGTTTTTTTATTTATTGGTGGAGGCGAGGAGAATCGAACTCCTGTCCGAAAACACTTCCACAGGAACTTCTCCGAGTGCAGTCTATGATTTAACATTCCCTCTGTGCGCCGTTCACAGACAAACTGCGCGTTTTGGTAGCTTCATTATTCATGGTCAGCTCAAAGCTTTGCATAACTCACGTTCACCACTAATTGACGCCCGATCTTGTGGCGTGGTATTCACAAGTCAGACGGCCGCCTTAATTAGGCAGCGTAAGCTAAATTATTGTTAGCGTTTAATTTTAAACATTTGGGCTTTTTAAGTGGTTCCCCCCACTACTCGCTATTCCTGATTCACTATCCCCGTCGAAACCTTTACGCCCCCATATTAATATTGATTTCTACTTTTAAGCTCTCTTGAAATTTCACGTTTTGCGCTGCGTTCGGCGTCCGCATCACGTTTATCATAAAGCTTTTTACCCTTTGCAATGGCTATTTCCATTTTTATAAGACTTCCCTTAAAGTATACAGACAACGGAATAAGCGCATACCCATCTCTTTGCACAAGGCCAAGAAGCTTATCTATTTCTTTTTTGTGCATAAGCAGCCTTCTAACGCGCAATGGATCTTTATTAAATATATTGCCTTTTTCATATGGACTTATGTGCATTTGTTTAACAAAAATTTGACCGTTTGATATATCAACCCAGCTGTCTTTTAAATTTATCTTTCCCATACGCACAGATTTTACTTCTGTTCCTATAAGCTCTATTCCAGTCTCATACTTTTCCTCAATAAAATACTCATGGTAAGCCTGCTTGTTGCTCGCCACAATTTTTACATTATTTTGCGTCATAACATGCTTACCTCCGCTTGTAAATAATCGTGCAGTTATGTCATAATATGCGCATTCGCGTTTCGACCATAACCCATGTAATATTTTTTACATAGGCGAAAAAATCGTAGGTGCTATGCGCTTTTCCATATAACAAGCACGTTTACATGTTTATTATACCACAACTCAATTAAAATTTCAAGTGTTTGCTATAACAATATTACTACGCCTTTATTTTCATTAAAAAATCCGGCGCAGGGTTTCCCCTACGCCATTTTTGATTAATCTCCAATAATCAGTTGCTCTGCATAACTGCGCATTTCATTTTCCGTTTGCATAGTCACGTTTCTTGCATTAATTTTCTCCCTTACGTCCTCGGGCAGACTTGAAAAATAATCATACGCACTTTTGTTTTCCGCAAGTAACTGCTTTAAACTGTCATATTTTTCTGTAGACATAATAATCACCTCAAGAATATTATGCCAGTTTCCTCAAAAATAATACTAATAAATATTGGTTGCGGCGCACCTGTCAATTGAGCGATCATATTCATAAACCGTACAAACGCTCCACTCATCTCCAATTTTTATTACCCAAAAATTAACATTATAAATATCCTTATTTGTCTGTGCATCTGTTATCTTTACACAATACTTGTACCCATCATTTATCGTAACGAGATTACTGTTATTTTCATGAGCGTTTATAACACGGTATATGTTGTTGATTTTATTTAATGTAGTTTCGTCAATATGCTTTATCTGCTGTAAACTATGCGTATATTTCTGAAAAAAAAGCGGTCTTGCATTATATGATGATATTATATCGTCCGTTTCACTGCTGCGTGGATATATCGTCGATACATCCATTACTCGGTATTGATCCTCAATGTTGTCATCTATATATGCTTTTACATACTCTTCAGCAACAAAATTATGCTCAGATTCTTCTACCGAAAAAATTTTCATTGCTCCAACCGAGACAATTATAAACACCAAAACAGCGCCAATAATAATCCACTTTTTTCTTCCCAATATTCTCCTTTGTTCAATAACTTTCAGCGTTTCCATATGCATTCTCCCTTAAAAATCGAAACAGCCGTCCTTGTTTTAAGTACACAAAGTAACTGCGCAAAATGCAGCACAATTTTTTGCTCATTTAACATTAAAAACAATTTGCAAGCGTATAATTTTTTAAATTATACATAATATAAAACAAATATTTTCAGATTAAAATACGGGGGAAAAATCCCCCAAATAACTGAAAGTATTGATTTTAAAAATTATTTGACACTTACCCGAGCCTATCGTAATAATACTTTTTCAAAATAAATCAATATAACCATATACATGTAGATTATAGCATTATAAATTTTAGTTGTCAAGTGATTTTAACAAGAATTTTAGACATACTTTACCTCTATAAAACCTTTCATTGGCGCCTTATTACCAATAGTTACATAATTGTTGACAATATACTACAAAATAATACAAAAATTATTGACAAATGTTAATTTATGATGTATAATTATTTTGTTGAAATTTAAATGCAAAGGAAGTGATACAATGGACAATCTCACCGAGATTATCTCACGTGAAATCAAAAAACAGTACAGAAGTGTACGCCGTTTTGCAATGAGTCTTGGTATTCCCCAGACAACAGTTGCCAGCACTCTTAAAAATGGTATCAGTGGAACAGCTTATGCAACAGTCATAAAAATGTGTGAAGCTCTTGACATTAAGCTGGTAAATTATGACACCCCTCTGCTTGTAAATGAAAAGACAGAAAAAATGCTTGAAATGATTAATACGCTTGATGAAGCAGGTCTTCACACCGTTGAAACTGTTATTTATGTAGAGCATAAACGTTGCACAAATAACACTATTCAAATAGGTAATGTTGCTGCGTTTGGCGGTGAATCATTTAAAGCAAAGGCTGATGAAAGAGCACAAAAGGCTGCTATAGAATCACTCCGCAATATCAAAAACAAAAAATAATTTTTGGGGAGTACTCTTGAGCTATGAACAAAGTAAAGAACTTAACATATGGATTTTTAAAACAATTCCGAATTTCAGATATTAACACAGAAAACATTATGGCGGCAATGTCTCAGCAAGGCTATACCGTAGTGGAATATAGCCGTATTTCCAATTCTGCTGATGTCGAACAGCTGTTATCGGCTCTTGGTCTTACTCAATTTTCAAAGACCACCTATGCCTTTACTTACGCTGACGGCAACAACAGAATTGTTTTTATTTCTGAAGGTTTGTCTCACGAAGAGCAGTTAGTTTTGCTTACTCATGAAGAAGGTCACATTTTTTGCGGACATATGGCTTCAATGAGTGGCATTTGCGGAGAAGATATTCTCAATGAGCATGAAGCAAACACCTTTGCCCACTATTTGTTAAATAACAACATATTTCGTTCACTAAAACTATCTATTATTCTAAATAAAATACGTGCTGTATGGATTCTAACAATAATTTTAACATTTATTGCTGTAACAGGTTTTACCACTGCTCATTTTGCATCTATACCTGCTTTTACAAAAAATGTACCAACCCAATCTAAGTTTTCCGACAATATTTATTGCATAACCCCATCGGGAAATAAATATCATAAGCCAACGTGCCCGTATGTTATCGGACATGCCCTGACTTACGGTACAGCGGCAGAATTTAAAGCAGAGGGTAAAACTCCATGTAAGATATGTATTGGCAGTTCGGAAATAAAAAATAAAGATGATAAGGCAAAATAATTTTTTTATTTTGCCTTATTATTTTTGTCTTTTTTTGCATAACAATACTAACAGGGGGTGTAAAACCAATGAACAATTCAGTAAAGAAGATTCATGTTTTTGGCGCTATTTTCACTATTTTTTTAGGTACTGTTCTTCATTTTTTATATGAATGGACAGGGCACAGTAAATTCACTGCACTATTTTCTCCAATAAACGAAAGTGTATGGGAACATTTAAAATTACTCTTTTTCCCTATAATCCTTTTTGCGGTTTTTGAGTATTTTATTTACGGCAAAAAAACTGCGGGATTTATGAAAGCAAAAGCTGTTTCGGTTTTTGTGGCAATCTTTTCGGTTATTTCCATATTTTATACCTACAGCGGCATAATAGGCAATAACATATTATGGATAGATATTTTAACCTTTGTGATTTCTGCTGTCCTTGCATATCTTTCAAGCTTTTACATTATAAAAAACTTTCCCGCCAATACTTCATCTACAGGAGTGGGTTGGTTTTTCGCATTACTCATTCTTGGAATACTTTTTGGTATTTTTACATTTTTTACTCCTCACCTTGGTATCTTTTTTGATCCCAAAACGAATTCTTACGGCATATTAAATCATTAAAAGAAAATACTAAAACAAACAAACTTATGACAGGTTAAAAATAAATTGTTGACTTTTCCCGAGTTCTTTGGTAAAATGTTTTTATAAATTATGTTTCTATGCGAAAGGTATAAAAAATGTTTCACCCTATAAGACACTTTAACACTATTACAAAACATCGCCATGCAGTAATCAGGCATGCCGCAAAGGCAGGGATATTGTGGCAAGGTCTTTTTCATGATCTGTCAAAATACTCTCCGTCGGAGTTTTGGGTCGGGGCACTCAACTATCTTGGGTCACGCAGTCCCAATGACCAAGAACGTAAAACCAAAGGATATTCCTCTGCTTGGCTTCATCATAAGGGAAGAAACCGGCACCATTTTGAGTACTGGACAGATTATAACCCCAAAACCCATCTCATATCGCCTGTAAAAATGCCGTTTAAATACGTAATTGAGATGTTTTGTGACCGTGTCGCCGCAAGCAAAATATATGAAGGAAAAAATTATACGCAAAATCACCCTATTGAATATTTTATCCACGCAAAAAAAGCACGTTTTATTCATCCCGAAACATCCGCGCAGTTGGAATATCTCCTTACGATGCTTGCCGAAAAAGGCGAAGAAGAAACCTTTCGGTTTTTAAAAAAACATAAAAAAGGGATTATTGTCCCCGATACATTTAAAGAAGAATAAATTTAATATTGTATGCATTTTTATATAACATTTTATACAAAATATTTAGAGGAGGAGATACAGTGAAAAAAGTTGCTTTTTTTGATACAAAATCATACGATAAGATATGGTTTGACAAACTTAATAAAAACTATGAAATTACCTATTTTGAAGAAAAGCTTAACCACCATACTGCAAAATTTACAGAAGGTTTCGACGCTGTATGCGCTTTCGTAAATGATAATATAAATGAAAAGGCAATCCAGAGGCTTCGCAGCAACAATGTACAGCTGATAGCCATGCGTTGCGCAGGCTACAGCAATGTGGATATAAAAGCCGCTTATGAAAATAAGATGAATGTTGTGCGCGTTCCGGCTTACTCTCCATATGCGGTCGCCGAACATGCGATGGGACTGCTTATGACCCTTAACCGCAAACTCCACAAGGCATACAATAGGACAAGGGATTTTAATTTTAACATTACAGGTCTTACCGGCATCGATCTTCACGGCAAAACCGTCGGAATTATAGGAACCGGTAAAATAGGAAGTGCCTTTATAAATATATGCAAAGGTTACGGTATGGAAATCCTCGCATATGACTTGCATCCGTCAGAAAATCTTAATATAAAATATGTTGATCTTGAAACTTTACTTGCGCAAAGTGATATTATATCCCTTCACTGTCCTCTTACAGATGAAACAAAACATATCTTAGATGAAAAGTCATTTAAGCTTATGAAAGATGGTGTGTTTATCATAAACACGTCAAGAGGAGCATTAATTGACAGCCAAGCTTTGTTAGACGCGCTTAACAGCGGTAAAATTCGCGGCGCCGGACTGGATGTTTACGAAGAGGAAGCAGATCTTTTTTACGAGGATAACTCAGGTACCGTGATAACCGATGATACCCTTTCGCTATTAGTTTCAAAACCAAATGTCCTGCTCACGTCACATCAGGCTTTTCTTACAGAGGAAGCCCTGCATAACATTGCCGAAATAACTTTACAGAACCTTGATGATTTCTTTGACGATAAGGACTTGCCTAACGAGATATGTTACCTTTGCGACAAAAATCTTGCAAAAAAAGGCTGCAGAGGAACAAAAAAAGAAAGATGCTTTTAATTTTCATCCCCACACGGCAAACGCCGTGTGGGGATTTTTCCCATTAGCTTTATTTCTCCCCTGCTTTTACAGTTTCGAGCAGTGCCTTTAGCGACTGGGCATATTCAGTAGGTGACATTCCTGTTACTTTTTTAAACTGTCTTGAAAAATAGTGTATTCCCGAATACCCAAGCATTTCGGCAATCTGTGTAAAGTTGTAGTTTCCTTCCCTTATATAGCGTTTTGCAGCCTCTATCTTCATATTTATAAAGTATTCGGTTACTCCGCTTGAAAAATATTGTCTGAACATTGCTGAAACTGCGGATTTGCTCATTCCTGCATATTTTGCCACATCTTTAAGGGCAAACTCTCCTGACAAATTATTCTCCATGTATCCAAGAACAAGCCGCAATGTCTTATTCATATTTCTGCTCTTTGTTATAGATTGCTGAGATATATCTGTTCCCCGGAACATGGAAATTAGTAGCATTTCAAGATAAATCTTTATCATTTGCTCTGATCCGAATTTCTGTTTTTTGCGGCGTGTAAGATAATTTGTAAATATATCTCCTGTAGGTGTGGAAAAAGCCCCCGTATATTCGTTTATTATTTCAGAAATAAAACTCTTTTCAAAATGCCCTATTTTCAGCACCTTATTTTCAAAAAACTTCATGGCCTCACTGCTGCTTGCAAAAGATACAATTATAATATTCGGCGCAACCGTGCCTTTTGCTATAAGATTGTGCCATTCGTTAGGTTTATGAAATATTATATCTCCGCGTCCTATTGTAAACTCTTTGTCACCAGCTACTGCTGTTATCTCTCCCTTATCCACGTAAACAAACTCCCAGAAATTGTGACTCTCACCATAAAACGCGTAGTCCTTTGAAAATTCAAAATAATGCACCGTATATATTTTTGTGATTTCAATATCACTTCGTATTATCTTTCCTCTGTATTTCATGATTTTTACCACCTCATTTTGTATTATATCAAAAATGCAAACAAAATGCAATATCGTGTAAATATTTTTTAGACAAAATATATTATAATATTAATAAAAGGAGGTGGTTTAAGATGCGTATAATCGTTTGTGATGATTATGATGGATTGTCCCTCACGGCGGCAAAAATGATAGCCAGCCAGATTTTGCTTAAACCAAACAGTGTCCTTGGTCTTGCCACAGGCTCGACACCTGTGGGTACTTATAACATACTTATGAAAATGTATGCTGATGGTGAAACTGATTTTAAGGATGTACTGACGTTTAATCTTGATGAATATTATCCTATACGTGACGACAACCCTCAAAGTTATCATTATTTTATGAAGGAACATTTGTTTTCCAAAATAAACATAAACCCTTCAAATGTACATATATTAAATGGCACTGTTACTGATGCAGCGGCAGAATGTAAAACATTTGAACGGCTTATTAAAAAAAGCGGAGGAATTGACCTGCAGCTTCTTGGTATAGGTAAGAACGGGCATATCGGTTTTAACGAACCTGAAGCCAATTTGAACGCAGGCACTCATCTTACAAAGCTTACTCAAAGCACAATTGAGGCAAATTCCAGGTTTTTTGAAAATGTTGATGATGTTCCCACACACGCCCTTACAATGGGAATTGCCACTATTTTACGTTCAAAAAAAATTGTTTTACTTGCAAGCGGCGAAGAAAAGCAACACATAATATCTTCTCTGCTTGAAGGTGGAATAAGCACTGCTATTCCGGCAACAATGCTTAAGGTGCATCCGGATGTTACCATAATTTGCGATAGGGCAGCTTACAAGGGAGTTTAAAAACCCGATTATTTATTTTTTAATTAGCGTCTATCTTATTTAACGGTGCTGATATTATCGGTACCATAATTTACTCTCTACAGATAAAAGAAGCTGTTTTTTTAACAGCTTGAGAGTGATGACAAAGTCATCACTCCGAAAGAAAAGCACGCCCTGCTACCACTTTTCTTTCGAACAAGAGCTTACGCTCACGCGCGGCTCACCGCCGCAGCTCTTGCAAGGAGCGGGTTTCACGAGCAAAGCCCGCAAAAC
>JAUZPZ010000059.1 GCA_030705675.1 Bacillota bacterium
ATGCTCACGGCAGAGTGCTTTAAACAGAGGCTTGAAAAGGGTTTGTCTTTCCTTGAATTTAACTATATGCTCATGCAGAGTTACGATTTTCTTATGCTTAGCCGTAAGTATGACTGCAAGATGGAGCTGGGCGGAGACGATCAGTGGAGTAATATTTTGGGAGGCATTGAGCTGTGCCGCAAAAAAGACCAAAAACAGGTTTACGGTATGACTTTTACACTTCTCACAAACAGTGAAGGCAAAAAGATGGGTAAAACCGCAAGCGGTGCGGTATGGCTTGATCCTGAAAAGACTTCTCCTTATGATTTTTACCAGTACTGGGTAAATGTCGGAGATGATGATGTTATAAAATGCCTTAAACTGCTTACATTTATCCCTATGGATGAGATATATAAGATGGAAAAATGGGAAGGCGCACAGCTTAATCAGGCAAAAAAAATACTTGCCTATGAAGTTACAAAGCTTGTTCATGGTACAGGGGAGGCAGATAAGGCAAAAGAGGCCGCCGAGGCTGTGTTCGGCGGAAGCGGTACAAGTGAGAATATGCCTTCTACAAATGTTAATGCCGGTATGGGCATATTGGACATGCTGACAGAAACAAAGCTTGCTCCCTCAAAGGCTGAAGCAAGGCGGCTCATTGCGGGGGGAGGAATTTCTCTTGACGGTGAAAAAATTACGGATGTTACGTTTATTATAGGTAGCGATATGTTTAAAAACGGAGAAATTATTGTAAAAAAAGGTAAAAAAACATATCATAAGCTCATTATTAATGGATAAGACACATCAAGAAGTAAATATGCACAAAAAAATGCTGTGAAATTGTTTAAAATGTAAATTGAAAGAATTTTCCAGGTAGTGTATAATAATATACGAGAAAGTGTTGATTGGCTAATATGATGCTTATCAATATATAAGCAGGAGGTAACATTATGAAATTTTTTAGGAGCTCCCTTGCAATACTTATCTGTATCACAACAATTTTTGCTTGTTTAGGAATGTCTGTTTATGCGGACGGCAATATTGTTGTATCTCTTGGAACAGTAGAAACAACACCGGGACTTACCATAAGTGTTCCTGTTAACGTGTCGGGAGGATCAAATTTGATATCAGGAGCATTTTGCGTTGAATATGATAGTAACAACCTTACATATACGGGATATACAGAAGGTAATATTTCATCTCTTACACAGATACATGCCGATAGCGTGGCAGTTGGTACAAATGCGGTAGGTATAATTTTTTCTACGGAAAATGCGAATGTAGCTGTTACCGAGGCGGGAACAATAATAAATCTTAATTTTACGGTAGCTGATGATGCCTCAAATGCAACAACAGGGCTTACATTTAATCTTGTAAGACCGGACGATCCGTTGGTTGAAGGCGGTATTTCCGATGCGGACGGTATGATAGACGCAACATATACAAATGGTGGGGTTGAAATTAACAACAATTCTCTGGCAGACGTCGCACTGAGTTACCAAGTGTCATATGACGGGGAAAATTACGGCAGCAGCACGAGTGTTACTCAACTTAAATCAAAACAATTTCAGAGCCAGACATATACGTTTGACAGAACAAAAGATTATGCTTACATAAAGTATTCGATTGTTTCAGATGGCTTAAGGGGAGATCCTGTAGTAGAGGTAAAAAGTTCTACCGGTACATGGTCGATTGGGCTTGACAATTATGTGGCAAAAATCCCTATGTCCATTCTTAGCGGAAGTGCTGAAAATCCAAGCGCAATTGTGTTGACTGTTGTTGCAGATATGGAGACAACAGATACTTCAGATGATATAAATATGAAATTTGCAATTAATACCGGCACGAGCAACGGCGGAACTACATATGTCGGTGATTATATTAATGCGGAAGTACCGACAAATATTGCGGCTCAAACAGGTATAGGAACTTACGATGATCAAACTTACAATATTGATGTTTACTATGCTATAGATGCCCAGGGAAACCTTACAACTACGAAAATATGGACCGCAAAAGCAGGTGGTACGGTAGATTATAATTATGATTTTCAAACCTGTGAACTTACAACCGATAATATCAGCCAGTATCCAACATCTACGAATGTTCAATTTAATGTATTCCCGCTGGATGCAAATGTAACCCTTGGCGGAAACATTGTAACAGCGGTAAACGGTGTAGCAGTGTTTGAAGATGTCGCTTTTGGGGTAACGGACTATTCTGTTGAAGCGGAAGGGTATACTACTCAAACGGGAACTGTAAATGTTATAAACGGGGTAGACCCTGTAAATGTAGAGCTTGCGTCTTATCCATATTCGAATGTTACTTTCTACGTAAACCCTGATGGGTCGGAAGTAACTTTTAATAATGAAACTGTTACGGTGCAAAACGGTAGTTCTGTTATTAATGATGTGCCTTTTGGTACATATGAATATACAATAGTGCATGATGGATACGAAACACATACCGGAACGGCAATTGTTGATAAAGCTAACCAAAGTGTTTCGGTAGATCTTACAGGCATACAAACAACATCAGATGTAGTGTTTAATGTAACACCGGCGACAGCCATAGTTACGATGAACGGAAACAGTGTAGCGGCAGTAGGTGGCGTAGCGACATTTAACGATGTGGCTTTTGGAACATATAATTATACAGTATCCGCTACCGGATATACAAATAAAACAGGATCTGTAGATGTTGCGACTAATATGAGCCCGGTTACGGTTAGTCTTAATCAGATCACCACTAAAGATGTAACCTTTAATGTAACACCGGCGACGGCCACAGTTACGATGAACGGAAACAGTGTAACGGCAGTAGGTGGCGTAGCGACATTTAAAGATGTGGATTTTGGAACATATAATTATACAGTATCCGCTACCGGATATACAGATAAGACAGGATCTGTAAATGTTGCGGCTAATACGAATTCGGTTACGGTTAGTCTTGTTCAGATCACCACTAAAGATGTAACCTTTAATGTAACACCGGCGACAGCCACAGTTACGATGAATGGAAACAGTGTAACGGCAGTAGGTGGCGTAGCGACATTTAATGATGTAGTCTTTGGTTCTTACGACTACAGCGTATCAGCAACGGATTATGAAACAAAAACAGGAACTGCGACAGTTGAATATGGAATGAGTGCGATTACTGTTTCGCTTACAGCTATTACATATACGAATGTAGTGTTTGATGTAACGCCGGAGACAGCTACAGTTACAATGAATGGAAGCAGTATAACAGCAGTAAGCGGCGTAGCAACCTTTACAAATGTTGAATATGGTTCCTACGACTACAGCGTATCCGCAACCGGATATGATACACAGACAGGCACGGCGACAGTAGAAAAAGACATGAGTGCGATTACGGTTACACTTCAGCAGACTGTAATTATAGCTCCGACGCCTACATTAGTCGGTTTTGGAACATATGACTATTCATATGATGCAGATACACAGACAATTACGGTAAGAGCACTTAATACAAATACGTCCGGGGGTATTGCTATAGTTATTCCGGATGTAGCATCTTTGTCGGAATATACGACCGATACAGGAAACAATATTACACCTACGGTTTCGGGAGACAATAAACAATTTGTAGCGGAAATTGCAAACGGAACGAGCCAGACATTTAATATTTATGCGCAAACAAGCACTACTAAATTTACATATGTAGTAAACTTTAGTTTCATTGATGACCCGACAGTTGTTAAGCCTTATGATATTCTGACTTTGAGAGCTTACAGTGCAGGCTACTCGGTAGCAGACAGGAAGATTTACATTGATTCGGACCTAACTGATACAAGTAAACGAATACGCGCATCTTCTTCAACTGGTGCGGCAGTATATGGTGGTCCTGGAGTTACTACTAAATATACGTATGTTTCCGATAATGGCGGAGCTGCTTCTATAGGAAGAGTTTCTATACCGAATACGGATAAGTATAAGTCTCTGTTAACAGGGCAAAATTGGGAAACCGGCGGCGGAATTTACGGTGCGCAGAGAATGGCGGTTGTACCGAGAGCAAACGGAACGTGTGTATATGTAAACGTAACCCTTACCAAAGGAGCATATTCAACAACATACGAGATGTGTTACAGATTGACCGACTTTGCTGTACAGGGCGATGTTAACATTAGCAGTATTATAGGTCTTCGTACAAAAGACGGAACGATTACTTATGATAATACTGCAAAGACAATTTACTATGAAACATATACAACCAACACATCGGCAGGATTTGCCGTAAACGTAAACAATGGTTTAACGAAAGATACAAGACCACGTAGAACAGTAATTGCAGCTTCTGGATATGGATGTGCATACGGAGACATTACAACAGACGGTACTGACGGTACCGTAAGTATGGATCAATATGACAGATACGTTGTTGCGAGACAAGCAAACGGATTGGAACAGACATTTCCTGTAAAGATATTCGGTGGTGAGGACGGTCGTACATATACGGTGTATAATGTAACGGTTAAGTTTTTAAGAGCATATGCAGGGGATATTCCGCTTACTGATCTTAAAACAGGCGGCACGGACAGTTGTACATTTGACGACGCCACAAATACATTTACAGTAAATTATTCGGGAGACTCTGCGACAATAGCACCTGTTTACTCAAGCGATACTACCACTAGACAAATAACGGTAGCTACAGGAACAATAAAATACAATACAAAGCTTAACGGAAGAAACGGATATGCTGTCAAGAAGGCAGACGGAGTCAACCAGACAATATATATTACTGTGTACAATGGCTTTGATAGTACCACCTATACAGTTAACCTTAATTATGTCGGAGCTTGACGGTTAAAAATCTATTGATTTAAGTTATATTTATAATAATTTAAGCAAAACGAACCTCTTTTTAGAGGTTCGTTTTGTTTAATGATTTTGTTATTAAGCTCAAGCAGACGCTGAAAAATGAAGGCGGATTTAAGGCAAATGAGTGAGTAAGCATACAAAAGTACAATGACCGCCCGTTTGCCTTAAAAGTGCATAAAGTCGCCATACCGGCGGATTTATAACATGAAATTCACTATTAATTTATAATATGTAACTTTTATAATTTTAGATTTAATTCACGCGATTGGCCAAGTTTGTCAGCAGTCTTAGGGGCTGTAGAAAAATGATTCCGTGAAAAAACATTTATAAAAACCCTTTTGAATTTTAGCTTTTTGCGCTGAATTAAGAGGGTTTTTATGGTTATTAGGGCGTATGTTTTGTGCAATTTGCTATTTGAAAGTTATTTACTACAGCCCCTTTACTTTAAGTCCGCTGACAAATTTGCTTCTGCTATATAAAACTATTTTAGAATTGAAAAATTATTTATTTTATAAACTAAATTGCATAATGCCGCCAATTGGCGGCATTATGCAATTTAGTTGCTTGAAATCCGGCTTTATTTCTCGCCGTCTGTTTGGTTTGATAACTTTGGTATTAAGCTTAAGCAGACGGTGAGAAAGTCTTTTACCGTAAAGCCGTAATCAGCTTTCCATGTGTTTTCCGATAAATCCTGCAGCGGCATAGGCAAGTTTTTGTTCAACTTCGCCCATTGCCCTTTGAGAATGGTCATCACTTAAAATTGCGACAGTACCCACAGTGTCACCTTCAGTTATAATGGGAACAGCTACGCCTACAGTGTAAGCGGTTTCGCCTTCAATTATTTCCACAGCTGAATTTTCCCCATCGCTTGTATATGGAGAACGCGAGTCCATTATTTTTTCCATACCACCACTGACACGTTTATCCATAAATTCTTTGCGGGGTGCTCCTGCTACCGCAATTACAGAATCCTTGTCTGTTACACATACAATATGACCTGTGGTACGGGAAAGTACATCAACGTAATCGTTTGCAAATTCACTTAATTCGCCAATAGGGGAATATTTCTTAAAAATTACTTCACCGTCACGGTTAGTAAATATTTCTAATGGATCACCTTCGCGAATTCGCATGGTACGGCGAATTTCTTTTGGGATTACCACTCTGCCAAGATCATCTATTCTGCGTACAATTCCTGTTGCTTTCATCTTGAAAAAATCTCCTTTGTTAAAGTTTACAACCATATTATTTGACATTAAAGAGAATTTATCCAAAGAAAAATTTGGAGAAAAAAGAAAAAATAATATTTACAAATAAAATTATCCACAACTTAGCAAAACATTCAGTATTTTTAAAATGCCCGGTATAATCGCAAAAAATGTATACTTTAAAGTAAAAATTAACCTAAAAATATCATTTTAAATTGCCGAGAAAATTTTAAAAACATCTACTAAGCCATAAAAAAATTTTTTTATTTTATATGTTTTTGCATGATAATTTTCACGGGCACACCAATCTTTCTGTAATTTTTAATGCCTATGGTATTCAGATAGACAAGTAAACCTTTATTTTAATATTATTTTGCGTAGTATAAAAAAGTCTGTCGGTAAAAGTAGAAGTCGCAATTATGGCCTTTAACATAATTGCGACTTCTAAGAAACTTTATAGTTTATAGGTCCGTTTAAAAAACGCTTACCGGGGGCAACCGAATTAGACGGACGATAATTGATGGAAAACCGCCTAATCGCCGTATTGTTTCCCAAACTAAACTTTGCCAAACCGGGGCGGTTATTTTGCCGCCATACCGCGTGTCATCGTCCACCTTGTCCGACGGTAAAATCCTTCACCAATCTTGTAGTAAAGTTTAATTGGGAGAGCAATATAGTAAAAAGATATTTATATCTTAGAGAGTGGCGACTTTTGCCATCACTCCGAAAGAAAAGCACGCCTTGCTACCACTTTTCTTTTGCACGAGGGACTTACGCTCACGCGCGGCTTACCGCCCGCAGCCCTTGGCAAAAAAAGAAGCGCGTTTTACGAGCAAAGCTCGTGAAACGCGCACAAATCCGCAAAAAGGGAAAGCACCTTTTAAAATCTTCCAGCAAGAGGTTTGTCAGCGGTCTGCAAGATATTTATATCTTATTTTCCACTCTTTCCGAAATAAACTTTGCGAGAATTACCAAAACGGCTGTTGTTATAATAATATTAGGAATCATATATGAGCCGTTATAAATTAAAGAATATGCAAGGACCGATTGTCCTTTTTTCGCATATACCCCCCATATAAGAATACCGGAAAGAATATGGCATATGTATCTAAGAGTGGTTACAATAAGCCCGGAAACCGGTATGGCCCATATTTTTTTGCCCATGAGCCTGTAAAATCCTCCGGCAAGACCGAGGCAGGCAAAAGCAAAAACATAATCAAGCAGTATAACAAGAGCAAAATACAAAAAAGTTTTTGTTGGGGGTGGATAAAATTGAATTGCCATTTCTAAAAGTGAATAAACGAAGGCCGAAGCGAGGCCCCATTTTATGTCGAAAATAAGTGACAAGATAATTAGAGGAACCATTGAAGCAAGGGTCACAGAGCCTCCTTGCGGCATTCCCGGAATTGCTTTTGAAATTAGCATAAGCACAAAAGATAAAGCAATGAGAAGAGCACTTGTGGTAATTTTGCGAGTTTTTGAATACTTCATTTTTATTTCTCCTTATTAAAAATTTTTATAAAAAGAAAAACCGAAAGACATAGATAAGTAGGTCTTTCGGTTTATGATTCAAAAAGAAAAATAAAACTATTCCCTACGTTGGCATTACCCAAATCAGGTTAAGGGTCGAAATTTAAACTTCCTCTCAGCCGCTTTAAATGCAGCTCCCCTATCGTCTTCAAATTTTTAATTTTATATTATAAACAATTTTATCATAAATATAAAGTGATGTCAAGCTATATTTCCCATTTTTCATCATTTTTTTGCATTTCTCGTTGTTCTTTTAGTATAAGCTCGGGGTTTTTCGCGCTTACTTTTGTATGTGCGGGGACAGATTCTGTAATAAAACAGTTACCTCCGACTATAACACCTTCACCAATTATAGTTTCCCCTCCAAGCACTGTCGCGCCGGAATAAATAGTGACGTTGTCGCAAATTGTAGGATGTCTTTTTGTTCCCGCAAGTTTTTGACCGCTTCTTGTTGAAAGTGCGCCGAGAGTAACACCCTGATAAAGCTTTACATTATTTCCTATAGAAGTAGTCTCCCCGATAACAACCCCTGTTCCATGGTCAATAAAGAAATATTCACCTATTGTTGCCCCGGAGTTTATATCGATACCGGTAAGACTGTGGGCATACTCCGTCATTATACGCGGAATAAGCGGGACGTTCGATTCATAAAGAGGGTGTGCCAAACGATATACAAAAATTGCAAAAAGACCCGGATATGAAAAGATGATTTCCTCCTTGCTTTTCGCCGCGGGGTCGCCGTCAAATCCGGCCTGAACATCTTTAAGAAGCAGTTGCTGAATATTGGGCAGTTGCTCAAAAAGCTCTAAGCATATTTCTTCCGCACGGGCGGAAATATCACCCTCAAAACAAAAATAGGAAAGGGCCGCTTTTATTTGGCGTTTCAAATCATCATATACATGAAGAATGTTGTAGCCTGTATAATATTCCTCGGATAAAATCATATCATCACTAAAATAACCCGGAAAAATAACATTTCTAAGTTCGTTTATTATCTTGATTACCGCATTTTTTGAAGGCATATGTCTATTGCATCTGCCATTAAAGAGCTTTTCATTTTCGTATGTATAGGTCATTTGTGAAATAACATCAGATAGAATAGATTTTTTTTTCATATATAATAACCCCCTGCCAAATTGAATACCCTCCCGCGGCGCAGCACCGTAACTTTACGGATTGCGGGTTAATGCAGCGGGAGAGTATATAAAATTACTTTTTAGAGCTTTCCTTATTCAGAAAAACTGTTTTCATAGTATACTTAAGTTTAACCATCTAAACCACCATCGCCCACAGTAGCATCGAGGGTTATGTTTACGATAGTACCATTGTCAGCCGAGGTAAATGTACCTGAAGCACTGGTGTATCCGGCCGCCGAAACAGTATAAGAGGTCTCTTCGAGAATATTTGTAAGTAAAATATTCCCTTCCGAATCGGGAGTATAAACAGTGCCTGAAATATCAAGCAAAGCATTTTGAGGAGTAACATTAACGGTTGTGGTGATATATTGATAAAGCACAGCGTTTATGGCGTTATCTTCACCTTCGTCCACCCGGACAGTTCCGCTTACCGTAACATATCCGTTTGATATTACAGAATAAGAATATTCCCCTTCCGGGTTTCCGGCAATTGTTGCGACGCCGTCAGTAAGAGTATATTGCTTATTATTAAACATAACGGTGATGTTTTCAGGAAGAGAGCCGCTATGCGCGGTAACAAGGACCGCTACATCAAAGAGGGGCGACAAAGCTACGGTAATTGTATCGTCATATTGCGTAACCGTATATCTTGCTGTTTCTGACTGGTAACCTTCTTTTGACACGGTATACGAGTATGCTCCCGAAGGTACATTTTCAAATACAACGCTGCCGCTCTGCGCAGTTTGGGATTCGCCGTTAAACACAACAGTAGCTCCGGAAGGAACATTAAAGGTTATATTTGAGGTTATGCGCGTAAGAGTGGGCACAGTAACATTTGTTGTCGTGTCACCTTTAATATAAACCGAACCTGTATAATCATAATATCCAGCCAATTTTACAGTATAATCATAATTTCCGGCTTCAATGCCCGAGAAAATAATTGCACTGCCGGTACCCGTTTTGCTTACTCCGTTTAAGACTACGGTTGCGGTTGTCGGCGATACGGTAAATTTAACCGTGCCTATTTGTTTTGTAAGAGTAATAGGATTAAGGTTATAGGTAGGCACATTTTTCCTTATACTCAGAGTACTTGTCTGGGATACGTAATCTTCGGCGGAAACGGTATATGAGTATTTGCCCGAAAGAACATTTGTAAACACTGCAACTCCGTTTTGAGCCGTAACTGTGGTATTGCCAAGCGTCACGGTTGCATTTGCCGGAGTTACATGGAAGGTTACGTCGGAATAGGTAGGATCGGAGGTATCTGGGGGATACAGCAAATCCAAATCATATTTGGAAATAAGATAAACTACCTTAATTGTTTCATTAGCTGTCTGGGAGTAGATAAACAGCATATCTCCGTCTCTCGCTACATCTTTCAGTAAATTCGAAAAATTATAGGTAACTTCCGGTTTACCAGAGATATCATTTCTGATAAATTGAATAGGCTTACCACTTGAAAGAAGTGTGGAGTTAAGAATTTCAATATCTTGATCTTCATCTGTATCCAAAATAATGGAACCGTTGCTGGCATCCATAGACGTAATGGAACCGTAACGATACCAGAAGTAAGGAATTTCGCTACCGGTATAAGCGTTGCCGTATCGGTCAAATTTGTTGTTAAATCCTGAAACTTCCCTGTCGCTTATATCAAGTATATGATATAAGTTCTTAATATATTTGCCGTCGAGGGTGGTACCGAATTGAATTATATCACCCACGCCTACATCTTCGCCGGTATTGGTTGCCTTGAGATATGATGTATTTTCAAGGGTATAGGTCTTTGTTGTGCCGTTTGTTGAGCTTGTAGGCTCATACACGGTAAGTTTATAGGTAAGCTCGTTATCACTGTTATAATCCTGTTCGATAGTCTGAACAATACATAACGAAGACGAGATAGAGGGGTTTGATGTAAGGCTTTCATTGTAAAGCACAATACAGTTGTTCAGTGTAGAGCCTGATGAGGTTTGCTCCTGATAAATTTCGGCGTTTTGGCTACTGTATGATTTTAAGCTGCTGCACCCTGTATATACGGAATAGCTTTGATAATCATACCTGTTATCGGGAACACTGAAAATCGTAGCCGTAGAAGGGATTTGTATTGAAGAGCCTGAA
>JAUZPZ010000006.1 GCA_030705675.1 Bacillota bacterium
CAATTGCAATCTTTCCTTTATGAAGAATCAAACTTATTAAATATGTGCCAAGAGTTGCACCGCATAGAGCCAAAATTGTATTAATCGCTGTTATTTGAACTTGCTCAGGAGCTACGACAGCACAACAAAAGCTCGGCCAAAAAATCCATAGCACCATTGAACCTAACATCGAAAATCTATCAGAAGTAGCATCACTTTCAACGTTTAGACTTCTGTGTTTTAAAGCAGTTAATGCAACTGCAAGTCCCAACCCAAAATATGCGCCGAATGTATGTATTATAATAGACCCTGCGGCATCTACAAAACCTTTAGTGACCACTAATCCGCCATCACAAACAAGCCACTCATTTAGCATATAAAAAGGTACGATTATAGCTCCGATGAGTGCATATTGATATAACCGTAACCGTCCCAAGACTGCACCCATTGCTATAAGCGCTGCGGCTGCTGCAAATTCTGCATATAAAATCGACTTAATACTATCAGCGGGAATTGCTTCGCTGGATAATACTCCCGTAGAGCGAATAAACATGTATAAAGGCAAAGCAGTTGCAACTATTAAGTATGTACCGGTTATTGCACTAAAGCCATACTTTTTCACAAACACCATTAAAAATCCAAAACCAACCAACAACATAGCAAGAATACCAATAGAAAAATTATATTGTTGCACCTGTCTTACATTCTCCACACCCAGCGCCCAGCATTGAGAAGCTTGTAATTGCAACATTACAACTACCAAACTAACTAAACCTATTTTCTTTTTCAATTCAATCATTCCTTTGCAATTGTTAAATGTAATATTTAGTACTTTAAGCTGCTCCCCTTTCAAATCTAATTCTCATGGTTAGTTTTTACCCATTAATATAACTCTTCCTCACCTATTTTAATTAAGATATGTACGTGATTAGACATAAGATATCCGCTTGTTGCCTTATGTCTAATTATACAGTATCTCTAAGAATTTTTGATAGTCTTTTGAATCGTTAAAAATAATCTATTGATTTATCCCTCTTAGCATCACATGATAAATTCCTGATGGGCTTTTCTCTCGCATACTTCTCGGTATTTATCGTCACCCCGAAAGAGATTATACCATAACTACGCTTTGTTGTCAACACTAAAAACTCACCCAAATTTTCCGCTACAATTTCTAAGTTGCTTGCGTTGGGACGTCCCCTTGTGCTTTGGGGATTTTCATCCCGGCTATTGACAAAGAACCTAATAAAAACGACCGTTTTCTATAAAAAAACGGTCGTTTTGGGCGAGGAGAACGAAATAGATGCCTGTTGTTTTATAAGGCTAAATGTGTAAAAATAGGCACGTCCGCAACAACACCTTTTTCGTCCCCAACAACACCCTTTGTGATAAAGTAATCTTCCTTAATTCCCTGAAACCTGCGCCTTCTTCCATGTAAAGAAGGCTTGGTAAGCTAAATCGTTTCGTGTCTTAAACCGGTTTTTCAGCGACTCGGTGCTTTGATTGGTATGAGAATTTACCACAGTGTCTAACAGTAGATCCCTGCACTTTATGCTGCTCATGGTATAAACAAGAGCCGCATTTTTCATCTTTTCCTCCAGTTCCTTGGAAAGTGGCATTTTTTCGCCCTTCGCTTGGGCAAGGAGCATTTCATACTCTGTCGCCGCTAAGCTTTGGATACTGTTCATCCCTGAGAACGCCAGCCATGAGTTGGTTGCTTCTATAAAGTCCTTTGCGAAAAACTTCAAAACTGCCAGATAAATGGTACCGGACAAGGAAGTGATCTTATCTGCCGAAAAGCCATTAGTAATGATCCATTTGATGGATTCCTTGATTGTGTTGTCCAAAGCGGAAGTTTTCATAGCAGAAATGATCTGATCCTTGCTGCTCTCTTTATATTTTTCAATAATTCCCTTTGAAAGGGAAACGATCAACTCCTTGTCTGCCGATGCATTATTTGTAGCAGAAAGCTGACCGATAAACGCCTCGTAATTTTCCCCTACGATATTATAGGTATCAGCAATGGTTTTGAGCAAAATCAGTTCGGCAAGGGTATCGTTTGTCGTCGATAGCCCAACTGTCAGGCCAAAATCTGTAAACTCGCCGCCTACATCTTTTATCAGCTGATTGAGATTTGCGCCGCTGCCCTTTACTTCCTTATACAGCTCAATAATATCGCTGCTAAAAGAGATAAAATTATCTCCGTTTTCCTGAACGGTTTCAATTGCTTCTAAATTCTTTTGCAGCATGGTTTTTAACTCGTCCTGCGTGGGCACAAGAAGTCGGGTAATGGCATCCTCTATAGCTTCCCGTTTGTTATTGCTTCCAAAAAGGTCGGCAAAATCGAAGTCGGCGAGATCGGCGCCCGTTTCTACTAATGCCGCGCCAACACTGGTCAGATACACATACTCCCTGTATTCCTTTTCGTTCATATTCAGATCATCTTTATAGTTATATTCCCATATTTTGTGGCCATCGTCGGCTATGGGGTTTGAAAATACCGTAAAAGCCTTGTTTTTTACTAAATTATTTACGTTTAAACGGTAAAAATCACTGGTAATAAAAACCGTCTGGGTATTATCATCCCAATCCACTCCCGCGCTGAAGCCCTCCGCAACAGCACGCACAGGAACCAGTGTTCTGCCGTTTACCACCTTGGGCGCCACATCCAGAGTAACCCTTTTGTCGTTGACGCTGATCACAGGGTCACCTACCCGCATAATGATTGAGGAATTGCCTTTAACTGCAGTAACTGTTTGTGTACTCTCATTCCAACTAACAACCGCCCCCAACGCTTCAAAGATGGCACGCAGAGGTACAAGTGTCCGCCCATTGTCCAGCGCAGGCGGCTGGTCGAAGCTGATCTGCCTGCCGTCGATCATAACCCCAATAGACTTTTGTGCAGCGCTGCCTTTGCGCAGGGTTACATAGTCCGCCAACCTGGTTTCCGCCGGGATACAAACCGACTTATCGCAGTAAAATGTATAAATGCTATTGGCAGGGCTGATAAAAGGATCAATTGAAGCCTGATATTCATCCTCCGTTACTTCTTTTCCGTCAAAGATAAAGGTGCCTTTGCCAGTTTCATAGGGCTGTTCACTATAAAACAGGATTTCTCCTTCGGAAAGCTGATCGTTTTCTAGCTTAAATAGCATGGCTCCGCTGGCACCCGTACCCATACCCCCGAAGGTGATAAAACTATTTTTCTCGCCCCATTGATAAAGGTGGGCGTTTACCGTTCCCAGATCGACACATGCGCCATTTTTATATGTGAATACGTTGTAAAATCCATAAGCAGCCAAAAACAGCTCAGGTGTGCCATTTTCATCAACATCGTATAGGGCAAAATTAAAGGAGCTGTTATCATTCTTATAGCCCTTGATCAGCTCAAGGTAGGCATCCTCCCAAGGCTCCTTAGAAGGTAGGGGGGAATCGGTTTTGCGGAATACCGCACCCGTCTCAACAGTCACAAGCTTATTTTCCGATTCAAAAACCAAATTACCATTTATATCTCTCATGGTAAAGGAAAAGTCCTTAAAGCCTTCGTTACCTGTAACGATGCAGTCGGCATGGGTGTCATCGGCAGAGTAGCATCCGTTCAAATGATAAAAGCCCTCGTACATATTAATGGTTATAGTAAAGGTGTTGTCTGGATAAAAGGTAATAGCGTTGCCGTCAGCCTCCCATAAAAAGCTCTGCACCTGCTGGTATGTACCGTTAAAGGCTGTATCTGCAGCTTCTGCCTTTAAAATTGGTATACTGTTGATCATAAGTATATTCAAAGCTAAGATTAAGCACATCCATTGTTTTTTCATCTTAATAACCTCCTTTTAAAATATGTAACCAGTCATAATATCACTTTTTAAATAATAACCTTAATAATTATATCAAATGCACCTTAATTTGTCAATGAGATGGATTTTCATTCCATAATTTACATATGTCCCATTTTCTTGCATTTCGCCGAAAGGTTTAGAAGGGGGATCGGGGGGTCTAAATTTTACGACACCACTCAATCAAAATTGAATTTGGAAACAAAAAAGAGCAGTTTAAAACTGCCCATTTTCTTATCAGATTTTATGGTTATGACATCAACCAAACTGTAAAACAAACCTTCATTGAATTATAAATATTAGATAATTATTATAATAAAAACGACCGTTTTCTATAAGAAAACGGTCGTTTTGGGCGAGGAGAACGAAATAGATGCCTGTTGTTTTATAAGGCTAAATGTGCAAAAATAGGTACGTCCCCAACAACACCTTACACCAAAAGCCCCACAAAAATTTGTGGGGCTTTTTTTGATTTTATTTTAAATTTTCAATAATTCTCATGAACACCATTGCTGCCTGTGCTCTTGTCGAATTATCCTGTGGAGCAAAGCTTCCGTCTGCATCTCCTGTTATTATGCCATTATTTGATGCCCATACTACTGCACCTTTTGCATAATCGGAAATACTTGCATTATCAGTATAATCTGTTTTGCCTGATACTGATATATCATATCCTTTATACTTAGCATATCTGTAAATGATTGCCACCATTTGCTCACGAGTAATATTCTCTTTTGGAGCGAACTGTGTTTCAGATATACCTTTTACAATACCGTTTTCGCTTGCCCATGAAACTGCTTTTTCATAGTAGGCCCCGTTTTCAAGGTCATTAAATAATGATGTGTTTGCATTTGGTTCATTTTCTATTCTGTAAAGAACAGTAACAAACATCGCCCTTGTTACATCACCGTTTGGCTCAAATGCAGAGGAAGTAGTACCCAACATAAATCCCTTTTCATTTACGAACTTAACCGCCTCATAGAACCAATCATTTTCATTCACATCACTAAACGGATTTTTCCACTCTGATGGCTCAATCTTTTTAAATTTTGCAGTAATTGTACCGGCTGATGTTATCTTCTCAAATGTGTATTCATTCACTTTTCCAATACTTTCGCCGTTTACTAATACATCCTCAATTTCGTAACCTTCATTGGGTATAATCGTAAATGTTTTGCTTTCATCTTTATTTACACTAACGGTTTCAGGGCTAATTCTGCCACCATCAGCCTGTGTAACGGTGATTTTATAAGTTGTGATATCAGCACTTCCGCCACCGCCTCCGCCTGAAGATCTTGGTATAACGCTTAGAGGTGATCCGCTGATAGCGTAATTTGAATTTGTTATTACTGCAACAGAATATGTGCTACCTGGTGTAAAGCTTCCGCTTAGTATATAAGCTGTGTTATTGCTGCTTGCGGTTGCACTTGCAATGTTAACCGCTGTACCGTCTAATGTAACAACAAAGTTGTCCTTGGTAAGTCCTGAAATTGCTTTGTCAAGTACTACTGTTATATAACTGCTTCTTGCAGACCCTGCACTTATTGTAACATGGAGTGCTGTAACTGTTAAGTTTGCTAATGTGCCGTCAGTATAACTGTAATTTATTTCATAATTGCCGCTATTTGCTCCGCTTGCAGTAATTACATCTGCATGCAGTCCTACATTTGTTTCCTTTGTAATACTTGCATCATAGGTAAATACAGGCTTATTAGTTAGATCTGCCTCTGTTTCGCCATTTACAAAACCAACATATTCATATGCAGGATTTGCATTTTCGTCACCGTATTCTCGGCTTGCATCACTTACCTTAATATTAAGCGGTGCTTTTGTTATGGTAAGTTTTCCTTTTGTATCGGAAATTACCAAATCATAGTTTGTGTCATCCTTTAATGTTTTGCCTTCCTTAACCGCAAGGGTAATCGGATATTCGCCTGCATTTGTTTTTGTGCCTGCAATATCTGCATCGCTTGTTAAGACAAACATATTTGAGATTTTTGCAATATAATCTGCATTTAATTCATCATCGCCTATAAGTCCCGTAATGTAATAGCTTGGATTTTCCTGTCCGTAAACCTTGCTTAAATCGTGTGCCGTTACAGTTGCTGTTGCTTTGTTGATATACATTGTAACTGTTTCCCCACCCGTATAGCTTGGATGATTTATGCTGTATGTTACAGTATATACTCCTGCTTGTTTAGGCTCTGTAACAGATGAATCAGTTGTTAATGTATAAGTGATGTCAATATTTTTATTTTCTCCCGAAAGTATCGGAACAAAATTTGCATCATCTGAAATAAGGGTAATATCCTGTCGCTCGGCATTATACACCTTTACCAAATCAGCAGGTTTTAGCGCAATGGCTTTCTTTGATGCATTAAGCTTAAATGTTGCGCTTATTCCACTTTCGTAGTTGGTATCGGTAATTGTTGCCGTAATTGTTGCCTCGCCCATTTTAAATATTTTTACATTACCGTTTTCGTCAACGCTTGCAACGTTATTGTCACTGCTAACCCATTCTACCTTAGGCTGTGCATTATCATAGTAAGCATGAAGCGTGAAGATGTCGCCCACTGTTACAGAGTTATTTGAACCTGTAATGTAGAAGTTTCCGCCATTTGCTCCTGTAATCATAAGTATTCCTGTGTTGTTGTAATCAAATTCATAGTTATCTGCTCTTCCGCCTGATACTGTGATTTCATATCCGTCTGTTTTTACAGGTGAAGAAGCGTTTGCAATGGTTGTTGCAAGTGGTTCTAAAAGTAGATCGCTTGCGGTTTCTCCGTATTCAAAGCCTGTATAAGCAAGTGTGAATAATGGGTTTGCTTCACCGTATTTACGGTTTTTGTCATCTGCTTTTACCTCAAGTAATTTCTTTTTAATTACAAATGACGCACTTGCCGCATAGGTTTCATAATTGTCGCCTGTGTATGTTGCGGTAACAACATAATCTCCTGCTTTTGTTGGCTTTTTGCCATCAAATGTAGAGTATTTAACTGAAACATTAACTCCGCTTGGTGAATTATCATAGCTTGCATCATTTAACGTTTCACCATAAGTACAACCATCTTGGGTAATCTCAAGACCGCTCATAGTTGCCTTATTTATTGTAAGGACTGCTCTTGATGAGCCCTTGTAATTTCCTGTTGCGTTAACTACAACATTGTATGTGCCTGCATTTGTTGGAAGTGCCTGGCTACCGTTATAGGTAACATCATAAGTTACATTTGCTACATCAGGTGTTACAAGGACTTCTGCGGTTCCTTCGTCATAGGTTTTCACTAAATTGTCAATTACAAATCCTGTTGTTTTTGCTTGGGGTATAAATACAACCTTTGCTGTTTTTTCTGTAAAGTTTGTATCATCTTTTTTAGTTGCTGTGATTGTAACCTTTTCATTTACAGCTCCGTCAATACTTACAAAGCCGTTACTGTCAACTGTAACACTGCTCTTATCTGATGTCCATACAACATTTCCTGTACCGCTTCCACCGATTGCTTCCAATGTGAATTTATCGGTATATTCGATTGCCCCCGGAAGACCTACGATTGTAATTTGCTCCTGTGATGCCTGAGCAATTACCATAGAAATATCTTGCTGAGTTGTAGTATAGTTTGCATTGTCGTTTAGTAAAATTTTAACTGTATAATCGCCGGCTTCACTTGGTATATCACTTAGCTGTACGTTATCTTTTAAGTACTCAACAGTGTAATCTGAAAATACTCTGCCAAACTCGTCAACGCCTGATATTGCTACCTGCTTTTCATCACCGTCATACTTAAAGGTTGCCGTTCCAACAGTGAAATTTACATTGACTGGAGTAATATCAGCCGTTTCAGTTGCTGTTTTTGCACTATCTGCAAGCTTATAGTTTCCAGCCTTTACACCTGTAATGCCATTTGCTGTGAAGGTTACTATTTTGCCTGTGCCGGATAGTTCATCATTAAACATAGCACTTCCTACAACATTTACCTGACCCTTATCTAAATCAAAGATTCCGTTTACGTCGGTTACCGTTGCGGTTGCAACATTTGTGCCATCATATTTCTTGCTGTCTGCCGAAATTGTAAAGCCTGTAATATTCGCCCTGTCAATGTTAACTGTTGTTTGAAGGGTTGTTGTAGAAAGTGTATAAAAATCTTTTTTATCACCTTGTAATGCAATACCGCTTACATATACCATTTTGTCCGTTCCTGCATCTGCATTTGCCATAGCACCTGTTCCGATGGCAGATATGTCTTCACCCAATCCATTGGAAAGATTGATTTGTACCGCTACATTGTTTGTTGCATCATATTCCCTGTCTGTTGCAGTTGCAGTTGGTGTAAGCACTCTTTGGTAAACCGTAAATGTTTTTGTTGCGATTTTTGGTGCATAGCCGTCTTTTGTACTTGTTGCGGTTATTGTAACCGTTCCTGTGCCTGTTGCAACAACATTTCCATCTGTATCAATCGTTGCCGGAGCGTTTAGATTTAGAGAATATGCCACTGTACCGCTTGCACCTTGTGTGGTTACCTTGAAGGTATCACCGTAATATACTCTGTCAGGCACACTTTCAATTGAAAATACTTCCTGAACAGCTTCTTTTATTACAAGCTTTGCGGTAAATGGTTTTACAGCATAGTTATTTTCAACACTTGGATTTAAAACAACTGTTATTGTATATTCGCCAACATTTTTAACATTTTCAACGCCATTGTATTTAACCGTGTAATTTGAGCTGTCAAACACTTCGCCATTTGCCATTGCAGAAATATCAACCTTTTGGAAGGTATCATCAAATGTGCGAGTTGTTGTGCTTGCACAAATTATGCTTACGGTTGCTTTTGATATTTTTGCCGTTGTTGTTCCCATAATGCTTCCACCGTCAAGCACATAATTATCTGCATCCCTACCTGTAAGACCTGTGATTTTATAGCTTACATTTGCATTGTCATTTGCATCTGCAGATGCAAATGAGCCTATTACATTTGTGCTTACATCACCACTTATGTTTACTGTTGATACAGTTAATGAAGCATCTATATTGCCATTAAATATTTTGTCATTTGCTTTGACATTAAAATCGTTTGCTGTTAGTGTTTTGGGATTTACAGTTAGGGTTGCACTTTCATAAATTATACTATATTTATCGGATGTAAGTCCGCTTGGGGTTATTTTGTATTCCCCTACTCTTCCGCCGTTTGTATAGTTTGTTGTAAATGTCAGTGTTCCCGAAAAATCATTGGCAGAAAGTCCGTCGCTATATGTTACACTTCCGTTTGATGCATCCCAAGGAGTACCAAATGTATGCGTTTTATCCTGCGCTGTTATTGTAACTTGTTTTTTTGTAACAACCAAGCTATAACTTGCAAAAACATCTGAGGTTCCGCTAAGAGTTGATGCCGCCATAATAGTTGTCGAGCCGTCTTTTAAGATTGTTACTTCGCCTGTTGTGCTGTTTACAATTGCTACATTTGTATTAGTGCTTAAATATGTTACTGTGCTTGCGTTTGCGTTTGTAAGTGTGTTTGTAAATTTATTATCACCTACTAACTTATTTACAATTCCTTCACCAAAGTAAATTGGTTTTTGCTGTGCTGTTTGGGATTTTATTGTCATATACCCAACATTATCATAGCTTGAAATGGTCGGCAGTGTTGTATTTGTTACTACAAACTTATTTTTTATTGTGTAATTGGCATTTGTGCCTGCGAAGTCTATAACATACAGATACTTTGCAGAGGATACTGCTTTTGTAACAGGTGTTGTACTTGTCAAAACATCTTCATTTTCATTTACAAGATAGTATTTTATACTAAAATCTGATTTAGTAAGCAGTGTACCTGTATTATCTATGCTTATGCCCTTTGCTGTTCCGTCATAAACCTGTTCTTGCCCTGATATTGTAAAATTCACAGCTTTTTGATTTACTACCTGAGTTAATGGGTCGGACGTTTTTGCATTGTAATTACTATCACCGCCGTACTCTGCTGTAATAGTGTGAGTTATGGCATCCAAATCGCTCTTTTTAAGTGTTGCAACACCGTTTGAAAGTGCAACTGTTGCCAGTACTGTATTTCCGTTTTTAAAGGTGATATTTCCTGTTGGTATTGCCCCACTTGTACCTACTTTTGCAGCGGTTGCAGTAAAAGTAACCTCATCTTCGTATATACTTGGATTTTTAGAAAATGTCAAGGTTAAACTTCCAGCATCTGCTTTGTTTATTGTGTAATTTCCAAGGATTAAATTTAATATGTCCAGATAGTTTGTTGCGTTTGACACATCAATAGTTACGGCATATGTTCCCGGCACCGTTGGTGGAGTAGTTGATTTTGTATAGCTTGTAGGGCTTACTCCTTCGTAATATGTCGTAATGGTTCCCGTGCCTGTTTTTGGTGTTACAGTTATACCTTGAGGATTTCCGTTATATGTTTTTGATGTTAAATCATAATTAAAATCGGTCGTTTCCGATGTTTTTTTGTTTATAGTAAGTGTTCCTTTATTTATCGTAACATTATAGTTTGTACTTGCACTTGTTCCTGTGATGTCATAAGTTTCTACATCTGAGGTTTGGGTTGCAGTCGTAGCACCTGTAATTGCAAGTGCTGTGTTCGTGTCACTATTTCCTAATGAACCGCTTGTAATTGTAAAATCAAAGGTTGGATTTGCATCTCCATAATTGCGGCTTTTATTATTCATTGTGATGGTGATTGCAATTTTATTTACCGTCACTAAAGTTGGCGGACTTGTTGTAACTGTTTTTGTTTGGCTATTGTCCGTTCTTGTTGTTGTAACGTCACAAACATAGTAATATGAACCAACACTTTTCCCCGTAGGGATATTATAGGTTGCTGAAGTTGCGCCGTCTACTTTCGATTTACCGCTTCCGTCACTATTACAAGTGTACCATTGATACCCTGTTATTGTATGCCCTGTTGCAGGTGTTGCAGTAATACTGATATTTCCGCTTGTGTATCCGTATGTTAGCGTAGTTCCCGCCGTGCTGACTGTTGGAGCAGTAGCAGGTATTGCTACAGCATTTGCTGTTAAATCATATTTTTGATTGACTGTGATAGCACGGTCTGTCATGGTTGTGTCATTATCGCTCCATTTGTCCCATGTGTAGCCCGAACTTATTGTTGCACCAATTTTAACAGTTTCACCTTTTAAATATGTGCCAGCACCTGAAACGTTTTTAATACCTGTACCTGCGCTTAATCCTACATCATAGTAATTAACCGCCATGCTGGTGTTTGAACTTGAAACACTGCCAGTATTTATATATGTGCCTGCACTATTTTTTGCCCAAACATACATAGTGGTATCTGGGTCGATTCCGCTAAATGTGAATACACCATTTGAAGGTGTTGCAGTTTTTTTATTAAGATCGGGAGTAGATGCAGATGTTGATAAAACAACTTTGTCACTTGCAACATCCGTCCACACACTGCTATTTTTGTTGACTGTTACAGTTGCATCATATAAATTTCTTTCCCAAACAGCATAGCATGTGTTTGCAACAGAACCTAATATTGTGGTTGCAGTAACATTTGCAGTCGTGGCCGTTTTTGAGGATGCCCATCCCTTGAAGGTGTAGTCTGTTCTTGATGGGTTATTGGCCGGCAAACTATCAACGGTATTGCCTGTTACCATGGTAAAGGAAGAAGCACTTCCTCCGTTTGCGTTAAAACAAATCGTTTTATAAGATGTATATTGTTCCGCTGCGGTATTGTTAGTACCACCGCTTACGCCGGCACTGCCATTAGATGGCACATAGCCTCCATCACCACCATAAGGAATAGCTATTCCTCCGCCAAAACCATTACTAACTCTTCCATCGTCCGCATTGCTTGCAAATGTACCATCGCTGGAGTTGGACGAACCATAATTGCTAGGTGCACCTCCGCTTGCGCCAGAATAGGTATATGTACTTCCAAAAAATGCATATGCTATGGCTCTGCCGCCGCCACCGCCACCACCGCCACGAGCCGAGCCATTACCGCCGCATCCGCCACCGCCGCCGCCGACATAGCAAGGAGATGAGCCATCGCTTCCTCCAGCACCACCATTAGAGCCCATATATCCACCTTGTCCGCCTGTTCCGATTAGTTGACCTGCGTAACCTGCGCCGCCGCCGCCACCGCCGCCGCCACCGGCACGTGCAGCTGCTCCAAATGAACTCCAAGCCGCACTACTGCCGCCGTTTCCGCCAGAGCCGGCATTTCCGCCAGCACCTGCCGTTAGATTTAATGTTAAATTTGATGTATCAATGCCTATTTTTCCACATGGGTCTGCAGTAATACTTTGATACGCTTCTGTCTGACCATTACCGCCGTTTGTTCCAATGGCTGCGCCGCCACCGCTACCTCCATAGCCACCATTTCCGCCGGAGCCGGCTTCATCCGAAGTAGCATTGGCACCGTTATAGCCATTTTCGCCATCACTACCTTTACCACCATTTACATTTAATACATTTGTTGTTCCTGCATAACCGACAATTTTTAATGAACATTTTTCAGTAACTAAAATTCCGGCACCGCCGGGATAAAGTGTACTGGCACCATTTGCTCCCTGCACCGTTACCGTGCCCTTTACAACTAATGTAACATCAGCTGTATAGTTCGTAAATGCATTACCGGTTATAGAAATACCGGGATTACTTAAACTTTCGGCTACAATAGTAGCATTATCAAGGAGATACACTCCGGAGTCCATTATGTTTTGTCGACCCAAACTTCCGCTAAATGTACCTGTATATGTAAAATTACTATCATACACGGGGTCTGCCGCACTTGCAGTTATCACTTCCACAGGCAACAGGCTTATTGCCATTGCCAAGGTTAAAACTAAGCTTAAAATTTGCTTTTTCATTTTTTTAATCCCCCTGTTTCATTTATTTTTTTGGATAATAGCAAATTCCAACATCTAACGGTTTTGGCTTATCAAGATGAAAATCCGCATAAATGCAGTACCAGCACTCCTGTAAAACTGCGCCGCTGCGCGGAGTAAACGCGGGGCATCGTTGCCTTGGCCATACATTGCCGTCCCGATTGGGCACATCAAGCGGCAAATCCTCTTTTCGTCGCATTGTTTGCATTTTCATCTGTTTCACTCCTTCAGTGTGCTTGTTTTAGACAGGTTTATTTATTCATATTCTACCATAAAAGTACAAAAAAACAGGTCTCTGCATGAAAAAGACCTGTTTTTGCATAAAAATGACATATTCTATTTTATTTTATCGATTGACAAAGAAAAAAATCTGTGATTTTAAATCTGAACCCGCACGCGGAATATATCATTTTCCGCTGTGTATTCGATGGCACCGTTTTGCTTTTCCACAAAGGCAAGGATGCTTTTGGTGCCGGTGCCGTGTCCATCTTCTTCGGACGTGGGATAGCCGTTTTGGTCAAAGACTACCTCGCCGGTATAAGAATTTTCTACCTGTAACAGGATACGTCCTGTAAAAACGGCGGTCATACCGATAAACCGACGTTCGTTGTACGACTGTTTTTCGCAAGCATGTATGGCGTTTTCCAAAAGGTTTGCCATCACCATTGCAAGCTCCAGACTGCCTACACCCGGCTCGACAGGAATATCCAATTTTGCGGTAAAGTCTACCCGTGCTCGTTCACAAAGCCCCGCATAATAGGAAACAACTGCACCCGCCGCCGCGTTTTCGCAATAGCGAGCCGGACTTGCGGTAAATGTTTTGTTCTGCCGCTCAAGCAGAGCCATTGCCTCGCTTGCCTTGTCCTGATGCAAAAGCTCCAACATGGTATTGTTAAAGTGCCTGCGATCATGCTGAACAATACTCATCTGCCTTACTGCTTCGTCCATAACCAATAGTTTTTTCTCCATAGCCTCAGTAGAAATTTCTAAAATCTCTTTATCCTTTTGCATTTTTATATTTTTATTCATTAAACTATTCTCGTGCAACTGATTTTTTAACGAATAAAAAATCGAAAAATATACGAATATTGCAAGAAAAACAAGAAGAATTAGAGGCACCATTTGTTCTTTGAGCATTGTCACTACATCATGAGCAGATACAAAATACCATATAATATTTATAAATACTCCCGTTACAAGGAGCAGATATACATTCCATTGTTCAGATATTTTTATATATAGCGGACGCAAATCTTTCCAAAAAAATAGTATTATTGTTCCAAAAATAATAAATCGCAGAAAAGTAATTGCGTAATATGGATATGGAAATAAATCACACAAATAATAAGAAATCACAACCGCAATTGCATAAACATTCATAGCTGTTATACAGTTAAACAGCCATTGCATTATATTCTCTTTAAAAAGTGGTTTGACGCAGATACTTACAATTACAAAATACAAAATATCAAATTTAGAAAGAGTGGTATAATCCCTTGTCATATAAAAGTATAGATTTGCAACAAGATCTATAGCAACGATAGTAATCATTGTAGCGATTTGTGTTTTTTTGCCGAATTTAGGCTGTGCTAAAGTGAACAGCAATATCACCAGCATAGTGGTGGTAACAGACGACCTTACAAGATCATGCAACAGGCTGGTCAGCGACATAGTGATTTGCCCCCTTCCAGCATATAGTCAAAGTAGGCCTTACGCACCTCCGCATACTGCTTTTGGGCAATGGGTACGCACATGCCCCCGCGCATTGTGAATTCCTTATCACTGATCCCCTCCACGCGGTTCATGTTTACCACATAGGAAATGTGCGGCTGCAAAAATCGGCGGTCAAAAAGCAGCGGTGCGATATATTCGGAAAAGGAACCTCGAATAGATACTGATTTCACCGTTTCGCCGCTTGTCAATAAAAATTTCACAGCAAGTCCGTCGCGCTTACAGCAAACGATGGAAGAATAGGACAAAACGTGCATACCGTCTTTTGTTTTGACCGGAAAGGTGTGTTCGTCCGACACGTCGATTTTGGAAACGGCAAGGGTAAGTGTATCGAAAAACGCCTTCTTGTCAAGCGGTTTTAATAGATAGTTGACTGGATTTGCGGCAAAGGATTCCAGTGCATACTCCGGTGCGGTGGTAATGTAGACGATCTGCGCCTCACGGTCACTGCGGCGGATGTTGCGCCCCAACTCCACACCGTGGATCATGGGCATGACCATATCAAGCAGATAGATGTGAAACCGTTCTGTTTCACAGGCGGTAAGCAGCTTGTCCGGGTGAGAAAAGGTATGCACCTCGGCAGCAAGCCCTTTTTGTTCTATGTATTCGTTTGTCAATGCATGGATTAGCTTTAGCTGATCAGGCATATCGTCACAGATTGCAATTTTCATGTTATTATTTCTCCTTGATTTATATACGTTAAACTGATTTTTGCATTTTTGTGAGCAAAATTGGCTGCTTGCAAAGCTTGAATCAAATGCACTGCCACCAATGCTTGCAAATTTTAAGAGGATTTGACTTATCGGACAAATAAAACCCAAAAGCAGTATCTGTTGCCGATTTTAGCGAACTAAAATTCTACATAAGAGTTGGGACTGCCCCAGTACTCTCTAACATTTTTACTAAATAAGATAGGT
Source organism: Bacillota bacterium (assembly GCA_030705675.1). Lineage (GTDB taxonomy): Bacteria > Bacillota > Clostridia > RUG12999 > RUG12999 > RUG12999. The sequence goes on from JAUZPZ010000006.1 coordinate 15,332, forward strand.
TTTTAATTTCAAATACGCAAATTGGTGTACTATGCTTGAGTACACCAATTTGCTCCATGTTTTCGTTATCGTTATAATAAAAGGCATGGGTCAGTGCATTTGCCATATTTTTAAATATATCTAATATCCAATCATATTTTTCGCCGTATTTTTTTGAAAAAAGACTGTATAATAAATGTTGGGGTAAGAAAATAGAGCCTTAAAAAAATTACCGCCCATGAGGGCGGTAACATTGATGTTGTGACGACATACAGCGATGTCTCCACAAAAATTGGAGGCGCCACCCAGATTTGAACTGGGGGTGAAGCTTTTGCAGAGCTCTGCCTTACCACTTGGCTATGGCGCCATATAAATATTATATTAAAACAAAACTTAACTAATACCTCGTTTAAGTACCTACGTTTAAAAAACTGATAAAAGACGCATATTCATGCGCCTTTTATCAAGTGGAGCGGAAGACGAGATTCGAACTCGCGACGTTCACCTTGGCAAGGTGACGCTCTACCACTGAGCCACTCCCGCATGTAAAAATTATTTTTTGGTGCCTCCGGGCGGAATCGAACCACCGACACGGGGATTTTCAGTCCCCTGCTCTACCGACTGAGCTACAGAGGCATAAAAAATAATGGCGACCTGGATGGGGGTCGAACCCACGACCTCTAGCGTGACAGGCTAGCGTTCTAACCAACTGAACTACCAGGCCACATTTTATGCTTGTGCTTATTAATAGAAAGGGTAGTGTGGTGGGCACAATAGGGCTCGAACCTATGACCCTCTGCTTGTAAGGCAGATGCTCTCCCAGCTGAGCTATGCGCCCACATTGGTTCCGACCTTTCTTTGCAACAGTATCTATTATACAATATTTTTGATTGATTGTCAAGGGTTTTTTATATTATTTTTTTAAAAAAATTAAATTTACAACTCTATATCTTTAATTCTCGCATAAAATCTATATTCTGCTAACTATTTCTTCAAGTTCATCTCTATTAAATTTATATTTCCTGCCGCAAAAATAACAACCAATCTCCGCTTCCCCGTCTTCTTCTATTATCTTTTCAATCTCGTTTTTCCCAATTGAAATAAGTGCCCTTTCTATGCGTTCTTTTGTACAGTTACATTTATATTCCGTCGTGACCTCGGTATTCTCTGTCAGTTCAAATCCTTTCAATACTCCCTCTATAAGTTCTTCCGGCGTCGCACCTTCGGCAATCAAACTGCTTACAGGTTTGACCGTTGCAAGATTTTCTTCTATTCTTTTTATTTCTTCCTCTGTTGCATCGGGCATCAGCTGAACAATATATCCTCCAGCCGCCTTTACACTCCAGTCCTTATCCACAAGAACGCCAAGCGCAACTACTGACGGAACCTGTTCCGACACGCCATAATAATAGGCAATATCTTCGGCTATCTCACCTGTTTGCAGCTGAACTCTGCCCACATAAGGTTCCTTCATCTTCATATCTCTTATAACGGTCAGATACCCTTTGCCAACGGCACTGCCTACATCAAGCTTTCCGGCATATTTAGGAGGGATATCGACCGCCGGGTTTCCTACATATCCGCGGACATTTCCAAAGCAGTCTGAAACTGTAACTATACTTTCTATAGGTCCGTCTCCACGCACTTGCAATGAAATCGTCTCATTAACATTTTTAAGAGTTATTCCCATCATTGCGTTTGCTGTAAGCATACGCCCAAGAGCTGCCGTAACTACCGGATATGTGTCATGTATTTTCCGGGCATGCTCCACAAGCTGTGTAGTATCCGCCGCAAAAGCCCGTACATGCCCTTCTTTGTCAGATAATCTTATAATTCTATCCATACTTTTCTCCAATTGAATTTTATGCTCCATACTGCATGCTTTCACTGATTTTATTTGAATTTTCTTCATTTGTAAGAATAGACAGCAGTTTAAACCCAAACAAATGTGCCGTGCCCGCGCCTCTTGATGTGATAATACATCCATCTTCCTCAACAGCGCTTTCAGTATAAATGCAGTCTGTCATATCCTTCTTATACGACGGAAAACTTGTTGCCCTTTTTCCTTTTAGCAGTCCATAATCGTAAAATATCGACGGAGCCGCGCAAATTGCCGCAATTATTCCGCCGTTTTTATATGTTTCACCTATTGTTTTTTCCACAATTTCGCTTTTTCCAAGATTAGTGGCGCCCGGCATACCACCCGGAAGAATAATGCACTCCGCGCCCGCACTCATACTTTTAAATGTAATATCCGCAATAACAGATATGCCATGAGATCCCGTAACTATCTTCTCATTTGTTATCGAAACCGTTTTGATTTCCACTCCGCCCCGGCGCAAAATATCTACCACTGCAAGAGCTTCAATTTCCTCAAAACCATCCGCAAGAAATAAATATACTATTTTTCTTCCTCCTCATTCCGGCAGTTCCAGAGTTATTGTTCCTATTTTACATTCACGGAATTCATTGAGCACCATGTTTGCTCCGCGAAAATAGTTATATTCGCCCTTTCCCTGCAAAAATCCACGTTTATCGCAAATTTCTTCCAATATTTCATAGCCTTTTTTATCTTTAATATCTGCAATTTTATATCTCTCGCACAAATTTTCCGAATAATTGTCGCGCAAATATTCAAGCAATATACATGCAAGTTCTTCCACGTCTATAATTTCGTCCTTTATCGCTCCTGTAAAAGCCAGACGTAAAGCTATTTTCTCATTATCAAATTTCGGCCAAAGTACCCCCGGCATATCCAACAATTCCACGCCGTCCTTCATTCTTATCCACTGCTGTGACTTTGTGATTCCGGGGCGATCCCCCGTTTTTGTCCCCGCCCGTCCTGCAATTTTATTTATAAATGAAGACTTTCCCACATTTGGAATACCGCACACCATTATTTTTACACTGCGGTTTATTCCGCGCTTTTTGTCTCTTTCAATTTTTTCTGCCAGCACTTTTTTTGCAATTGTGTTCAGCTTTTCAAGTCCTTTTCCGTTAATGCTGTTTACCCCAATAACAGAAATACCCCGTTTCTCAAAATACTCAACCCACTTACGTGTTGCTTTTTCATCCGCCATATCTACTTTATTCAGAATCAAAACTCTCGGTTTTTCCCCTATTATTTTATCAATTTCAGGGTTACGCGACGAAAGAGGCAATCTGGCATCAACAAGCTCTGCCACAACATCTACTATTTTCATACTCTCGGACATAAGGCGTCTGGTCTTCGCCATATGTCCCGGAAACCATTGCAATTCCATATTTGTGGCTCCTTTTCCATAACTTTTAAAAATAAAGGGGTGTTTATTATACACCCCTCGTCAATACTGTTATCGTTCTATATCTTTGAAACTCGTTCCAATCTTATTTACAGGCCATACTCTTACAACGGCTTTACCCAATATATCGTTTATAGGAACCACTCCAACAGCGTCATAACGGCTGTCATAGCTGTTATTTCTGTTGTCTCCCATTACAAATACGCAATTTTTTGGAACAACTTCAGATGATTTTCCCGTTTTGCTGAAATCACCAAACCTGTCAGGCTCTATCGTAGCCATAACATAAGGTTCGTCTAAGGTCTTTCCGTCCACTATTACAAGACCTTTCTTATAATCAAAACTTACTGTTTGCCCTTCAGTTGCAATTATGCGTTTTACATACGGAGTCTCAGGACTGTTAACAGGTCTGAATATAATTACATCACCATATTTAAGCGAGTCATTGCTGAGTCTTGACACTACCATGCGTTCAGCATTATGAAGCGTAGGTTCCATCGACTGTCCGTCAACATAAACCATTGTAAATACAAAGGTGCGCAAAAACATAGCCACAACAAAAGCCACAACAAGAGCCTGAACCCATTCAAAAATCTCCGTACCCACAGAACTTCCTTCTTTCGGCTCTTCCTTTTTATTTTCCGCTGCAAGACCTGTAGTTTCCGCTGTAGACACAGTATCCTCATTGGACACCGTGATGTCTTCCTCGGATATATTATTTTCGGGAATATTATTTCCGTCTTCGGGAACTTTGTTTTCTTCTTCCATATTAATTTCCTTTCATAATCTATCAAGAAAATAAAAGAGGACGCCGCGATACGGCACCCCCTCAAACGCTGTTTCAGAGCAGGCCGCTCTCAAACCATTTTTATCGACCAAGCTTTTCTTTAACTTTAGCAGCCTTACCGACTCTGTCACGCAGATAATACAAACGGGCACGTCTTACCTTACCTGCTCTTATAACTTCAACAGCCGCTACATTCGGTGAATGAATAGGGAAAGTTTTTTCAACGCCGCATCCATGCGCCATACGTCTAACAGTGAAAGTTTCTGAGATGCCGCCATTTTTTTTGCGGATAACCGTACCTTCAAACATCTGTATTCTTTCTCTTGAACCCTCAACGATTTTGTTGTGTACTCTTACTGTATCACCAATTTCAAAAGCAGGAATTTCTTTTTTCATCTGCTCCTGACCGATTGCCCTTACGATTTCAAGCATATTTTTCTCTCCTTATTTCATAGGCATTCGTGCAACAAAACCATGGTCGCAGAGGACTACCCGTAATTACATTTCCATATTATATCACAAATTATCTTCATTGTCAAGTACTTTTACGCTCAAAAATACATTTTTTTCAGCAGTCGATTTTGTGCAAAAATATCATGTGTAAGCTGTAAAAAGTAGCGGTATACCGCTACTATAGAAATCCCCCGGATTAGTATTTATATTACATTCTCTAAATAAATGAATAGGCTTTCAAATATAATTCATATATAAATCTTACAATTTTATAATCCTCATAACGATATATTGCACCTTTTATTTTTCACTTATATTCTGGCGCATTTGCGCTATTTTTAATCTTTATACAGTCTTTTTAGGTCTATATCCTATAATTTTACTGTCCGGCGGAAAATCGCCTTTGACCACTGTACCAGCACCCACTACGCTATTGTCGCCAATTTTCGTATTCCGCAAAATTACGGCATTTGCTCCTACCCATACGTTATTTCCGATTATTATAGGTCCGGTCAAAAATTCGGAGTCCTTATTTTTATAGTTATGGTCATGGTCTACAATAACAACATTATTTCCAAACTTACAGTTATTGCCTATCTCGATCCTATCTTTACATGTGACCGCTCCGTTTATATTAAAAAAGCAATAATCCCCTATTTTTAACTGACCGGCATTCACCCCTATGTAAAGTCCGTTACTATTATAGTTTTGCCTGCCCAAGACTACCGTACCGCCATTTTTCACTTTTAAATTAATTCCCCAAAATTTTTGAATCATACTTCCGGAGATTTTACCCGGGTATCTTAATTTTAAAAAAAGCATTCTAATAAAATTTATACCATAAAGAAAAATTTTATGCATAAATATCCCTTCCAAACCTCTAATATTAATTCCTTATTATTTATTTTATAGCATTTTTGTATTTTTGTCAATGAAAAAAGCTTTTTTTATAGGTAAAAACCGACAAAATTTTATTCTGTCGGCTTTTGATTGTCTGCATTTTTTATTTCATAAAGTTTATTTATAGCGTCGCAAATAGTGCCGACGCTGTCAATAATTCCTTCTTTAACGGCTTCGTCGCCGCTTAAAATTGTCCCCACATCGGTTGCTATCATTTTGGTATTCATCATAAGCTCTTTTAATCTGTCATTGCTTATTTTGCTGTTACGGACAATAAATTCGTTTATTCTGTCCTGCATTTTTTCAAGCATACAAAATGTCTGGGGCGAACTTATTACCGTACCGCTTAGCCTCACAGGATGCAAAGTCATTGTTGCGGTAGGTGTTATAAAAGAATATTTTGAAGACACGGCAAGTGGTATTCCTATACTGTGCCCCCCGCCGATAACCAGAGAAACCGTAGGTTTTTTTATACCCGATATCATTTCGGCGATTGCAAGTCCCGCTTCCACATCTCCTCCCATTGTGTTAAGCATTATAATCACACCGTCTATCGAATCATCTTCCTGTATATTTACAAGCAGCGGTAAAAGGTGTTCATATTTTGTAGTTTTATTTTCAGGCGGCAAAACATTGTGTCCTTCAATTTGTCCTATAATTGTCAGACAGAAAAACTTTCCCCGGCTCCCGTTTATTAATGCCATCCCGTAGTCATGGACATTTTCGTTCTTTTCTTCTTTATTTACATTTTTCTCATCGCTCATTATTTGCACCTCCGTTGTTATTAAGCTTATTATTGCACTTTAGTACTTGATTATACACTATTTTTATGTTATACTTAATCTTAAGAAAATTTTTACAAGGATTGATTTTTTATGCATAAACATTTTGCAGTGCTCGGATATCCAATAGGTCACAGTCTTTCCCCTGCTTTGCATAATGAAATATTTGATATGAAGGGGCTTGATTGTTCATATGAGGCATTGCTTATGCCTTCTGAAAACCTGGCGGAAGAATTTTTTATGCTTTCAAAAAAATACGCAGGTTTCAATCTGACAATTCCTCTGAAAGAAAAGGTTATACCCCTTCTCGATAAAATAGACCCGTTCGCGAAAACTCTTGGCAGTGTCAACACTGTAAAATGCACAGAAAACGGTACAATAGGGTATTCTACTGATATGGCGGGTTTTATGCGTTCTATGGACGCAAACGGGATAAACTTAACAAAAAAGAAAGTGCTTATTATCGGCGGTGGCGGCGTTGCACGCGTAATTGCCTTTGCCTGCGCTGAAAATCTTTGTGATATAACAATAGCTTTGCGTAATACGTCAAAATCGGCGCCTCTTTTGAAGGAAATCAAAACCCGCTTTGGCATAAATGCGGCAGTTGTTCCTATTGATGACATATCGGGAAGTTTTGATTTGCTTCTTCAATGTACTCCCGTGGGTATGTTTCCCCACCCCGATTTTTGCCCTGTTTCGGACAAGGTAATAGGTAATTGCAAAGTAGTATTTGACACTATATACAACCCTTTTGAAACGCTTATTATAAAAAAAGCCGCACAGCTTGGCGTAAAGACGGTAAACGGACTTGAAATGTTGGTTTACCAGGGTCTTGTTTCTCAGGAAATATGGCTGGGTCTTGAGTTTTCGAAAGCTGAAACAGACCATCTTATTGCACTTTTGTCTAAAAAATTAATTTCGGAGGCACGCAAATGAAAAATATTTCACTGATAGGTTTTATGGCGTGCGGAAAAAGTACAATAGGGCGCGTTCTTGCCCACGAAATGAAATATTCTTTTGTTGACATTGATAAGAAAATCGAAAAACGACAAAAAATGAAAATCTCAAAAATATTTGATACGCACGGCGAGGAGTATTTCCGCAAAGTCGAGACAGAAACTCTTGAAAAATATCTTCTTAAAGAAAAAACCGTTATTTCTACGGGCGGAGGAATTGTGCTCAACCCGAAAAATGTCGATATTCTTTATGAAAATTCCTTTGTCGTCTTTTTAGACGTACCTTTTGATATACTGGCGGAACGCGCCGCGGCAAATAATCAACGGCCTCTTTTCCGCGAAAGGGAAGCGGCCTACAAGTTATGGAGTGAACGGTATCCCATATACCGAAGCGCCGCCCATTTCATTATTAACGAGAATGAGGACATCATACTTAAAACCGTACACCGTATAATGGCAGAATATTATAATTATATGAAAAATCTTTGACGGCGGGGGTCTTAAAATGAACGGTGAAAACGAATACCTTTTAAAAGACATAACCTATGTAAAGGGCGTGGGCGAAGCAAAAGCAAAGCTGCTTGCCCGGCTCGGAATTTTCACCCTTTATGATATGCTCTGGTTTTTTCCCCGGTATGTCGAAGACAGAACTGAAATAAAACCCGTTTCCTCCCTTAAAGACGGCGAAACCGCTTGTATTTGCGCCGAAATTTATTCCGATGCGCAAGTAATACGCGTTCGTTCCAATATGACGATATACTCTGTAATTGTAAAAGACGGTATGGATATTGCTACCATGATGTGGTTTAATAATAAATATATTAAAACTGCTTTCAAGCTTGGTGAAAAATACAACTTTTACGGCAAGGTTTCCAAAAAATTCGGGAAAATCCAAATGACCGCCCCAACCTATGAGGCATCAGAAAATAATTTGCATACCGGACGTGTAGTGCCGGTATATTCACTTACGGAAAATTTACCTCAGAAAACAATTCGTATGGTGGCGAAAAACTGTGTTGACATGACGAAAGGCTGCATACATGAATATCTGCCCGATTATGTCAGAAAAGAATACAATCTATGCGAAATAAACTGGGCAATTTCCTCAATACATTTTCCCGAAACTGCGGGTGATTACGAATCCGCAAGACGAAGACTTGCCTTTGAAGAACTGCTTTTTATGCAATTGGGGCTGCTCCATCTGCGCCGGGCAAAAAAAAAGTACGGCGCGCCTGTGATAGATGGCTCGGCATATGCTGAGGAATTTATGAAAAAGGTCCCGTTTGAATTTACAAACGCGCAAAAAAAGGTATGCGATGAAATCCTGCACGATATAAAATCCGGCATTGCCATGAGCAGGCTTATACAGGGAGATGTAGGTTCGGGTAAAACTATTGTGGCATTCTTTGCAATGCATTGCTGTGTTCGAAATGGCAGGCAAGCCGCTCTTATGGCTCCCACCGAAGTACTTGCGCGCCAACATTATACCGCGTCACTTAGTTTTTTTGATGAAAAAGAAGTCGCTTTACTTACCGGAAGCACCACCCCTTCTGAAAAGAAAAAAATACTTGAGCAGATAAAAGCCGGCAATATAAAAGTTATTATAGGCACTCATGCTTTATTGGAAGACAATGTGGAGTTTTCAAACCTTTCGCTTATTATAACCGATGAACAGCATCGTTTTGGTGTAAATCAGCGGGCCTGCCTTGCAAAAAAAGGCAATACTCCGCACGTGTTGGTAATGTCCGCCACTCCTATTCCGCGGACTTTGGCACTAATTTTATACGGAGATTTAAATATTTCGGTAATTGACGAATTGCCGCCCGGCCGCAAAACTGTGGATACTTTTGCCGTAAACGAGGATATGCGGGCTCGTATAGAAAAATTTACAGATAACGAAATAAGCAAAGGCAGGCAAGTATTTGTGGTATGTCCGCTTGTCGAAAATTCGGAGAAGGTTGACTTGCAATCTGCCGTAAATCTTTACGAGCGTCTGCGTGATAAAGTGTTTTCAAACAGAAGAGTGGCTCTTTTGCACGGAAAAATGAAACCTTCCGTAAAAAACGCCGTAATGAAGGATTTTGCGGATGGAAAAACCGATATACTTGTTTCCACCACCGTAATTGAAGTGGGAATAAATGTACCAAACGCTTCTCTTATGATTATAGAAGATGCCCAGCGTTTCGGTCTGTCCACTCTTCATCAGTTGCGCGGAAGGGTAGGGCGCGGAAGCGACAAGGCTTACTGTATAATGATAGCCGATGCCGTAACCGACATCACAAAGCAGCGCCTTAATGTAATGTGCAGTACAAACGATGGTTTTGTAATAGCAAACAAGGATTTGGAGCTGCGCGGCCCCGGTGATTTTTTGGGAGTGCGCCAGCATGGTTTACCGGATCTGAAAATTGCAAACCTTGCAACGGACGGAGTTTTATTAAAAGAAGCAAATATCTGCGCGAAAAAAATACTTGAAAAGGACCCCTCTTTATTGCAAAAAGAACATTTAGGGATTAAAAGGAAAATAAACGATATGTTCAAAGAAGGGGCAAAAGCCGGCATAATCAGCTGAGGAGGAATTAAAATGGAAAGACGGGACAAAACAAATTATTATCTTGATATCGCTGAAACGGTATTGGAACGCGGCACTTGCATGAGACGAAATTACGGCGCCATTATCGTGAAAAACGATGAAATTATTTCAACCGGTTATTCCGGAGCACCGCGGGGACGTAAAAATTGCAGTGAGCTTGGGTTTTGCTTACGCGAAAAACTGGGCATTCCACGCGGTGAAAGGTATGAAAAGTGCCGCTCCGTACACGCGGAAGCAAACGCAATTATAAGCGCTTCGCGGCGCGATATGATAGGCGCAACCATTTACCTTGTGGGCAGAGATATACCGTCCGGGGAACTTGTTGAAAATGCAAATTCATGCTCTATGTGTAAACGGCTTGTAATAAATTCGGGAATTGACCGGGTAATAGTAAGAGATACTCCCGATACATATAGAGCGATAAAAGTTCAGGATTGGATTGACAATGACGAATCACTCGGAAGTGATTTCGGATATTAAGTATCTTATATGTTTAAAAATAGTCAGTCACATGGCGGCGGTGTTTGCTATTGTAAAAGGGACTGTATCACAATTAACTTTGTGGTGCAGTCCCTTTGTTTTTATTTGGTAAACCTTTTAGTTTTATATTCCGGCAGCTTGAAGTATAAGACCTGATATAACTCCTATTGCATAGAGCATAAACAGAATAACGAAGTTTTGTTTCATCCTCTTGTTTAATTGAAACAAAACTATAAGTCCCACTCCCGCTCCGGCGCACAAGCCGCCAGTCAACGCGCCGAAAGTTATACCGCCGATAGTATAAAGCTTGGTAAGCGCAACAGACGCCGCACAGTTTGGAATAATCCCTATAACAGGTGTTATAAAAGGCTGAAGCCACTCATGTTTTGTAATAAATTCAAAAACCCCTCCGGCATACTTCAAAAGAAATCCGAGTGCAATTGAAATTATAAATATGAATACAAATATCTTTATAGAATGAATTACCGCCGATTTCAGTATGCCTTCGCCGCACGGCTCACAATTGCCATGATAATGGCGATGCTCGTGACTTTCTTCGTCGCATGGCTTGCCCGCGGGCGCTCTGCGCAGCATAATATCAATTAAAATTCCCGCCACCACCGCAATCACAAGCTTTACAATTATGAGAAGAAGCATATCCTTAAAACGCTTAGGATCTGCAAGAAGTATGGGAACAGCCTCATCCGATGTAGAAATGAAAACTGCCATAAGGGTACCTATTGTTATTGCTTTTTGTGAATACAATTCAGACGCAATAACAGAAAAACCGCACTGAGGAATGCATCCGAACAGTCCCCCGAAAAAAGGACCCGCTTTTTCCGATTTCATAAAAAAGTGATGTACCCAATTGTTATTTTTATGTTCAAGATATTCAATTAAAAGATATATCAAAAACAATACCGGTAAAAGCTTCAGCGAATCAATCAGCGCGTCAAGTAAAATATCCATAAATACTCCTAAAAAAAATTATTGACATATGTTTATTTTACCACAAACCGCCACATATGTCAATAACCGAAACAAATATTAAGTTCTATGGTTTACAATATTGTTTATTGCATTAAGAGCAATTTTCATTTCTTTTTTGGTATTAAAATATCCCGGAGTAAGACGTACCGTTCCGCTTTTTATGGTTCCGTAAGCATTATGTGCGGCAGGGGCGCAATGCAAACCGCTACGCACGGCTATATCGTATTTTTCATCAAGAATAAGAGCGATTTCCGATGGGTCAATACTGTCCGCAGTAAAGCTTACAGCTTCTCCATAATCTTTTAAAAGCGGGCACAAAAGGTGCACGCCGTTCATATTCCCAAGTCCCTCTCTTAAAATTGAGGTCAGTTCGTATTCTTTTTCCATAATGTTTTGCTGACCTTCGGAATTTATAAAAGCTATTCCTTTTGAAAGACCTGCTATCCCTACAAGATTAATCGTTCCGCTTTCATAATAATCGGGCATTGTTGTAGGCTGAATCATACTTTCCGAATCACTGCCGGTCCCTCCGAAACAAAGAGCCTGCGGCAATATATTATGCAAATACATTCCGCCTGTTCCCTGTGGTCCAAGCAACCCTTTGTGACCCGGAAAAGCTACCGACGCTTTAAGCTTTTTTACATTTACTTCAAAATGTCCCATAGATTGTGAACAATCTATAAGTAGCGGTATTCCCGCTTCGGCACAAATATTTCCTGCTTTGTACACATCATTTATTGCGCCGCTTACATTGGAAACATGATTTATTATAACAAACTTTGTGCCATTTAACATATTTTTAAGCGCGTCCATATCGGAAGTGCCATCTTCATTAAGCGGTAAAACAGATATTTCAGCGTTGCTTGCGTAAAGAGGACGCATTACTGAATTATGTTCAAGCGGAGATACAATTACTTTATCACCGTCTTTTACCATACCGCGGATCATAATATTAAGCCCTTCCGTAGCATTTTTTGTAAAAACTATGCTTTCCGGGTTATCCGCGTTTATAAAATCCGCAAGAGCAATCCGGCATTCCAAAGCAATTTCCATTGCCTCACGGGCCTTTTTATGTGCAGAACGTCCCGCGCTTGCACCGCAATATCTTATATAATAATTTACACCATCATAAACTGCCGGCGGTTTTGGAAATGAAGTCGCTCCGTTGTCAAGGTAAATCATACTTGTGCCCCCCCGAACAGCTTTTTATAGCGTATTTCCCCTTCTTGTTGTGTATCAAGATATATACCGCGCGTACGCAGACCTGTTAATGTTAATATTTTTCTTACCGCCTCAAGTGCGTTTTCTGTGGTTTTCACACTGTAATTGCAGCCACCCGTAATCAGTTTTGTCGGAGTCTGTATTACTTTTGCGACAAACCCTTCTTTTGTAAGTCCTTCTTTGAGGCGAACCGCACTTGTAGATGAAGAAAACAATATAATAATGCTTTTCATTTTCTTCCTCCCCTTAATTTCATTTGAGGGACTAATTTGCCCCTATACATTTTATTCTGAGCAGTCTTTGTCCGTTACCGTTTAACATTTTTAAATACACGAGCATATGATAATTTTGATTAACATTTGAGAGGAGAATTAAACCCTATGGAACTTTCTACAATGCAGACACTGAGGACATACATAGACGGGGAACTTAAAGGAAATCTTACTTATTCCCAGCTCGCAAAAATCGCCCCTTTTGCAGAAGACAGAAAAATTTTAATGTCAATGGCGGAAGATGAATTAAAACACGCAAACATGTTTAAAAACATATACTTAAAAATGTTTGGAAGAAACTATTCGCCGGATATAACCGTTGAACCCATTTCCGGAGATTATTACAACAATTTGCGTGAAATGGTCATGGATGAAGGCAATGATTTTCGTACATATGCGCATGAGTATATGAACACGCGGAACGAAATGCTTCGCAACGCTTACGCTACCGCCGCAGTTGATGAAAATGTTCATGCCGACAGACTACTTATGCTTCTTTCCAAAGAGGGCGAAAAGCCAAAATCAGAGGAAAATTCAGACGAAAAAGTCCATATGCTGTAAATATCCCGCCGCAGTTAAGGAATTGTACATATACTATTAAAACGTTTAAATGAAATAAAATGTTACAGTAATTTTTAAAAATATCTTGAAAATTATAAACGAAGATATACATTATTGTTTTTTTAACACTTATATTTTAATCGAAATTTCTGAAAATAAAGCCAGATAAAATAAAGGAGCACGGTTGCCCCTGAGGGCAGCCGTGCTCCTTTATTTCTCTCAATCGGTCATTTTGGCTGTTTCTATAAAACCTTCTGTTGACCCGCCGCCATCTACCCGCTTTTTATTCTTAATACCTGCACTGCGCCGCCCGTAAGCCCAATAGGCGGAACCCACAAAAACAGAAGAATATAACTTTTATGTTTGTTTTCATAGCATTTAAAAATTTATTTATTTATAAAATTTCCTCTTTAAATTTTTTTATTTTATTATTGCAAATATATTATGTCGAGGTGTTTTTGTAATATCTTTCAATTTACATGCATATAATATTAAATACACATATTTTTTAATTTTATCGGAGGTTACTGTAATGAATGATAAAAATACAACTATACCCATTAAGAGAAAAAATGATATATATTCATCGGAAAAGTCAGAGGATTTCAGTCATATAAAAGGAGATGTGGACGATTTTATTTTTTCTTTTCTTGATAACAAAAAACACTCGGAGAAATAAAAGAGTATTTACCTTTAAAAAAAGAGAGTCCGCGAAAACGGGCTCTCTTAAAATTTTTGCGCTTTTATCTGTCTCCGAATGAAATACCCAGCGTTCTTGCAAGCTCCATCAATTCGCCATTGACGTCAACAGGTCTGAAATTGCTGTGCATATCGTTGGAGGGAATAACATCCTCAAGAGGAACAGTAACCAGTTTGCCACCGCGAAGGGCAACCATGTCGGATACTTTTCCGTCATCCATAAGTGCCTCAACCGCCTTTTTACCATAACGGGCACAAAGAATTCGGTCGTATGCCGTAGGAGTTCCGCCGCGCTGTACGTGTCCAAGAACTGTGCAACGTGCTTCAACATCCATAATTGTATCACTTATTGCATATCCATTTTCATCACGATTATTGTTAAGTATATCCTGAACAGCCTCGGCAACCGCGTCGCCCGCGCCTTTGAACTTAAACCCGTCTGGTGAAAGGTCTGTCTCAACACCTGTTTTTCCGCCTGTAGGCAAAGAAACGCCTTCCGCAACAACAATAAGACCATACTGACGCTCACTTTTGAGAGCGGCTTTTGCCTTTGCCGCAACTTTTTCTATATCATAAGCAATTTCAGGAATGAGGATTACATCCGCCGCTGACGCAATACCTGTAGTTAAAGCAATATGCCCTGCCTCACGTCCCATAACCTCAAGCACCATTATACGGTGGTGGGCAAGTCCCGTTGTATTTATACATTTAATTGCTTCAACACAACGGCTTACCGCTGTATCAAAGCCAAAGGTTGTGTCCGTTAAATTAAGGTCGTTATCAATTGTTTTGGGTACGCCTATTACCGGCACTCCCATTCTCGCAAAATCACGGCCTGATGTAAGGGTACCGTCCCCTCCTATTATAACAAGTGCGTCTATACCCATTCTGTTAAGATTGTCAACGGCGACCTGCGAAAGATTATCATAAATCGGTTTGCCGTCGGCGCCTTTTATAATTCCGTTCTTGTCACGGCGCGGATACTTAAACAAGTTATCTTTATTTGAATTATAAAGAATTGTACCGCCGCGCGCAATTATATTTCCAACTTCTGCGGCGTCAAGACGGACAATCTGTTTTTCGCCCAGATATAATCCCCGATAGCCATTCTTTATTCCAACCACTTCAAGTCCGTATTTTGTAACAGCAGTTTTTGCCACTGCCGCAATTACGGCATTAAGTCCCGGGCAGTCACCGCCGCCTGTCATTACGCCTATTTTTTTTATTTCTTTTTTATTCATGCTAAATCGCTCCTTTTATTCTGATGAAAGGCAAAATACACCCTGATTATCTTTTTTTCCCTATAATATTCTATACGGATTTTTAAAATTTTGCAATATTTTTAATGTGTTTTGTCCTAATTTTATAAGTTGTTTGCCTTCAAATGCATTATTTTATAAGCCAAGGAAAACTCAATTTATATTCTATACAGTTTTTTATATTTTAGTGCAATATTATTGACAAAATCATATAAACCACATCTGTATAAAATTCAGTTAATGCATATTTAAAAAAGCAAGCCGTTTTCGGCTTGCTTTGCAAAGTAGCAGAATAAAAAAGGTCAATTGAAACCCACCGCACTTTGATGGCATATGACCACGTATAAATATTATTACAATGTATAAATATTACACGGAAACCGACTTTAATTTAGCACAAAAAATTTTTAGTTCGTCCTTGTTTATATATTTACTCGCTGTACTCGTCAGCGTTTTCCCAATTGTGATAAACATTTTGAATATCATCATTATCTTCAAGGCTTTCAAGCAGCTTACTCATCATTTTCATATCTCGCTCATCTGTAAGTTTGATATAGTTCTGAGGAATCATTGTAACCTCTGCCGTAGCAAGAGTATATCCCTTTGATTCAAGCGCATCCACAATAAGGGTAAAATCCTCGGGGGCAGTAACAATTTCATAGCATTCGTCACCAGCCTCAAAGTCCTCCGCTCCCGCGTCAAGAGCGTCCATCATAAGCGTTTCCTCGTCTACGCTTTCATCCTTCTCCACAATTATATCGCCCTTTTTGTCAAACATCCAGGACACGCATCCAATTGCGCCAAGGTTGCCGCCGAATTTATCAAAATAATGCTTTATATCGCCGGCTGTACGGTTTTTATTATTTGACAATGTCTCGACAATTACGGCAGCGCCTTTTGGACCATAACCTTCATAGGTCATTTCCATATAATCGTCGTTGCCCGCTTCTCCTGCCGCTTTTTTTATACATCTTTCAATATTGTCATTTGGCATATTGTTGGATTTTGCTTTATAAACTATATCTTTAAGTTTAAAATTAGAAGCCGGATCGGGACCCCCGTTTTTTACACAAACTGCAATTTCTCTGCCCAGCTTTGTAAAAATTTTGGCTCTTTCGCCATCCGTTTTCTCTTTTTTATGTTTAATGTTTGCCCATTTACTATGTCCTGACATAAATGTTCCTCCTATATGAAAATCGATTAAAAATCAGACATCAACATTCATTATACCACATTTTTCCGAAAAAAGTCAAGGACTTTTCTTACATTTAATCATTTACCGAAAATCCGATGCCAATAATAGTCCCATTTTTATTTGAAAAGTATTGATTTTTGTATATTTTTATGATACAATCAAGACAGATATTGATATTTAGAAGGTGAGCTTGTGAAAGAATTACACAATGCAACGTATGAAGCCATTCGTGATATTGACGCAAAAGCGCATGTTTCTTTATGTCATAGCGGATGTTCTCCGCATTTTCATTCCAGTTTTGAAATTCTTTACGTTATTGACGGGGAATTCAACATAATTATAAATGACAAATCAAAAATCCTTCGCGGCGGCGATGTTGCGGTTTCGCTTGACTGTGATATACACGCTTACACAAAGGGAAAATTAAAAGGTAAATATTATGTGCTTTTTATTCCTCCCACATACACTTCAGGGTTTTTAAAGGCTATCGAAAAAAAATCCATAGAATCGCCTTTTATTACGGATAAAACAATTACCGACGAACTTCTTCACTGTATTGAGCAGATCCACCAGGATAAAACCAACGAGTTTTTGGTTTCCGGGTATGTCGAAGTAATTTTTGGACTAATACTCAAAAATATACGGTTTTCCGAAGTGTCAGTTTCAAAAGACGACAAAATTCTGCCCCTGAAAATAATAACATATCTTTCCGAACACTACCTTGAAGATGTAACCCTGCGTAATATTGCCGAAGAGCTTGGTTACAACAGTTATTATATTTCAAAATTTTTTAACAGTTATTTTAGATGCAGCTTTACGGATTACATAAATATGTTAAGGCTTAGGCGTTTTATTAATATTCAACAGGAGTCGGACAGGAA
>JAUZPZ010000060.1 GCA_030705675.1 Bacillota bacterium
AACAGGCACAATCTCCAGATCATGCTCCACCGCAAGATAGGTATTCGCAAGTGTCTGGGCCTCAATACCCTGGGCGGCATCCACGACAAGTACGGCTCCCTCGCACGCGGCAAGGCTGCGGGAAACCTCATAATTAAAATCTACATGCCCCGGCGTGTCTATAAGGTTGAGAATATATTCCTGACCATCATTTGCTTTATAATTGAGCTTCACGGCGCGCGCTTTTATTGTTATGCCTCTTTCGCGCTCCAGCTCCATATTATCCAGCAGCTGTTCCTCCATATCCCGCGAGGAAACTATACCCGTATGCTCCAATAGACGGTCTGCAAGAGTGGATTTTCCGTGATCAATATGTGCGATTATACAAAAATTTCTTATTTTATCCTGTCTTTCTGACATAGAAAACCCTCCGTACATTATGTGGCTAGTATTGCCATCTTAATAAAATTATAACACAGAATATTGTTTTTGTAAAGATGAAATAAATTGTCGTAAAATAAATTTTTGTGTAAAATTGCAAAAAAGTCTTGACAAATCAATAAAAATATTATATAATATTTCCATAGCGTAAAAATAGGACATGTCTATGACAATTTTTTTGTTCAATGTGTTAACGATGCTGATCGTTACACCGGAAAATGGTCAGGTCATAAAATGTAACTTGGCGAGGAGGAATTGTCTTGACAGAAGCAGCACTATCATACAACGACAGATATATTGAGAAAACAGATGATGAGCTCGTTGAGATGGCAAAAAGTGACGAATACGCTTTTGAATTTCTTGTTACAAAATATAAAGGAATTGTCCTTTCCAAAGCAAGAGGTTATTTTCTTGTCGGTGCCGATAAAGAAGATATTATTCAAGAGGGCATGATAGGTCTTGTTAAAGCTATAAGAGACTATAAGCGTGAGCGAGAAGCGTCTTTTAAAGGTTTTGCGGAGATTTGCATAAACAGGCAGATTATAACAGCAATAAAATCTGCTACCAGGCAAAAACATATTCCGCTTAATACATACGTTTCTTTAAGCCGTCCCGTTTATGACGGAGGCGACGGCGACAGCAGAACAATGCTTGAAATAATTGAATGTGATTCAAGTCTTAATCCTGAAGAAAGAGTGATTATCGAGGAAAGCTACAGAGGCATGGACGAAAAGATAATGAAATCTCTCAGTAAATTTGAGATGAATGTACTGGAGTATTATCTTGGGGGAAACAGCTACGCTGAAATTTCTCGTAAAACAGGGAAACCTGTAAAATCTATTGACAACGCTCTTCAGCGTATAAAGAAAAAGCTTGAAAGGTATTATGATGACCTTTTGAGGTAAAACAGATATCTTGTACCATAGAATGTGTTTGGAAAATGCTTATTTTCGTCAGAATGCAGGTATTTCTCAAATATGCTCTAAGGCATTGATATAAATTTAAAAAATCCTATAAGCCTAAGAGGAGCTTGTTTAACAGGAATCGTTTAAGGTCTTGGGAGAAACTAAAAAAGTGAGGGAAAAAAAATGTTCGAGGACAAAACGTTGGTATGCAAGGATTGCGGAAGTGAATTTGTTTTCACGGCAGGAGAGCAGGAATTTTATGCAGAAAAGGGTTTCCAGAATGAACCCACTCGTTGTAAAGATTGCAGAGTTGCACGCAAGAACAGCATGAAAGGCGAAAGAAAAATGTACACAGTTATCTGCGACGATTGTGGAGCAGAGGCTCAGGTTCCTTTCGAGCCCAGAAACGACAAACCTGTATACTGCAGCGAATGTTTTGCTAAGCACAAAAACGCTTAATCAAAACAAGAAAAAAAGCAAATACGGCACAGAACTTAATCTGCGCCGTATTTTTTTATAGCAAAAAGAGAGTTTACTGCCATGGCAAAGGAGAGAACGCATTTATATCGTTATTCCTATCGCACCGCTCCGCATTTTTATTTGAGCATAATATAAATCCCGTTGATTATTGTATTTGAATTTTTCGGGTATTTGTGGGGGTTTCCAATTTTTTAGGGCAATAAATTGTTAAAACTCCGTTATTCATTTCAGCTTTAATTTCGTCCGCTTTAACATTTTCCAAAGAAAAACTTCTTTTGAAAGAGCCTGTACGGCGTTCCCGGCGCAGATAGTTCCCGTCTTCGTCTTTTTGTTCAGTATTTTCACTAACATTAGCCCAAATAGTTAACATATTGTCGTCAATATCTATATTGACGTTTTTTTTATCCACTCCGGGCATTTCGGCGTCAATGATATAAGCATCCTTTTTATCTCTGACATCCACCTTAAAATTGCTGGAATTGAAGTTGTCCAAAAAGCCTTCATTTAAAAAGCCGGGGAAAAAACTCCGCGGGAAGATCGAATCATTGTTGCCTGACGAACTTAATGCATTTTTATTATTCATAGAATAAACCCTCCTAAAAATTTTATGTTTTATATTTTTAACAGAAAGGTTCAATTTTATGCGTTTGACCTGCACATAAAGGCGTGACTATTCTTTGCCTTGAAGCCTGGTTATGATATCAGGCAGAGCTTCCCTGTATTCATCGGGGTTACTGCCGCGCTTTAGATAATCGAACTGGTCGATAAAGCCATGCAATTGTTCTTTATCTTTTTTTACCTGATTTACCTGAACATTGAGCAAGTCAGAAATAAATTCACCGCACCGCTTGTCTTTAAGCTTGTGAGGGGAGAGACGTATAAGTTCAGTTAAATGTTTCTGGCAAAACCCGCGTGAATTTTTGACCTTGCTTCTAAACTCATTTTCGCTATCCCAAAGGGAAACAAATACTTCGGCATACCGACCGGTCGTATATGAGAGCTTACGGCATATTACGCAGCTGTTCATGTGCTTTTCAAGCGGATTTAAATCAATTCCGCAATCTTTTTTTTTGAGAACTCCGGTTACGGGACGGGGAGTTTTTTTAGAGACTGATTCAATGTCCTTTATTATCGTATCAAAATGTGAAGAAAGCATCAGTGCAAGGCTCAACTTATTTCCGCCGCTTGACGCGAGAAGTGAAAGATGGTGAGCGCAAAACCCTTCCTTGTTGCTTTCCTCTCGGCTGTCAGGTTCCATCATGGAAGGGCCTAAGGTGTAATCTATAATATCCTTTTCGACTTTGTCATGCAATGCACATAAAGGACAGCATGTCCCTTTATCCATTGCTTCATTTAACGGGATGGTGTAGATTTTTTCTTTCATAATGCTCTCCTTGAATTTATATATAATACTTGAAAATTGCCTAAAAATCGGTTATAATGAATAAAGGTGATATAAGTGAATGTAAAAGAAATTAACGGTGGCGTCGAGCTGGAAAATGTGCAGCAGTTCAACTTAAAACATATTTTTGAATGCGGACAGTGTTTCCGATGGTCAAGGCAAGGTGACGGCTCTTACGTCGGTGTGGCGAAAAACAAAGTGCTACGTCTTGCCGCCCATGATAATAATATTACTATATTTAACACAAGTTTGCAAGAATTTTTTGAGGTTTGGGAAGATTATTTTGATTTAAAAACAGACTATCTGTCATATCAAGAGCGTCTAGCTACAGACGATATAATGCGCAATGCCATAAAAGACGGAAGCGGATTACGGATACTTCGTCAGGATACATTTGAAACGCTTATTTCATTTATAATTTCTGCAAGCAATAATATACCCCGTATTACAAAAATTGTGAACTGCCTGTGCGAGCTTTACGGCGATAAGGTTACATATGAAAATGAAACGTTTTATACTTTTCCTTCGCCGAAACGTCTTTGCGGTGTTACGGCGGAAGATTTGGCGCCGATACGTTCGGGGTTTCGCGCGAAATATATAACGGATGCTGTGGAAAAAGTGAACAGCGGAGAAATTGATCTTAAAAACCTTGGTAAAATGCCGGCGTCAGACGCGCAGAAATATCTTATGTCTATAAGCGGGGTAGGTCCTAAAGTGGCGGATTGTGTGCTGATTTTTGGTACCGGAAGGCTGGACGTGTTTCCCGTTGACACATGGATAGACAAGGCAATGAAAACTCTCTACCCGGCGGCATGTGAGGGAACTAAAGTGCGAAATGCAGGCGAAACCCTGTTTGGCGACATATGCGGGTTGGCACAGCAATATATTTTTTATTACGCAAGAGAAAATAAGTTGCAGGGGATAAGGCAAGAAAAATTAAAATTTTTAAATAAGTGAGCATTTAGACCACTGATAAACCTATTGTCAGGGCGTTAAAGGGGTTTTCCCTTTTTTGCGGATTTGCGTGTTTCACGAGCTTTGCAAGGAATTTGTCATTGCTCTCAAGGAAAAACGGGGTAAGATTACCCCGTTTTTCCTTCTTTTTGCGCATACTTCATTTTTGTTGCCATGCCCCCGCGTATATGTCTTTCTTGTTTGTTTTCCTGTAATACCGCCTGAGCCTGACGCGCAAGCACAGGACTTATTTCGCATAGCCTTTCAGAAATATCCTTATGTACCGTGGATTTTGATATTCCGAATTTTTTTGCCGCCGCGCGCACTGTTGCTCTGTTGTTTATTATGTACTCCGCCAGACGGAGCGAGCGTTTTTCAATGTAATCCTTCATTTTTATATACGCCTCCCAAAAGTTTCAGTGTTTTGTATATAATTATGCTACAAAAAACAGTTATATGTTATGTAAAATAAACAGTTTATATTATTGTACATAAGAACACTTATAATAGAAAAAATATGTAGAATGTGCTGTGATATAACGGGGAAAAAGCAAAAAAAAGACTATAATTTTTGAAAATCTGGTGCATAGTAAAAAACAAAAATAAAAAACGGTCCTACGCCACAATAATAAATGTGGCATAAGACCGTTTTTACTTTATTGCTTAAACTTTAAGTTTAATAATTTCATCTTCATTCGGTGTAACATAAGCGGTGTTGTAATTGTCGTAAATTACCATGCCGGGTTTTGCGCCAGACGGTTTTTTGACATTTTTAACAGGGCAGTAATCAACGGGTATTTGCGACGACCCGCGCGCTTTTGAGTAATACGCCGCAAGGCAGGCGGCCTCATAAAGAGTGGTATCGGGCACTTGTTTGTTCTCAGAGATAACAACCGTGTGTGAACCGGGGAACCCTTTTGTATGAAACCAAATATCTTTTGAAGAGGACATTTTCAGGGTTAAATAGTCATTTTGACGGTTGTTTTTGCCTACATATATCGTAAACCCGTCTCTGCTGCAAAATTCCGACGGAGATGTGACCCGAGATGGCGGTTTTTTCTTGCCTTTTGAAGGCTTGAGGTGAATATAACCGAGCTGTTCCAGCTCTTCACGTATTTCATCTATTATCTTTGGATCATCACACTGTGTAAGGGAATTTTGTACGCTTTCAATGTAGTGGATATCTTCAAGAGAATGTGCATATTGTATTTGGGCTTTTGCGGCGGTGTTTTTCAGCTTGTTGTAGCGGCTGTAAAATTTTTGGGCATTCTCGGATGGCGTAAGGCTGTGATCAAGCGCAATTGAAATTTCACCACCCTTTTCATCATAAAAGTTTTCCGTGACAAGGGTTCTATCCCCTTTTTGCAGTTTATAAATATTTGCAATTATAAGGTCGCCTTTTAGTTTGTATTTTTCACAACCGTTGGCAGCAAGCACGCTTTCCTCTTGTAAAGCGGCTTTTTTCCAACAGCGTGCGAGCAGAGTATCAACGGTTTTGAGCAGGGTTCCTCCCTTATCTTTCATAAGGTTTTTACGCTCTTTTTCCACAAAAAAATCATCTAACGCTTCGGTTAATTTTGAAACTTTTGCTACGGTAAGAGCACCGGCGTACTGCCTTATTTCAATGCAGGAAAAATCTGCGGGTTTATTCTTGTCCCAAAGAAGTACAGGAGTGTATTTTTTCTGTGCAAGTTTATCCATATAAAAGCAAATCGTATCGGCAAGACCGCTTTTTGAGCCTATTCCAAGATCGCTGTCGCTACCCCAGAGGTACACTATTTCGCGGCATATAAGCGGAGAAAGTCCTGCAAAATTTTCGAGAATAAAGGCGTCTGCTTTTTTAGTTTGGTCACAGGAAGAAAGCATGGATTTTACAAGCTCCAAAGTAACATCTTTGGGGCTTATTTTATTCTGTGGCGGGGGCGGGAAATAGGGCAATCCCGGCAAAACAATTCTTTCACGGCTCAGACTGCTGTCAACGTGACGCACACAGTCGGCTATAAGTCCTGTTTCATGGAGCAGGATAATATTGCTGTTTTTGCCGAAAAGCTCAACAATTAATTTTTTATTTGCAAGATCGCCGAGTTCGTTTCGTGTTTCTATTGTAAACTCAATTATTCTTTCATTTTCAGGTTGCGTTACACAAATAAATTTTCCGTTAGCAAGATGCTTGCGAAGCAGCATACAAAAGCCGGGTGCTGTGGAAGGATTTTCGCGCTGAAACCGCGTAAAATGAACGCGGGGGAAAGATGGGTTGCAGCTTATAAGCAGTCGTTTATTTTCTCCGTGAGCATTTTCGTGATCGCGTCCAGGAACGCGTATGTTTAAAATTATGTCACTACGCGACGGCATATATATTTTATCAATTCTCCCATCTTTGAGGGAATCTTCAAGTTCGTCGGCAACACAGCCGACGGTTACGGCATCAAATGGCATTTTGTACCACCTCCAAGTTTAAAAAAACGCCACAAAAATATGACGTTATTATTTTACTACAACTGTACATAAATTCAACGTAAAAGATAAAAATACCGCCCGGAAAAGTAAATCCGGGCGGAAAAATCATTTAAATTTAACGCTTGTTACTACCGGATAATTAACAGGCTTGCTCTGTTCACCCATTTCAGAAACGCTTACGGCGCAGTTTGCGATTTTATCAACCACGTCCATACCGTGTATAACTTTTCCAAAGCCTGCATAGTTGCCGGTGAGGTAATTGCCCTGGTCATCTCCATGCATAATAAAGAATTCGCTTGACGCGCTGTCGGGGCTCTGTGCTCTTGCCATGGCTATTACGCCGCGGTTGAGTACAAGAGTATTTTGGGTAAACCCGTTTTTGCTGAACTCACCTTTAATCGTACTTGCGTTCTTGATTGAAGAAGTACTGTTTGCATCGTATCCGCCGCCCTGAATCATAAAACCCTTAATTACACGATGAAAAATGGTATTGTCATAAAAACCGTCACTTACAAGTTTTTTAAAGTTTGCAACAGTTTCGGGAGCATATTGGGGATAAAGTTCAATAGTAATATCTCCATAGCCTTTAACCGACATTACAACAACGTTGCTTTTATAATTTTTTGAGTTGCCGCTGTCTTTTTTGCCACAGCCTGCAAAGGTTGCGCACATCAAGGTAACCGCGAGCAGGAGAACCGTAAATTTTGCTGATTTTTTCATTTGAAATCCCTCTTTTAGTAATATAATTGCCCATGTGCGTTTCGGCTGTGCCAAAAAATCGCACGGACTTTTAATAAACAATTATGTTTATTATAGCACAAAGAGGAAAAAAAATCAAGAGTCAAATAAAATTAAGAGGAATTATTTTACGGAAATTTTCGACAAGAGGAGTTCCGTCGGAAGTCGGTTCGGAAATAGTGGTTATATCGGTCACTCCGTGAGTACCGTAGAAGCTGTGAAATACATAATGATCGCCCCGGTGCTTGCCGTAATATAGCATTACATGACCGTCGCCGGCTATTATGTCGCCGGGATTTGCGCGACCCAGTTGCTTTACGGGACTTGTAATAATAACCGCTTTCGATGAAATTTGTGCGATTTTGTCTGAATTTCTCGGTAAAGTTATTCCACAGAGCGAAAATGCTGCGCATATTAGTGAGGAACAGTCACAGCCCCCGAAGCTTTCTCCCCAGTCATATGGCATTCCGCGCATATGTAAACTTAATTTCAGTAAATTTTTTCGTGTAAATCTTAAATACCCTTCATGAACAGCAACGGATTTTGGTATGTATGCCCGTTCCCATACCGCACTTCCGTCCGTTCCTTTTGACGGTAGCAAAATGGTATGGTTAAGGTTGCCCAAAGAGCCTTTTTCGTGCGATGAGGGCGCAAGGGGGACTATTGTACCGAAAGAAAGAAGAATTTTTGAAACGGATGCGACAGGCGATGGATTTGTAAAGACAAATTTGTCGGTAACACAAAGTATGTTTCGCCCGCTTAATAATTTCAGTGCCGTTTCACGCGGAATAATAGCGATTTGTTCTTCATCGATAAAGCCTGTGCTGTTTTTTGTATGCACTCGGAAAAAACCGTGAACAGGCACATGGGAAAGAAGGATCACAATATCGCAGCATCTGCATAAAGTTTCACAGTTTAAGTCAAACCCCTCTGGAGAAGGGCGCATGCTGTACGACGGATATACTTTGAGAGGAGTATCACGCAGGACTACGGCAAAAATTTTATCCTCATATTTTTTATCAAAAAAATTGGTAGTACCCAGACCGGCCGCAAATATCCGTTTGTTTACCGAGTCAGGACCCGGTAATAAAAAAATACCCATAAGGGTTCACCTCAGCATAAAAAATTTCAAAAACTTCTTGATAATTCATGGGATTAGTAGTAAAATCATATAAGTGACAATAACACCATATTCAGAAGGAAGTAGAAAAATGACAAAAGTAAAAGACATAATGACTGCAATAGAAAAAACGGCGCCGCGCAGTCTTGCGGAAGAATGGGATAACGTAGGACTTATGATAGGCGATGAAGAGGCACAGGTAACAAAAGTACTCGTGGCACTTGACTGTGATGAAAATGTGGCAAAGGAAGCATGGGAAAAAGGCTGTGATATGATAGTGACTCATCACCCTTTTATATTCAGACCCATGACTTTTGTTACTTCGGAGACTATGACGGGGAGAAACTTGCTTTTTCTTGTCCAAAATAAAATCTCCCTTTACAGTGCGCATACAAATATGGATTGCGCACAGGGGGGTATAAATGACTTTCTTTGCGGAAAATTAGGGTTATATGATATAAAAATATGCGAACATGCCGGAAACGGCAATATTGTAAGGATAGGTAAAACAAAACCGATGAGATTTGCCGAGTATGCCGCGGAAATTGCCGGCAAATTTGGGAAAACACATATAAGCTGTGTTGGGGATAAAGAAAAGATTATTAAAACGGTAGGTATATGCGGTGGCGGAGGCGGCGAATTTATTTCGGAAATGGCGGGAAGATGCGATTTGTATATTACGGGTGATGTAAAATATCATATGGCAAAAACGGCGCAGGAGGAAGGGTTGTGCATTGCCGTGTTAGAGCACTACGAAAGTGAAATTTGCGTAATGGATATTTTTGCGGAACTTATTAAAGAAACCGGGGTGGAAACGGTGAAATCGGAAGCAAACCGCAATGTAATGTTTGAGATAACGGTATAAATGATAAGGAGGGGAAACCAACGCGTTTTGCGTTAGTTTCCCCTCCTTGATATTTTAATTGTTTTTACGCACAGAAAAACCGATACAACAAGCAAAATAGCTCCTATTGTCAGAGATAGGTTTATAAGGATCGGATATATTCCGTGGGTTTTAAAAATTCCTTTTATGCAGCAGCCTGTGGTTAAGGCTGTCCCCTATAAATTGTAAAGGTTATAAGTAAATCTGCCGGGCGCGGGGATAACAGTTAAGGTGGCTATAATAGCCATTATATCACCTTGCTTTTGTGAATAATAAAAGCACCTAAACGGTTAAGCCTAAGTGCTTTAAATAGTGCTCAATTTTATTGAAGCGCAAACCATACGCCACCAGTGCCATCATACTTTAAGCCATATGCAATTTTCGGAGATGCATCGTCCTTTTTTATCTGTCCTATTACATATCCGTCTGTATTTCCCCCTGCATATAGATTTTTATTAAGCTCATCGCTAAAAACTACTAACGTTTTTTCGTACTCCTCGTTATTCGCACTGTAAAAATCAAAGTTGTAGGAATTTGCAGTTATGTAACCGTCACCTTTTACAGACAAAACAGAAAATGCAACTTCAACTATAATATATTCATACCCATCTTTTGGGTCATGGTTAAACATGTTCGCTTTTCTGATTGCTTGCAGAGCTTCATCTCCCCTAATTGTTTTGATCACCCGTATAGCTGCCGTATAATTTACAGAGCTATACTCATCATCATCTGTATAGGTTTGTACAGTATTAAGGGGAGCTGGGTTAGTTCTTGAATATTCACCGGAAGCTGCTACAGCCGCTTGATTTCCAACTTCCGCTTGATTAAGCTTATCATTCCAAACTACGGGAACGCCGAGAGCCTCACCCATGCTTCTAAGAGGAAGATATGTATGTCCGTCCACTTCCAAAGCAGGTGGGTCAGAAACAAACTCCTTGCCGTTTACAAGCACCTTAAAATTTACTGGATTTGCGACATAGGATACAGCAAACCCTGAAATCGCGCCGAAAATAATCGCACCTGATAAAAAACCCGATAAGAATTTTTTCACAAAAAACACTCCTTTATGGTATTTACAGTAAAACTATACCATAACGTATGCGTTTTGTCAAGCATTTGGTATACATTATTCGCCAAACTGTTTATTAGAGTTTCCTCTTTGTCTGAAAAAGTATCTTTATAATAATATTTACTCTCGCTGTAATAAAATCGTGGAAAAAACGTGTAAATAAAAAAACGGAGTTTCCGTTTAAGGAAACTCCTATGGTGTTCCACCAGGAACACTGTGTGGTCGGAGCGATAGAATTCAAACCTAAACCGGAGTAGTTTAAAAGAGGAAAAAGTAGAAAATAAAAAACGGAGTTTCTGTTTAAGGAAACTCCTATGGTGTTCCACCAGGAACACTGTGTG
>JAUZPZ010000061.1 GCA_030705675.1 Bacillota bacterium
GAATAATGAATAAAAAAGTTTTTATATACGTTAATCAATCGTATCCCCCTTAGCTTCGGTGGACGAGGATACAGTTTTTGCATTATCAGCCCCGGTTTTAGCGGGCGCGGATTTATTATCCTTGCCACTTACTTTGGATTTAGCGGACCCTGATACTGTTTCTTCGGTGAAATCCTTGTTTGCGGGAACATTTGGAAAAGCCGGTTCGCCTATATGCTTTGCGACAACTTCCCGCAATTGGTCTACCCATGCTTTAAGGTCGGTGTTACGGCTTACCGAATCACGGGCAATACCGCATGCGGTCTGACCTATTGGCAGTTCGTGTGTGCCACCGAAAACCACCACGGCTACAATTACCATGCACAAAAGAAGCTGGATAAATATTTTTGCCCCGCTTTGTTTGTTTGAAGGCGCAGCAGTGTCATAATGGGCACGGCGCCGACGTTCATAATCATTCATATCAATTCCTCCCGACTTTAAGAAGACGGGCATAAAAATACCCTTTGCTAAAGTATATTCAGCAAAGGGATTTTTCATTCTTAAATTTCTCGTCTGCCTTCCATTGCACGTGCGAGAGTTACTTCATCAGCGTATTCAAGGTCTCCTCCAACAGGGATTCCGTGGGCTATACGTGTGACTTTAACTCCTAAAGGCTGTAAAAGCTTTGCTATGTAAATAGCCGTAGCTTCCCCTTCAACCGTAGGGTTTGTCGCGACAATAACTTCGTTTACCCCGCGGGAAACGCGCGGAAGCAGTTCTTTTATATGAATATCCTCCGGATTTACACCGTCCATAGGAGAAATTACGCCGTGAAGCACATGGTAAAGTCCTTTGTATTCATGGGTATTTTCAAGCGCAATTACATCTTTGGCATTTTCGACAACACATATTGTGCTTTTGTCGCGTCTGTCGTTTGTGCAAATGGCACAGGGATCGGTATCCGTAAGATTACAGCAGACAGAGCAGTATTTTATGTTTTTTTTGGCGTCAAGAATTGCGCCTGCAAGGGATTGCACCTCTTTATTGGACATTTTAAGAACATAAAATGCCATGCGCGCCGCGCTTCTTTTGCCCACGCCGGGCATTCTGGCAAATTCATCTATAAGACGTGCCAGCGGTGGAATATAACCGCTCATGCCATACACCTCAAATTAATCCAGGAATGTTAAGTCCGCCTGTGATTTTGCCCATTTCCTGCTGCGTAATTGCTTCAACCTGTTTCAATACGTCGTTTACGGCGGCGACAATAAGATCCTGCAACATTTCAATATCGTCTGGATCCACAACCTCCGGTTTTATGCTGATTTCAAGAATTTCTTTTTTTCCGTTTGCCTTTACGCTTACCATTCCGCCGCCGGAGGAAGATTCAATGACTTTTTCTTCTATATCGGACTGTGCTTTTGCCATATCAGCCTGCATTTTCTGTGCCTGTTTAAGCATATTGTTCATATTTGCCCCGCCGGGGAAACCTCCGAATTTTCCTTTACCCATTTTTAAAAATACCTCACTTTTCTGATAATTTAAGATTAAGCCGCGCAAGCTCCTCTAATTTGTCGGGAGTGGCGTTTTCGATAACTTTTTTTTGAAGAATAAACCGTCTCGGACGTTTTGCACACACAGTTTCTACC
The DNA here is from genome assembly GCA_030705675.1 of Bacillota bacterium. Taxonomy (GTDB): domain Bacteria; phylum Bacillota; class Clostridia; order RUG12999; family RUG12999; genus RUG12999. Next base: position 1,629 of record JAUZPZ010000061.1, read on the forward strand.
GCATTAAACAATTCTTCTTCGCGTTCGCGGAGAATTTTTTCACAGCCGGCGCACTCCTCATCGTTATAAACGAGTACAAGCAGTTCTCCGTCGCCTGATGCCTCAAACTGTGTGGCTATTGAAAAAAGAGCGGGTTTTTCATTTTTTAAAAGTTCTATTACCTGCTGCCATCTTTCATTGTAATTTCCAGCCGGCTTTATTTTTACCGTTTTCTTCTCCTTTGGTTTTTCCACGGCGGAAATTTCATGGGGAGAAGAAACGGGAATTCCCTGTTTCAGTTTCAGCTCAATTGTTGAAATTCTGTCCAAGAGAGCTTCCGTGTTCTGCATATATGAAGGGTTGCACAGTTTTATAAGACAAATTTCAAGAGTTACCCTCGGATTTGGACTAAATCTTACAGAGGCGGCAGTCTCAGAAAGGGTTTTTATGCAGAATACGCATTTTTCCTCTGTAAAATCCTTTGCGACCTCTTTTAATTCCGCGACGGTATCTGTGGAAAGGTCTATTACCCCGGATGGATTTTCAAGGCATTTGCACATAAGAATATTACGCGCGCTGTTTATAAGACCGTTTATTATTATATCTATGCTTTTTCCGGCGGCAACCATAGAATCAAGCGCGCAGATTACCCCCGCCGTATCGCCACGCGAAACTTCGCGGAGAATCTCAACAGTCTGCCTGTCCTCAGCTACGCCAAGTATATTTACAATATTATCATAAGTAAGCGTGTTTTCACCGTAAGCCAAACATCTGTCGGCAATGCTTAGAGCGTCGCGCATAGATCCTTCCGCCAAACGCGCTATAAGGTGAACCCCATCGTCGTCAATTTCGACTCCGTCAGCCGCGAGAACTTTTTTTAAATGCTTTGCAACATCGTCGGCGGTAATGCGGCGAAAATCGAAACGCTGACACCTTGAAAGAATGGTGGAGGGCACTTTATGAATGTCTGTGGTCGCAAGAATAAACACAACGTGTTCAGGCGGTTCCTCAAGAGTTTTCAAAAGCGCATTAAAGGCGCCGGTGGACAGCATATGAACCTCGTCGATTATAAAAACCTTATATTTTGTCTGGGTGGCTGAATAAACCACCTCGTCACGTATTTCACGGATATTGTCAACGCCGTTGTTTGAGGCGGCGTCAATTTCGGAAACATCAAAAATTGAACCGTCAAGAATACCCTTGCAGGTATCACATTCGTTGCAGGGGTTGCCGTTTTGCGGATTTGTACAGTTTATGGCACGGCTGAACACTTTTGCGGTGGAGGTTTTACCCGTTCCGCGTATGCCGGTAAATATATACGCATGGCTTGTTCTGCCGTTTATTATTTGGTTTCGAAGTGTTTTGGTAATATGCTCCTGACCTATCATATCATCAAAATTTATCGGCCGCCAACGTCTGTAAAGTACCTGATACGCCATGAGCATTCACCTCCTTATATCATGCTCCTATTATAACATTGTGCGGAAAAAATGTCAATAAATACTTATAACTTTTACTTTAGGGTTATGTTCTAACCCATCATTGACAATTGAACAAATTATAGAAGGGAAATTTTTTTAAAAACCCTTGTATATTGAATGGATATGTGATATAATTATAAGGATAATATGGTAAAATTGATATAGTTATCCATATTAATGCATGATAGAAAACTTTACAAGGGGATGAGAACATGGAAGAAAGCGGTAAAAACAGAGTGAATGTTATTATTGACGGTAAAGAATATACAATTGCGGGAACTGAACCCGGGGAATATATTCATTGCATTGCAAAAAAAGTTGATGAAACTATAGCAGCGGCATCTGCTGCATCGGGCTCTGTCAATTTTTCCATGCGCATGATACTAACAGCCCTTAATCTTGCAGATGAGGCAGAAAAAAAGAATTTAAGGATTGCAGAACTTGAAAAGCTTCTTTCTATTGCAGATGAAAAAAATAATATTTTACAGAAAACAATAAACGACCTAAGGGGAGAAATTAAGGTGCGGAGCAACGTTGTTAAAATAGAAATTCCTAAAAAACCGCCGGAGGATGAAGATGAATGAAATAGAACTGCTTGCCCCGGCTGGCGAAATAACCTGCGTTTATGCGGCAGTGCAAAACGGCGCTGACAGCGTGTATCTGGGGTTGAAGGATTTTGGCGCGAGGGGGTACGCTGAAAATTTTGATGAGCGATCCTTGCACGAAGTGGTGGATTACTGCCACATGAGGGGCGTAAAGGTTTATATAACCCTTAACACTATTATTTCGGACTCGGAAATGAACGCGGCTCTCGAAAACGCGAGAAACGCCGTAAATGCGGGCGTAGATGCCATAATAATACAGGATATAGGCTTGCTTGGGCAGGTGCGAAAATGTTTTCCCGATATGCCACTGCATATAAGCACTCAGGCAACAGTTACAAATTTTCAGGGGATGGCGCTTGCGGCTGAATTGGGCGCGGTTCGTGGTGTGGTGGCAAGGGAATTGTCTTATGATGAAATAAAAAGTATTTGTGCAAAGAGCAAATCAGAAACAGAAATTTTTGTTCATGGCGCTCAGTGCTACGCATATTCCGGTCAATGTCTTATGAGCAGTATTTACGGAGGAAGAAGCGGAAACCGCGGGAAATGCGCTGGTCCGTGCAGACTTCCTTATATTCTTTTAAATGCGGATGAGGAAATTGTTGACAGAGGTTATCTGTTAAGCCCGGTGGATATGTGCCTCGGAACAGAGATGGACAAGGTAAAGGACAGCGGCGCCGCTTGTCTTAAAATTGAAGGAAGAATGAAGGGTGCGGATTATGTAGCCGCAACCTGTAATATATATAAAAAAGCGCTTGATGAAGACCGCCCGGTTACTGAAAGCGAGCTTAATGTTTTACAAAACGCATTTAGCCGCGGTGGTTTTACGGCAGGGCTTTTTGAAGGCAAAACAAACAGGATAAATAAAAGTAAAAGCAATGATAATGCTTATATGGGGCAAAATGAGCAGATGCTTGAGACTCTGCGCCCTACCTTTCACAAGGAAAGTAATATAAGAAAAAGGTCTGTTTCACTTGATTTTACCGCAAAAGCAGGGAAGGCCGCATCTCTTGTGCTCAGCTGCGGAGGAGAAACTTTTGAAAGCATAAGCGGCGAATGTGTGCAGAAGGCCCAAAGCGCGCCGCTGACAAAGGAGCATATACACAAACAGCTTATAAAAATGGGGGAATACCCCTTTTATGTTGATAAAATAAATATAGATGCGGACGACGATATTTTTATGCCGGTAAGTGCAATAAACAGTATGCGCCGTGAGGTCGCAGAAGGACTTTCAAAGAAGCTTACAGAGCCGTATCACAGAAATTATGCCGCCGTACGGGCGGAAAAAATTACGGTATCAAAAAAACAGGGTATACGGTTTTTTACCGCAAAAACAGAAACTGTTGAGCAAGCGCTGGCGCTTGCCGGAAAAGATGAAATTAAAGAAATTTATATTCCGCAGAAACTTATAGAAAAAAATAATCTAAAAGAAAAGTTTGTTCCTTTTTTCCACGCCGCGATAAGGGAAAAAAGAATTGAATATTACACAAACCGCCTTAAGACGCTTAAAAATTTAAAAATAAATAAAATTGCCGCGTCTGATTGGGGAATAATTCGTATGGCAAAGGCGGAAGGATTTGAAATAATCGGAAGCAGTGATTTAAATGTGTTTAATTCATATGCTGTGAGAGAGTGGCAAAATTATGGGATAAGCCGAATAATTCTTTCTCCGGAAATGTCGCTCAGGCAAATAGAATGTATAAAGTCTGAAATTCCGCTTGAGGTTATGGCATATGGACGCGTACAATTGATGAAAACGGCAAATTGCCCGCTTTTTGGGTTTGGACAATGCGGTAAAAACCGAAATGATTGGGTCTTAAAAGACCGCAAGGGCGAAAAAATAGGCATAATATGTGACTGTGAAGATTGCATGGCGTATCTGCTTAACTCAAAACCTATATATATGGCAGATAGGCTTTCAGAGATACCACCCGCTATCGGAATAAATTTGGCATTTACAACGGAAAGTCCGCAGGAATGTCTGGAGATTGTCGATAAATATATGCATGAGGCAGAGCCTGTCCCTGCCGAATATACAAGGGGACATTTTTACAAAGGAGTGCTTTAAGGCATGAAAAAATATTTTACCGTAGTGGATTTGTGTGTGGTGTTTATAATTGCCATAATCTGCTCTGCGGGAGCTTTTGTGAGTGCCCATATGGCGTCTTCGGAACATAAAACGATAATAATTGAGGTTGAAGGAAAAGTTTTTGCGCGCTACTCTATGGATAATTTGCCGGAAAAGCCGCGCGAAATAAATATTAAGACAAAATATGGGAAAAATATTTTGAGTATAAGCCGGGAGGGCGCATATATGGTGTATTCGGACTGTTTAAACCAAATAGATGTAAAACAGGGAAAAATATTTAAGGTTGGCGAAGCCCTTGTGTGCGCGCCGCACAAACTTGTGGTTTATATTGACGGTAAAAACGAGCTTGACGCTGTAAGCGGTTGAAAGACTTATGAAACAGATAAGATTGGGCATATTTGCGGCTCTTGCCATGGCACTTGGGTGGGCGGAAAGGCTTATACCTGTGAATATGGCTGTGCCGGGCGGAAAACTGGGTCTTGCAAATATTATAACAATAATAGTATACAGGCTATATGGTTTTAAATCCGCTTTGGCGGTAACAATAGTACGGTGCGCATTGGGAAGTATTATTTACGGAGGTATTGCTTCACTTCCCTATTCTCTTTGCGGAGGAACGGCGGCGCTTTGCGCTATGCATTTTGCCTTTAAGATTAAGGGAATAAGCAACACGGGAGTTGCAATTATCGGTGCGTTTATGCATAATTTGGCGCAAATAGCGGTTGCGTGTGTAATTATGAAAAATATAAATATAATAAATTATATTTGGATACTTGGATTAATATCGATAGGTGCCGGGGCGTTTACAGGTATATGTGCGGCTTTGTGCCTTGACAGGATTGAAAAAGACAGGGAAACAGGAAAGGAAGAAGGAAATGACAATAAAGTTGATATTGGCATCAGCCTCTCCCCGAAGAAGAGAAATTCTTGAAAATGCAGGTCTGAAATTTGACATAGTTGTAAGCAATGCGGATGAAAACATAGAAACTTCGGGGATCACCCCTGAAATGGCGGTGCAGGAAATAGCATTGTTAAAAGGCGCCGAGGTGGCAAAAAAGCTTCAGAGTGTGAACAATCTCCGGCAGATAGTAATTGCCGCCGATACTGTAGTGACTTTAGACGGCAGAATAATGGGAAAGCCGGCTGACCGCACCGCGGCGCGCGAAATGCTGGAAAGCTTGTCGGGACGTGAACACAAAGTAATGACTGGACTTTGCATATGGGATATGAGCAGCGGAAAAGGAGTAACGGCTTATGAAGAAACAGGAGTTACTTTTAAAAGGCTTGATAGGAACACGGTGGAGGAGTATTTGAATACCGGTGAATATGCGGATAAAGCGGGCGCATATGGAATTCAAGGCAAGGGCTCTTTGCTTGTAAAAAAATTGAGGGTGATTATTATAATGTTGTTGGTTTGCCTATAAATAAACTTTACGAAACGCTTAACAAAGAGTGCAATATAAACTTGTTCCAATATTTGAGCTGAAAGGACAAAGAAAATGCCTATTCATAAAATTGCTTAGACAGGAAAATATTTGGAAACGGGAGGCAGAGTAAATGAAAGATTATAGGCTTGTGGTTGCTTTGCCACAGGCAGGACAAAAAGTACTTGATAAAATTAAAATAAAATTTGAAACTACAGACATAATAGTAGAAGATATAGATACATTAAATTCGGAAGATGTCGCCGCACAGCGTGTTAAAAAGATTTTATCCGAAACCGGCGGCGAAAATACGATAGCGGTTGCCACGGAAACTGTCTTAATGCTAAACGGCAAAGTTTTTGATGCTCCAAACAATGCGGAAGAAGCAAAAAAAATGATAGACGAACTTTCGGGTAAAACACATAGCTTTGTAACATGGCTTTGCGTAGGCGGTGCGGGATGCGATCCCGAAACTGTAAGAGTTGAAACAAAGGTATATTTAAAGGGTATGACTGAAGAGGAAAAAAGACTTTATATGGATATGGAAGATTATAATTATCCGGGAGCTTATTCGCCGGCAGGGAAAGGGTCACTGCTGGTAAAGAAGATAGAAGGAGATTTTAATAATATTTTTGGAATGCCGGTAAGCACGCTATATGATATACTTAAAGAAAAATATAATATCATTCTTTAAGGTAACAAAAACATACGGTAGAAAGGAAGTAATTTAGTATGCCTAAAGATATAGGAATTGATCTTGGAACTGCAAATACACTTGTTTATGTAAAAGGAAAGGGGATTGTCGTAAATGAACCCTCTGTTGTGGCTGTAAATCAGTCAACAGGAGAGGTGCTTAGTGTGGGCAATGAGGCTAAGAGCATGATTGGACGCACACCGGGTACAATTGACGCGGTACGTCCTATGAAAGACGGGGTAATCGCTGATTTTGACGTTACCCAGGCAATGATAAAGAGGTTTATAAAAAAGGCGATAGGTTCTTCAGGAATGTTTATAAGACCTATGGTTGTCATATGTATTCCGTCCGGAGTAACCGAAGTTGAGAAAAGGGCGGTTGAAGAAGCTGGTATGCAGGCAGGTGCGAAGGAGGTTTATATGATTTATGAGCCTATGAGTGCCGCTATAGGTGCCGGTCTTCCCGTAGATGAACCCACGGGAAGTATGATTGTCGATATAGGCGGGGGAACAAGCGAAGTTGCCGTAATTTCTCTTGGAGGCATAGTAATAAGCAATTCGCTTCGTGTTGCCGGCGATACTTTTGATAATGCTATCTCCCAGTATATAAAGAGAGAATTTAACCTTCAGGTGGGCGACAGAACCGCCGAGGAAATAAAAATATCTATAGGAAGCGCGTATCCGTATGAAGGCGATCAAATGATGCAGATTAAAGGGCGCGACATGATATCAGGGCTTCCGCGAATTGAGGAGATTAAAGCTGAACAGGTAAGAGAGGCTCTTGCCGAACCCGTTTACAACATAATAGATTGTATAAAGGTAACGCTTGAGAAAACTCCACCTGAGCTTGCGGCAGATATTATGGACAGAGGAATTATGCTTGCAGGCGGCGGTGCGCTGCTTCGGGGTCTGGACAGAATAATAGAGCTTGAGACACAGATAAAGGTTAATGTTGCCGAAAATCCACTTAACGGAGTAATTGGCGGGATAGGTACAATTCTCGAAGGGGAAGACAGGCCTATGCTGAGAAAAATACTTGAAAGAAGCAATAGATCAAGATAAAACTTAAAACAGAGGTAATAAAATCATGTGGAACTTCATTAACCGCAATTATTGGAATGTAATAATTGTTGCCGCCGTAGTATTGGGTCTTATTTGTGGGGTTTCAATTCTTGCACGCCGGGGGAATGATACTGGTACGCCCGCCGGCTCAAATATTGCAAATATAATTTTTACTCCGGTAAAATCAGGACTTACAAATATGGGAAACGGAATAAATGATTTTTTTGGAAGTATGGTTTCAGCAAAAAATGCTGCTGATGAAAACCGTGAGCTTAAAAACAAAATAAAAATTTTGCAAAATGAAAACGCACGTATGGACGAATACAAGAATGAAAACGAAAGACTTAGGAAACTGCTTGAATTCAAGCAAAAGCAGTCGCATTTCTCGACTGTTGCGTGTACGGTTGTCGGGAGAGAATTTTCAAACTGGAATACGGAATTTGTAATTGATAAAGGTACAAGCAGCGGGATAGATGTGGGCAACGTAGTAATTCAAAACAACGGACTTGTGGGCAGTGTAACCATGGCGGGAACAAACTGGGCAAAAGTGACAACATTGCTGGACGGTGACACTAGCGTAAGCGCCAGCATAATACGTACGGGAGAAACAGGCATTGTTGAAGGAGACATTTTACTTGCGGATAAGAATTTGTGCCATCTTGACTATACAGGCAAAAATTCGGATATTGCAATAGGGGATACGGTTGAAACATCTGGGCTTGGTAAGGTTTACCCTCAAGGCATAATAATAGGCAAGGTTAAAAAAGTTGAAACAATTTCGGGAGAAGTAACGAAAAAGATAACCGTTGAGGTTTCAGCGGATATATCCAATATTAAAGAGGTATTGGTAATTACAGCATATTAGTGTTTGTGGGGGTTATTTGAAGTGACGGTTTTTTTTAATATTTTAATATTTACAGCGGCATACTTACTTGATACGGCAAAAATGTTTAAATTTATGTCCGTTTTTGGAATATCACCTAATATAGTGTTTGTATGCGTTGTTTGCTTTTGTATATTTTACGGAAAAGAACGCGGACTTGTGCTTGCAATAGGCATGGGTCTTGCGCTTGATATAGTAACGGCATATCCGTTTGGCGCAAACGCACTCCTTTTTATGGCAATGGTGGTGATATGCGCGATTACATACGATACGATTTTTGAAAGAAATCTTATTACGACTGTTGTAATGGTGTTTGTGCTAAGCCTTGGATACAACTTGCTGAAATACATTTTTGAATTGTTTTTGTCGGGAGAGTATAATTTTTTATATGTGCTTTGGCGTTATATACTTCCCGCAAGTGTATACAATACATTAATATCTCCAATTGTTTATTGGGTTGTAGGAAAGGTATATTACAGAAATGAGAGAATTTTTTAAAAATCGCTTCAACATTCTCGGCATACTTGTAGGTATACTTTTATTCGTACTGATTATTCAGATAATAAACCTGCAGGTAATAAAGGGCAAATATTATGCCGCCGTGGCACAAAGCCGCGGTTATTCATCAAAAGTAATAGACGCGCCGAGAGGTGAGATTGTTGATAAATACGGCAGAGTTATTGCGACAAACAAGATAGTCTCTGTTGTTACAATTGAAGATAAAGGATTGGAAAATTCCGAGCTTAACGGGGCACTTTATAATTTGCTGA
>JAUZPZ010000062.1 GCA_030705675.1 Bacillota bacterium
GAAAAGCACGCCCTGCTACCACTTTTCTTTCGAACAAGAGCTTACGCTCACGCGCGGCTCACCGCCGCAGCTCTTGCAAGGAGCGGGTTTCACGAGCAAAGCCCGCAAAACCCGCAAATTTAAAAAAAGAGGGACACCCCCTTTAAATTCCCCGACGAGTGGTTTGTCAGTAAGCTGAAAGAAGTTGTTTTTTTACAGCTTCTTTTATTTTTTTACAAAATGTTTCAATTTTGTAAAATTTTTATGAATTACTTGACAATAATATGCACGTTTGGTATACTTAAATATATGTGTTTATACTTGTGTGCTTTATTGGGTATATTACGGGTATATTACATTTATAAATACAAATATTTTTAAACCATTTGAAGTCATACGGAAAGGAATATTATACCAATGAACCACGATCAGGATAATTATGAATCAGAGGAATATAGTTTAAAAGGCCCCTCTCCGAGAAAAAAAAGACGTTTACGTAATAAAATTAATATAAAAGTATTTCTTCGTTCGCTTTTACTTACACTGCTTGTTGCAGGGTTTATGATAGTTGCGTGGCGCGCCGGTATCTTTGCCGTGCAATATGTAAATGCGAGACACGCCGGAATGTCCGCTTCGGAAGCGGCGTCTTACGCGTGGAGTGACTCCGTAGGATTTTTTGTAGATATTGCCGATAATATTTCACCTGTAATGCTAAAGAACAAAAATATTTTGGTCATCGGTTCAGATGAAAAAAAGGTCAATGCAGACGTAATTATGCTTGTGCAGTTTGATACCGCTTCAAAATCGGTGGATATTGTTTCGGTTATGCGTGACACAAAGGTTGTAATAAATGGCAGAATATGGAAAATTAATGCTTCCCTTCATATGGGCGGAGAGGCTTTTTTAATTAAGCAGGTTGAAGACTTGCTCGGAGTAAATATTGATAACTACGTCGTTCTAAGCTACAGCGGTTTCAAGAAAGCCATAGATGCGCTTGGCGGCGTTGATTTCTACGTTCCTCAGGATATGCATTATACTGACCCTACGCAGAATCTGTATATTAACCTTAAAGAAGGTCAGCAGCATCTTAACGGAGATAAAGCGGAACAGCTTGTTCGTTTCAGGCATTACAAAATGGGCGACGTCAAACGTACGGAAGTTCAGAGGGATTTTATGAAAGCTCTTTATAAACAGAAGCTTAACTCTTCTATTGTAAAGCAAATACCAAAGCTTGTACCGGCCCTTATGGATTTTGTCGGCACAGATATGGGCATTCAGGAAGCATTACAGTATGCGAATTTCGTTTCAAATTTTGATACTAACGCTTTGCATACTTATCAGATGCCGGGTGTACCAAAAAATATTAAGGGTTTGTCTTATTTTATCGCCGATCCTGACGGTATTACTGAAATGTATAATGAAATCGAGCGTTCCCATCAAGAAAAACTGGATACTGATAAGAATAAGAAAAAAGAAACAGAAAACGTTAAAACCACCAGTTCTCACAAGACTGCTTCTACATCATCATATCAAGACGATGATGTAGATAAAAACGGTGAGGCAGTAACTGCTCGATAATCAAAATTTTCAAATAATAATATCAAACGCCATTTCAAACGGTCTAAAAACCTATTGAAACGGCGTTTTTTAAATTCTTTTAATTGTTTAATATTTTGAAAAACCTTTAGTGTTATAAACCTATCATATTTCAAGGATGTACAGACTGTCATTAATTATTAAAGCCTATCTCTTTATAATATCACTGTTTTCCCATATACTCAATGAGTAAAATAAAGCAAAATCTTTCTGAAACAAATATTTTTATTCTTTATTGCCCCAACTGCGTTGACAAATATTAAATTTAATAGTATAATAGGATTGTATACAATTTTAGGAGGCATAAGAATAATGAGCAAAATTCAAATGAAAGTTCCACTCGTTGAAATGGACGGAGATGAAATGACCAGAATTATCTGGAAAATGATAAAGGATATTCTTCTCACTCCATACATTGACCTTAACACTGAATATTACGACCTTGGGCTTGTAAACCGAAACGCTACAAACGATAAGGTAACAATTGATTCAGCTGAAGCTACAAAAAAATATGGCATCGCCGTAAAATGCGCGACAATTACCCCCAACGCGGAAAGAATGACAGAATATAATTTGAAAGAAATGTGGAAATCTCCTAACGGTACAATTCGTGCAATACTCGACGGCACTGTTTTCAGAACTCCAATTATTGTAAAAGGCATTACCCCCTACATACCAACCTGGACCAAACCTATTACTATCGCCCGTCACGCTTACGGCGACCTTTACAAGAACACTGAAATGACGGTTCCCGAAGAAAGTAAGTGTGAACTCGTATGCACCGATAAAAACGGCAATGAAGTCCGTCAATTGATACATCAGTTCAAAGGCTCTGCGGGCATTATTCAGGGTATGCATAATGTTGATGAATCCATATCAAGTTTTGCAAGAAGCTGTTTCAACTTTGCGTTGGATACAAAACAAGATGTATGGTTTGCGACGAAAGATACAATTTCCAAAAAATATGACCACAGATTTAAAGATATCTTTAAAGAAATTTTTGAAAATGAATATAAAGAAAAATTTGAAAAAGCCGGTATTGAATATTTTTATACCCTTATTGACGACGCCGTAGCGCGTGTAATCCGTTCAAACGGCGGATATATTTGGGCGTGCAAAAACTACGACGGCGACGTAATGAGCGATATGGTCGCTACTGCTTACGGCAGTCTTGCTATGATGACTTCCGTCTTGGTTTCTCCGAGCGGCGTATACGAATATGAGGCGGCCCACGGCACTGTTCAGCGTCATTATTACAAGCATCTCAAAGGCGAAAAGACATCCACAAACAGCGTCGCTACTCTTTTTGCATGGACCGGTGCGCTGCGCAAACGTGGCGAACTTGACGGTTCTTTGGATTTGTGCGCTTTTGCCGACAAATTGGAAAAAGCTACAATTCAGACAATTGAAGAAGGCGTGATGACCGGAGACCTCGCTTTGCTCTCAACACTTGAAAATAAGAAAAAAGTGGATACTGAAGAATTCCTCGTTGAGATTAATGAAAGACTTAAAAAAATGCTTTAAGGTATGATTTTAAAAATCCTCATGGAATAATATTCCATGAGGATTTTTATCATTTTAGAAGTTGTTTTCTGAACTGTTTCGGAGTCATTTTCAAGGTTGATTTAAACAGTTTACGAAAATACTTTACATCGGCATATCCGACAAGAGCCGAAATTTCTTCAATGTTTTTATCTGTATTTGCAAGCATACGGCAGCTTTCTTTCATTCTGACCTTATGCAAATAATTTATAAAAGTTTCACCTGTTTCTTCTTTAAATTTCCTGCTTATATACGGAAGGCTGTAATTCAGCTTTTCGCAGATTCCGCTTAAAGTCACCTCCTGCATATAAGAGTCGTTAATCATATATATTATGCTGCTGCTTAGACTATCCTCTTCGTTATTGCTTCTAAGCGCGGACTTTCTCATGGTTATAAGTATGGTTTCTACGAGATAACATCTGATCATTTCCATATATCCGGCGCTTTTTCCCTCGTACTCATCCCCCATTTTTTCAAGGAGAGTCAGAATTTCTCCGGTGTCATCATGATATATCTGAAGAGTTGGAAACATTGTTATTCCTTTATAACAAAACCGTATAAGATAATTATTGAGTATATCCCTTATCCCGGAGCAATTTTTCAGGGTACTGTCAATCATTTCAGGGTAAAAAACACAGTTTATTACAGCGGGATCTTCCCCTTTGTAGGCGTGCACTGATCCGTAATCTACTATAAAATAATCGCCCTTATGCAAAACGGCTGTTTCCGTGTTCATTGTATGCTCTATTTCACCTCCGCAAATATAGGCAAGTTCCATAAAAGGATGCCTGTGCATTTCGCATGAGGTAGCTCTCGTCTTGAATATTGAAAATTTATCCTTTTTAAGTTCGTCCCAATAAAGTATCTTTACACCGCTTTTTTTATTCTGTTCACGCATGTTTTCACCTCTTTATTTTAATTCTACCACAAACTTAATAAAATTACAATATAAAAGACATTAAAAATGCCCCCCTATTTAGGAAAAATTGTCGGTTGATTTTTTAATTCTGTTGATGTATAATGACCGTATAAAATAACGGCTATGTTATTTGAAAACCATAGCCGTAATTTGGAGGAATTATTATGCTCTATAAACAAAATTCTCAGAAAAAGCTGAATCCGCAGCTTTTTCAAAATCCTACAAAAGAATATCGAGGAACTCCTTTTTGGTCCTGGAACTGTGACCTTAACGAAGGTTTGCTTGAACGCCAGATTTCTATTCTTAAAGAAATGGGGTTTGGCGGCTTTCATATGCACTCTCGCCCCGGAATGTCTATGCCTTACCTTGGCGACGTCTTTATGAGCAGGATAAAATTCTGTGTTGAGGAAGCCAAGAAAAATGACATGCTTGCATGGCTTTATGATGAAGACAGATGGCCTTCGGGTTCTGCCGGCGGACTTGTTACAAGAGATAAAAAGCTGCGTAACAAATATATTTTGTTTTCTCCTACCGACCCTAAAAACGATGTCCCGCGCGAACAGGCTGAAGAAGAGGGTAAGCCTTATTTTGCTGCTGCTTATGACATTATAAAAGATGAAAAGGGCAGTATTGTTTCATACAAAATAATGGACCGTGACGCTACGGCAGAGGGTGAACCGTGGTATAGTTACATATATACTTTTCCCGATAAGCAGCCCTGGTATAACGGAAACGCATATGTTGACGCAATGGACGAAGGAGCTATAGCTAAATTTGTTGACATCACCTACAATTCCTATAAAAAGGCTGTAGGAGACGATTTTAATGAAGCCGTTCCGGCAATATTCACCGATGAACCCCATTTGTTTGGATTGGATAACTCTCTTCCAAAATTTGCAACAGGCAAAACCAATGTAAAACTTCCGTGGAGCAGATTTTTAGCTGAAAAATATAAAGAAAAATACGGCGAAAGTATTTTTGATATTCTGCCTGAAGTTATATGGGATAAAGCTGACGGCAAATATTCCTGGAAGCGTCACCGTTTTTATGATTTCATTTCGGAGCGGTTCTGCATAGCATTTGCCGACCAATGCGGCGCATGGTGCAAAGAGAACGGTATTTCCTTTACAGGTCATATGCTTCATGAACAAACCCTTGAAGGTCAGACAAACTGCATGGGAGATTGTATGCGTCCTTACCGCGCTTTGCAAATTCCCGGCATAGATATGCTGCGCAATGCTCAGGAACTTATCACTGCAAAACAGTGCCAATCCGCCGTTCACCAATACGGCAGAGAAGCTATGCTTTCCGAGCTATACGGCGTAACCAACTGGACCTTTGATTTCCGCGGTCATAAATATCAGGGTGACTGGCAGGCGGCAATGGGCGTAACAGTGCGTGTTCCTCACCTTTCATGGGTATCTATGCAGGGCGAGGCAAAACGTGATTATCCCGCTTCTATCAGTTATCAGTCGCCATGGTATAAAGAGTATTCCTACATAGAAAACCATTTTGCAAGAGTAAATACCGCCCTCACCCGTGGAAAACCGGTTGTAAAAGTGGGCGTGATCCATCCTCTTGAGAGTTACTGGCTGCTGCGCGGTCCTGTAGACACAAGTACTATCGCAACAACCGCTATGGAGGAGAAATTCGAAAACATTACAAGATGGCTGCTTGAAGGCCAGCAGGACTATAACTTTATATCTGAAAGTCTGTTGCCTTCCCTTACTTCCGAAAATCCAAAAGCCGTAGGCAAAATGGAATATGAGGCTATTGTCGTTCCCTCTTGTATTACTCTTCGCTCCACAACTCTTGAATTCCTTAAAAATTTCAAAAAGTCTGGCGGAACTGTAATCTTTGCCGGCTCTTGCCCCACCTATGTTGATGCTATGGAAAGTGGAGCAGTAGAAGACCTTTATAAGACTTCTATCACGGTTGGTTTTGACAAGCCTTCCATTCTGAATGCACTTATTCCTTTTGCCACAGTTTCTATAATAAACCAAAATGGTATTCCGGCAAACGACTATTTTTATAATATGCGTCAAGACGACAAAGACCGCTGGCTGTTTGTAATACACGCAAAACAACGTGAAGTAACAACTCGTTCAAGCGGAATAGTATCCTTTAAAGATTTAAGAATTGATATAACGGGTGAATACTATCCTGTTTTGTATGATACAATAACAGGAGAAATAAAGGCTGTCCCCTATGAAATTTCAAACGGTCACACTTATATCAACCGCCGGATGTTTGAAAATGATAGTTTACTGCTTAAACTTTGCGCGGACAATTCGGAAATTCCTCAAGAGACAAATGAGCGTACATATGAGACCGAAAAAAGCACAGACATAAAAACCACCGTTAAATATACACGCCACGAACCAAATGTTCTTTTGCTTGATATGGCTGAAATGGCATTTGACGATGAGCCGTTCATGCCGGTTGAAGAAATTCTCCGTGCTTATGGCGTTGTGCGCAATAAAGCCGGCTGGCCTTATATGATTGGTGAACAGCCATGGGTACTTCCAAACGGAAAACCGACCCATACTGCAACACTTCGCTTTACGATAAACAGTGAAATTGATTATTCTTCCCCTGTTCTCGCTCTTGAGCTTGCAGATATTACCGAAATTACATGGAACGGTAAAAAAATCACAAACAAGCCTGAAGGTTACTATGTAGATGAATCTATCGGCAAAGTCGCTCTGCCTCCTCTTAAAAAGGGAACTAACGAGCTTATTTTAAAAATTCCGCTAGCTCTGCGCACAACCGTAGAATATTGTTATCTGCTGGGTGAATTTGATGTTAAGCTTGCAGGAGCAACCGCAACAATTGTCGAAAAATCCGATTCAATCGGGTTTGGCACAATCACAACCCAAGGTTTGCCCTTCTACGGCGGCAATGTGGATTATTCCTTTGATATTGACGTTGAGAAAGCTCAATCAATACAAATTCACGCGTTCAAGTATGCTGGTTCTCTTATAAATGTTTCTTTTGACGGCAAGCCTGTCGGAAAAATTGTTTTTGAACCCTATAATCTGATAATTGACGACGTTCCTGCCGGCAAACACACAATAACTCTAACCTGTTTTGGAAACCGCAACAATACTTTCGGTGCCCTTCATTGCTTTGCGGAAGGCGTAACATGGTTTGGTCCGGATGTGTGGAGAACAAGAGCGGACAACTGGGCTTATGAATATAACCTTGCTCCTACAGGTATTCTTGTTAGTCCGAAAATTGATTTTTTAAAATAAAATTTAAGTTTTAAATCTTTATATGTTATACTAATGCTGTTTGATTTTGTAGTTGAGGCTTCGTTTTATGTGCGGAGCCTCAATTGCTCTATGGAGGATATTTTTTATGTTTCTGTACCTCATTCTAACTGTTTCCATATTTTCTATGATGGGAAACAATGTCGCTGTAAACCTATACGGAAAAAGCCCCTCAAAAAACAGCTCGGATCCTTATATGTTTAACCTCATTTCGACTGTTATCTGTGCTGTTATATTCGTTTTGCTCAGCCTTGTGACCGGCGGAGTATCCGTATACACTTTGGTCGCGGGTATTGCTCTTGGCATACTGACAAACTGTGCTAACCTTTTCAAAGTGCTTGCTTTTTCTTCAGGACCCCTTCATTACTCTAACCTTATAATTACAAGCTCCTTCGTCATTGCCGCAATGTATGACTATACACTGGGAGGAAAACCGATTGAGTTTCCAAAAGATTATATAAGAATAGCTGTAATGATTATTTTGCTTTTATTTGTTTTTATTTCTCAGGATAACAAAAAGGGAGATACAAAGGCAACCCTTCGCTGGATTGGTTTTTGTATGGTAGCTTTCTTCGCAAACGGTTTTATAGGCATCGTGCAGAGGGTACACCAAACCTCGGATTATCGCGATCAGCGAACATTTATGCTTGCAGTAACATTTGTAATTTCCACTTTGTTTTCTGCCGCGATCTATAAGGTAATAAGCAAAAAAACGCACCAAAACTCTTCAATAACTTTAACTTCAAAAGGTGCGGTATATGCATATTCGGCAGGTATTTTTCTTTTTGTCATGCACTATATTAACCTGTTTTTGTCAGGTGTAATGCCAAGTGCAATATTTTTTCCTCTCGTAAACGGCGGTTCGATTTTTCTTACCTCGGTGGCTTCAATAGTATTTTTTAAAGAAAAAATAACAGTAAAACAGCTTATCGGTATAATAGGCGGGATAGCCTGTATAGTAATTATAGGACTCACATCGTAAAGGACTGGTTTTTAATGAATATTAAGATAATTTGTGTGGGAAGTCTAAAGGAGAAATTTTACCGCGACGCCTGCGGAGAATATATTAAACGATTAGGGCGTTTCGGGAAGATTTCTGTAACCGAAATAAACGAGGTTCCCGGCAACGGAATACAAAATGTAGAAAAAGAAGGAAAACTGATTTTAAATCATATTTCAAAAGGGAGTTATGTAATATCTCTCTGCATTGAGGGAAAACAGCTGTCATCCATAGAACTTTCCGAAAAAATAGAAGCTCTCGGAGTAAACGGCTTCGGAGATATAACCTTTATAATCGGGGGTTCTGACGGTCTTTCCGAAGATGTAAAATCCGCAAGCGGCTTTTGTTTAAGTTTTTCCAAAATGACTTTTCCCCACCAACTTATGAGAGTTATTTTGCTTGAACAAATTTACCGGGCTTTTACAATTATTGAAGGTACAGCTTATCACAAATAGAAAAAGCTATAAAAAAATATGACAGGGAAAAATATGCCTTGAATTAATGTGATTTATGACATTTATGTTAAAAAACTGCGTAATGTATTGACATTGCGCAGTTTTCGTTATATTATGATGATATAGAGGAGGCATGTTACATGAAAAGAATTTTCTGTTTGCTTATTGCTCTCTTTTCAGCTTTGAGTTTGTATTCATGCAGTTATATCAGTCCAAAGGCAACTGTTGAGCGAGGCGATGCCCTTATGCAAAAAAAAGACTACGAAGGCGCTCTTGTGTATTACAAAGAGGCTGTAAAAGACGGCGACGGAAATACCAAAGCAAAAGCTCTTTGCGACATTATAAACGCATATATCTCCGCACAGACATTATATAATAACGGAGATTATGAGGGGGCGCTTGAGAAAATTGACAGTCTGAAATACGATTACGGTTCTTACGCTATTAAGTCGGATATGGAGGATCTGGTAACAAAAATATCCTCCAAGTTATCGGTACAAAGAAAAACAGATAAAAAATTAAAACAGCTTGAAGACTTTATCAATGCCGGAGATTATGAAGCCGCAAAAGAAACGGCCGCTATAATTGAAGAACTTGACCTTACTGTTTCTCAGGCAAAAGAGCTTGATATACTGACAGATGAACTTTCAATAAAATCAAAAGCCGCCGAAAAGAAAGAAAATACTTCTGTACAAAGTTCTCAATCTGACAAAGCACAACAACGCCCTCAATCTAATGAAGTGCAACAAAACTCACAACCTGATAAAGTGCAACCAAGCTCACCAAATAAAAACGGCAGTTCTGCCGCTACATCTACTTCCGTTCTTTACCACGTACGTAAATCCGCGGGTGATTCTTCATCACAAATAGGCGCTTTTGCCTCCTATGATAACGCTGTGAAAGCCGCAAAAGAAAACCCGGGTTACTATGTTTATGATGAAAACTGGAATGTAGTTTATCCTAAATAGTCCATTCTTTAGTCAATAGGAAAATTTGTAATTTTGTGAATTTTGAAATTTTCCTATTGACAATTGCGAAGTTTTATAGTATAATATTTATTGTCGATTTAATGTCAACTAAATATTGGGATATCGCCAAGCGGTAAGGCACGTGGCTCTGACCCACGCATTTCGGAGGTTCGAATCCTTCTATCCCAGCCAAAAAAAACCAAGCGAAAGCTTGGTTTTTTCAATGCTATTGACTATCAGTCAGCTTCACTTATTTTGAAGTGAGGAATATGCTTCTAAAAGCAATGCCATATTGCCTCAAGAAATTTAAAATCCCCGAATTTTTAAAATTCGGGGATTTTTTCAACATATCGTTCCGCCGCCCACGACCACGTCACCGTCATATAGAACAACTGCCTGACCTTTGGCTATTGCTCTCTGCGGAATGTCAAATTCAATGTGGACTGTGCTGTCGCCTGTGGATATCACTGTCGCCCACTCTTCCGGATGGCGGTAGCGTACCTTTGCTTTTATTCGTAATTTCTCAGGTGGCTTGTCGTAGGCAATCCAGTTGAAATCACGGGCGTCAAATTCTTTTGAAAACAATTCATCGTTCCGGCAAAGAACGATCTCATTTTCTTCAAGTCTTTTTTCTCCTACATACATAGGCTCTGGCAATGCCAATCCTAAA
>JAUZPZ010000063.1 GCA_030705675.1 Bacillota bacterium
CATTTAAAATTCTCCGTTCTAATATAATTATACAGTATATATTGTATTATATTTTACCAAAAATGTCAAGTATTATCATAGGTTTTTGTGTGCCTTGAAACAAAGGTTTCATGCGTTTTGGGGGAAGCTTCACCCGCTTTGTCAAATCCACCCGTAAAATAAATATTGGAAATTTTTGCTCTACTTGTTTTAATTTTTACTAAAAAGATATATAATAAATACAAATTTACATTTTTTGCTATGAGGTGTAAAATGAATATTGAAGAAATTATTAAAGACACAGAAAACAATGAAGATGTTAATGAAGACTTCCTTACGGAGAACATGCGCTTTATTTTGTCCTGCGCCGGCAAAGCCGCAAAACGTCCGGTAAATGAATCAGACGTTGAATTTTCCGTAGCGCTGGAAGCTTTTAAAGATGCCATCAGCCACTACAACAGCTTTGGCGGAAATTTCTCGCACTTTGCGGCGGCGGTAATAAACAAACGTGTACTTGAATACTGCCGTGCAAAAAATCCGCCCGCAAGCAGCTTTCCCGATACTTTTTACAATTCTCCTCCCTCCAAAAAAGAGCCTTCACAAAAGCCGCCTGATACGCACAAATTTGGCTGCCATGATATTTCTTATGAGATTTCCGACCTTTCAGACAAGCTCGGAAAATTAGGGATCTCCTTCTCTGAAATAGCAAAAGAATGTCCAAAATCAAAAAAAGCAAGAAAAGAGTGTATGCGCGCCGTAAATTATATTTTAGGCGACAAAAGCCTTACCTCTAAAGTCAAACGCGGGAAAATGCCGGCATCCGGATTATGTCTTTACGCGGGCATAAAAAGCCAAGTCCTGGAGCGTTATGGCAAATATATAATTGCGGCGGTCATAATTATTGATGGCGGATACAGTACAATGTCCGACTGCTTTAAATTAATCGGTGGTGAAAAAAATGAACTCTGTCGTTGTTGAAGTTAACGGTCAAAAAGCTTGTTTACTGACGGAAGACGGGCAATTTGTCAACGCACAAAACAAAAATTATTTGCTGGGGCAATATATCAGTTTTATTCCTTTGAAAACAGCCGCCGTTTATCTGTTATCTATTTTGTTTGTATCAGCGCTTTTTGCCGGCATATATGCCTCCTTCACCCTTCCGGTTTCTCACGTTACAATGGATATAAATCCCTGTTTTTCATTTGATTTAAATGTATATGACCGCGTAATAAAAATCCTTCCTCTTAACCGTGACGCCGAAATATTGTCAAATTCCGCCGACATCTCCGCGCACAAAATAGAAAGCTGCATTGCTCAAATTGTAAATTATTCAAAAAAACTGGGATATCTAAATGAGTATAACACCAATGTAGCAATAGATGTTGTTTCAATCAACAAAAATTTATATAAAAAGCTTGGTGCAAGAGTGCCAAAGCTATGTCCTGCGGACATTTCTTTCGACATACGCTTTGACTCAAATGAAGATTACAAAGCCGCAAAAAAATTAAATATATCTCTCGGAAAGCTTAGAGCAATAAAAGATTATACAGCCAAAAACGGAGGCCGGGTAGAGGAGAACGCACGTTTTCTTTCAGGAAAAAAGCTTTATGAAATAAAAAACTACCGCAAAGAAATCGGTGACGATTTTATAAAAAGCGACGATACAACGACCGTAAAACCCTCCACCCCAAAAAGCGAAAATAGCGAACCTGCTAATATTAGTTCGGGCGTGGAAAATAAAAAAAGTGTTGCCGCCCCGGCAGGCATTCCAAAAAGTACGGTTTCCCATCAAACCAAAAAAAGCGAGAACCGCACAATAACAAAGCCAAAAGAAAGTGCCTCCCAACAAGCAAAAAAAAGTGAGGAACCCGCAATTTCTCCGCAAACCGGCAATTCCGCAAACGGTAACGCCAATTCAAGCGCGCAAGGCAATTCCAAAGCGCAGCCAGAAGCTGATACTGCGTCCGCCCCTACCTCTTCTGAAAATATTCCTCCGACTCCGCCCGCGCAGGCGCCTGCAAACGGCAATGTGCCCGCCGCCTCTAACAGCCCTTCTTCCGCGCCAACCGATAGCAAAGACAATGCTCCCGATAAAAAGGCGGACCCTGTAACCGGTGCTGAACCTCCTTCAAGTCCGCAAACAAACAATACAGGAAGCAGTTCACCAGACAGCGATTCCGCCGCGAATATATCCGGATAACGCGACTATCGCTTGGTTTTCATATACAAAATAAACATGCCGCATGGGTGAATTTCCATGCGACATGTTTATAATTTAGGAGTTATGATATGAAAAAAATTTATGAAAGCTGCAAGTTATCGCAGCATTACCTCGGTAAAATGGGGGGTCGGTGCAATTTGTGAAGGAGTTTACAGGTTTGGGGAAACCTGTTATTGGATGTTTGGGTGCTTCGGGTAAAAACAATCTTATCCGTACCTCCCCCCACACAGTGAGCCATGACTCTATCAGCGTTTGATCGTCATCCCCACAAATGTATCTTTTTATCGTAAAGCAGTGTTTCTCAATCTGCTTTATGTTTTAATTATACATGGCTTTTGTGAAAACTGTATGAAGATTTTATTAGAATTTGAGGAAATTAAGTCTTTTTCTTCCTTACTTCAGCCGGAGTTTTTCCAACTTTCTTTTTAAACATCCGTGAAAAATTAAAAGCATCCTTACATTTTACCAGGCGCGCGGTTTCGCAAAAGCTCCCGCCCGCTCCGAATAATTATTTATAGAATGTGCCTTTTTTTGCATTTAAGTTTTTGCAATTTTTGTATATTGTTACTAAAAACCCTCAAAAATTTTAAATTTATTTGACAATTGTGGACTTATGTGATATACTTAATAAAGTAAATAATTATATAAAGTTTTACGCTTTATACTGGGAGTTTTTTAAATGCGTTTTATATTTTCTTTTAACATTATAGTTTATGTGGTCGTGCTATTTATCTGCCTATTTTAAGCCAGTATTAATAGCACTGTGTGTTATGCCATTTAAGCGTTAAGGAAAATTAAGTTTTGCAAAATGTCAGTCGTGCTCATAACCACAGAGGGGGTTATGGGTTTTTTTATTACCTTTTCCCCTTGGGCGTGTTTGCGAAATACTTCGTCCGTTTGACGAAAATTTCGGGACACAAAGCATTTTTCAAATACACCCTATGTGATTAAATAAATTAATTTTTTCAAATTGAAAGGAGTCTTTATTAATGCAGATCAAAATCGAAAAAACACTAACTCCAAAACAGAAACCCGATTTTAAAAATTTAGGTTTCGGTAAAATTTTTACTGACCATATGTTCATGATGAACTACACAGAGGGTGAGGGCTGGCATGACGCAAGAGTTGTTCCTTATCAGGATCTTACACTTTCTCCGGCATGTATGGTTTTTCACTACGGTCAGGAAATGTTCGAAGGTCTTAAAGCATACAAAGGCGTTGACGGCAAGGTACGGCTTTTTCGCCCGGACATGAACGCAAAAAGAACAAACTCTTCCAATGAAAGGCTGTGTATCCCCCAGCTTCCGGAAGAAGATTTTGTCGAGGCAGTAAAATCTGTCGTTGACGTTGACAGGGACTGGATTCCGACTGAGCCGGGCACATCTCTTTATGTACGTCCTTTTATCATCGCAACAGATGATTTCTTAGGAGTCGCACCCTCGAAAACCTATTTGTTCATTATAATTCTTTCTCCCAGCGGTGCTTATTATGCAAGTGGTCTTGCCCCGGTAGGCATTTGGATAGAGGATGAATATGTAAGGGCAGTGCGCGGTGGTATAGGCTACGCAAAAACTGGCGGAAACTATGCTGCAAGCCTTGCGGCGCAGGTAAAAGCACATGACGACGGCTATTCGCAGGTTCTTTGGCTGGACGGCGTAGATCGTAAATATATTGAAGAAGTGGGCGCAATGAACATTTTCTTTAAGATAAACGGAAAAATTGTGACCCCTGTTCTTAACGGCAGCATTCTTCCCGGTATTACAAGAAACTCGGTAATTAACTTGTGCAAAAGTTGGGGTATGGAAGTTGAAGAAAGAAAAATTTCGGTTGAAGAACTTCTCGAAGCCCAAACTTCGGGTGCTTTGGAAGAAGTGTTCGGCACGGGTACGGCCGCTGTAATTTCTCCCGTCGGCAAGCTTCGTTACAAAAATGACGTTATGATTATAAATAACAACGAAATCGGTCCTGTAAGTAATAAGCTTTACAACACCATAACCGGTCTTCAAAATGGTACTTTAAAAGATGAGTTCGGCTGGACCGTGACTTTATAATTATGGATAATAAAAGAATAACAATTTTTGCGGGTCATTACGGCAGCGGCAAAACAAATATTGCCGTAAACTATGCTCTCATGCTTAGAGAAGCTTATCCCGATGCTCCGGTATCGGTTGCCGACCTTGATATAGTAAACCCGTATTTCCGCACAAAAGACAGTCTTAAAGTTATGGAGAGTAACGGTATCAACCTTATTTCTTCCCCGTTTGCAAATTCAAATGTGGATTTGCCCTCACTGCCGGCTGAAACCTACTCTATTTTAGATAACCACGAAATACTGGCGGTAATAGATGTGGGCGGTGATGACCGCGGCGCGCTTGCGCTGGGGAGATACATTCCGGCAATTTTAAAAGAGGATAACTACGAAATGCTTTTTGTTATTAATAAGTATCGCCCGCTTACAAAAACGAGTCAGGGCGCGCTGGAAATAATGGCGGAAATAGAGTGCGCGGCGAAAATACGCTTTACAGGAATTGTTAATAATTCTAACTTAGGTGATGCTACAACAGCAAAAGATGTGCTTAGCAGCCTATCTTATGCAGAAGAAATTTCAAAGAAAACGGGTCTTGAAATCCGTATGACAACAATTAATACTTCTCTTTTTGGCGAGCTTGAAGGGAAGATTGATAATTTGGTTCCGCTCAAACTGTATGTTAAACAGTCGTGGACAAAACAGGAGGTTTAAAAATGGCTAAAGTTATATTTAACAAAGATTTATGCAAAGGCTGCGCTCTTTGCGTCGGAGCCTGTCCAAAAGGTATTGTTGCTCTGATTGAGTCCGAAATCAACATTAAAGGATACCATCCGGCAGGAATTACGGATCAGGCGTTATGCATTGGTTGTGCGTTTTGCGCTACAATGTGCCCCGACTGTGTAATTACAGTCGAAAAGTAAGAGCGAAAGGAAAGTGATATAAATGTCTGAAAAAGTTTTAATGAAGGGTAATGAGGCACTTGCCGAAGCAGCTATAATGGCAGGATGCCATCATTACTTTGGATATCCCATTACTCCGCAGACAGAGGTTGCGGCGTATATGTCAAAAAGAATGCCCAAAATTGACGGCGGCGTGTTTCTGCAGGCGGAAAGTGAAATTGCCGCTATAAACATGGTTATAGGAGTTGCCTCAACCGGCAAACGGGTTATGACTTCAAGTTCAAGCCCCGGAATAGCTCTTAAAAGCGAGGGCCTTTCTTACCTTGCCGGCTGTGATCTTCCCGCACTTGTTGTAAACGTTCAAAGGGGCGGTCCTGGTCTTGGCGGTATTCAGCCCTCACAGTCGGATTATTTCCAGACTACGCGCGGAGCAGGTCATGGTGATTTTCATATGCTTGTGCTTGCGCCCGATTCCGTTCAGGAAATGGTCAGCCTTGTATTCAAAGGATTTGACCTTGCGGAAAAATACAGAATGACAACAATGATTTTGTCAGACGGAACAATGGGTCAGATGATGGAACCCGTTTCTCTTGATATGGGTGAAATAACAAAGTATGACAAGCCGTGGGCGCTTACAGGCACACAGGGAAAAAGAAAGCCTAATATTGTCAACTCACTGTTTCTTCAGCCGGATGAACTGGAAAAACGTAACTTTGAAAGATACGAAAAATATAAATTAATTGAAGAAAATGAACCCATGTGTGAAAAGTATCTTATGGATGACGCTGAAATTTGTATTGTTGCTTTCGGCGTAGCGGCGCGCGTTTCAAAGAACGCGATTGACGAAGCAAGAAAACAGGGTATAAAAGTCGGCATGATAAGACCCATCACTCTTTGGCCCTTCCCGAAAAAAGCGTTTAAGGCCGCTGCCGGCAAGGTCAAGGCATTTGTTTCGGTTGAGCTTTCCATGGGTCAGATGATAGAGGATATAGAGCTTGCCATACGCTGCACAAGACCAGTTCTTTTGTGCAACAGGGTAGGCGGTATGATTCCCACAACCCAAAACGTACTGGATAAAATTGTTGAAGCAAACAAGGTTGGAGGTGCTGAATAAATGATAGTTTTTGAAAAACCCAAAGCTCTTACCGATGCGGTTTTGCATTACTGTCCCGGCTGTACACACGGTATAATCCACCGTCTTGTAGCCGAGGCTATTGATGAACTTGATATTCAGGGCAGAACAATAGGCGTAGCGTCTGTAGGCTGCTCGGTTATGGCATATAATTATTTCGACTGTGATATGGTGCAGGCGGCTCACGGACGCGCTCCGGCAGTAGCTACGGGTGTTAAACGCTCAAATCCTAACAATATCGTTTTCACATACCAAGGAGACGGCGACCTTGCCGCTATCGGTACTGCGGAAACAGTTCATTCTGCCGCACGTGGCGAAAATATAACGGTTATTTTCGTAAATAACGCAATTTACGGTATGACAGGGGGACAGATGGCTCCCACAACCCTTCCGGGTCAAGTCACACAGACTTCCCCTTACGGACGTAATGTTGAAACCGTAGGCTATCCGGTAAAAATATGTGAAATGCTTTCACAGCTTGACGGTCCGGCTTATATTGAAAGAGTAACTGTAGATGGCGTAAAAAATATTAAAAATGCAAAAAAGGCCATAAAAAAAGCTTTTCAGAACCAGCTTGAGGGCAAAGGGTTTTCTTTGATTGAAGTCCTTTCTACTTGTCCGACAAACTGGGGTATGACCCCTGAAAAAGCCCTTAAATGGCTTGGAGAAAACATGGTTCCTTATTATCCGTTAGGCGTATATAAGGACAAATACAAAGAGGAGGATAAGTAAAATGACAACTCAGATATTAATTGCCGGTTTCGGCGGTCAGGGTATTTTATTCTCCGGCAAATTTCTTGCTTACGAAGGTCTTCTTGAGAATAGAGAAGTAAGCTGGCTTCCCTCTTACGGTCCCGAAATGCGCGGAGGCACAGCAAATTGCAGCATTATTTTAAGCGATACTCCGATAGGCTCTCCCATAGTGTCAAATCCGGATATTTTTATTGCGATGAACCTGCCGTCGCTTGATAAATATGAGCGCGAAACTATAAGCGGAGGACAGATTTTTGTGGACAGTTCGCTTATTTCACGCGAGGTGGAAAGAAAGGATGTTAAAGCTTTTTATATCCCCGCTACAAAGCTTGCTTCCGACGAGGGTCTGACAGGTCTTGCAAACATGATTATTTTAGGTCATGCGATAAAGAAATCAGGCGTGATCCCCTATGAAAATTTGGAAACCGCAATGAAAAAGCTTATTCCCGCAAAGAAACAGCATTTGTTTGAACCTAATATGAATGCCATTAATTTAGGCTATAATTATTAATATTTATTTTATAGAAAGGAAGATTTACTTATGGCTGACGCGATAAGGGAAATTGCTATAAGAATAACGGCACTACGCGATATTTGCGGAATATCCGTCGAAACCATGGCTCAAAAACTGGAAATGTCCTGCGATAAATACCTGGAATATGAAAAAGGCAAAAAAGATTTTGCCATTAGTTTTCTGTGTAAAGTAGCGGACATTTTCGGTGTTGACGTACTTGATCTTATGTCCGGCGAGTCTCCTACCCTTTCAGTGTGCTGTGTTGTTAAAAACGGCGAAGGCTACGACGTAAAAAGAAACCGCCGTTATGACTATAAACATCTGGCGTTCACTTTCAGAAACAAAAAAGCTGAGCCTTTCATGGTAACTGTTGCGCCCGACGACAAACCTCCCGTAATGAACACCCACGAGGGACAGGAGTTTGACTATGTTGTTTCGGGCAAAATGTTGTTTTATATAGGCGATATTTCTTATGAGCTGAACAAAGGTGACAGCGTTTATTTTGATTCGAGCCTACCCCACGCCGAAAAGGCAATAGGCACGGGTCCCACCAAATTCATTGCGGTTGTTATAAAGTAAACCACTTTTGCAGGAGGTATTTTAATGCCAATATACGAAAAATTTGTCGGAAAATCCCGTGATGAATTTAAATCATTAAAAGACGCACAGGAAAATTACAAACTGACATATAATGACGATTTTAATTTTGCATATGACGTAATAGATGTACTGGGCATGGAAAAGCCCGATAAGCTTGCCATGCTTTGGGTTTCAAATGAAGGTGAGGAAAAACGTTTCACTTTCCGGGATATGATGCTTGAATCGAACAGGGCGGCAAACTTTTTTAAATCAAAAGGTATAAAAAAGGGCGACAAAGTCCTGTTAGTTCTTAAAAGAAGTTATCTTTTTTGGATCCTGACACTCGGCTTACATAAAATAGGCGCGATTATGATTTCCGCCACAAGTATGCTGAAAGCAAAGGATTATACCTACAGATGCAACTCCGCAGAAGTTAAATGCGTAATAATTACGGGTGATGATAATTGCACTGAGTATTATGATGATGGCGAGGGGCAATATAAAACCGTCGAAATGAAAATGGTTACAAAGCATAAAAACGCCGGTAAGGCTTGGATTGACTTGGAAGCCGAGTTTGAAGCTTGTTCGACCGAATGGACGCGCCCTACGGGTAGCGAAGCCACCAATGTCCATGATACTATGCTGATTTCCTTTTCCTCCGGTACGACAGGCTATCCCAAAATCATTACCCATGACTTTTCCTATCCGCTCGGACATATTATGACCGGTGTGTTCTGGCACAGAGTAGTGGACGGCGGTCTGCATTTTACGGTTTCTGACTCGGGCTGGGCAAAATGCCTTTGGGGTAAATTTTACGGTCAGTGGATGGGCGAAACCGCTCTTTTGGTATATGATTTTGAAAAATTCAGCGGCGAGGATATTCTTGGAAAGCTTGAAAAATACAAGGTTACAACCTTTTGTGTTCCTCCCACAATGTACAGGTTTATGCTGCAAAATGATGTGTCAAAATACGATTTGTCCTCACTTACGCATTGCTGTACTGCCGGCGAGGCTTTAAATCCCGAAATATTTAATACCTGGAAAGCGGCGACCGGTCTTGAAATTCACGAGGGGTTCGGTCAAAGCGAGACTCCCGTATGTCTTGCAACGATTTATCCGTGGTGCAAGCCTATTCCCGGCGCAATAGGCTATCCCGTTCCGGGGCTTGACGTTCATGTCTTAGACGAGCATGGCAAATCCTGCCAGCGAGGCACAATAGGGGAAATATGTATCCACTATGACAGTGTGAATTCGCACCCGTGCGGTCTTCTTACCGGGTACAATTTCAGCGTTGAGGATACGAGAAGAGCAATACACGACGGTTTTTACCATACCGGCGACACCGCGTACCGCGATGAAAAAGGTATGTTCCGCTATGTAGGCAGAAATGACGATGTTATAAAATCCTCTGGATACCGTATAGGACCTTTTGAGATAGAAAGCGTGCTGATGGAGCACCCCTCTGTTTTGGAGGTTGCCGTAACAGGCGTTCCCGACAAGGTTCGAGGTTTTAATGTTAAAGCGACTATCGTTTTGCAAAAAGGCTGGACTCCGTCTGATGAGCTTGTAAGCGAACTTCAGAATTATGTAAAGAAAAATACCGCACCATATAAGTATCCTCGAATTATAGAATTTGTGGATGAGCTTCCCAAAACCTTCAGCGGTAAGATAAAACGTACTGAAATTCGTGAAAATGACTTGAAAAAGTCAGACTTAAAAAAGTCAGACTTGAAAAAGTCAAAAAAGAAAGGGAAATAAACTACGCCCTTATTAAATGAAAACATTAGCTATAACAAATAATGAAGGAAGCCGCCATGCAAAGGTTTTAAAACTCTTGCATGGCGGCTTCCTTTTAAAAAAATTTCAGGAGATTCAATATAAAGTCTGGGTTATAAACCAAATGGTTTATTGTGGACTTTCTCAGGTAGGTATATATAGACCATTCGGTTTATTAACCTGTAAAAACATCCTTATTTCCCGACAACAGAAAGCGCGTTTGCTATCATTACCGCCGCTTCCGCTCTTGTTATAGGTTCATCCGGTCTGAAACTATATGTGCCGTCATCATTTTGGACTCCGTTTACTACTCCGTAATCCGCAAGTTTTTGTATATGTTTTTCCGCCCAGTTCCCGCTTATATCATTAAATTTTATTTTGTTCATTACTATTCTCCTGACATCTTTTCTAAAATCATTCATACTTTTCCCGAATTTCAA
>JAUZPZ010000064.1 GCA_030705675.1 Bacillota bacterium
CAAATACAACGGACACCGTTTGAAAGGGTTCTTGTTTTTATCATAAGCGTATCAATCCTGTCTGCCGAAAACAGCCCAAACATTTAAGTTAGTCTGGGCTGCCGGTTTGTTCAATTAACCAATCTTTCCAAGATTAATTCTGCCCATTTTGTCAATTTCGAGTACCTTAACCTTAATTTCGTCACCGACAACTACCACATCTTCAACCTTCTCCACTCTCTTATCTGAAAGTTTAGAAATGTGAACGAGACCTTCTCTTCCGGGAAGATATTCAACAAAAGCACCAAACGTCATTATTCGCGTTACAACGCCTTCGAATTCATCACCCGGTTTAGGATCGGTAACAATTCCTTTTATGATTTTCATTGCTTTGTCGCCCGCTGCGCGGTCGACTGCCGCAATAAACACTGAACCATCATCTTCAATATCAATTTTTACGCCAGTATCGGCAACGATTTTCTGAATTACCTTGCCGCCGCTTCCGATTACATCACGTATCTTATCGGGATTTATCTTCATTGTAATCATCTTCGGAGCGTATTGTGAAACATCGTCACGCGGAGCCGAAATGCAAGGCAACATAATCTCATCGAGAATTTTAAATCTCGCTTCTTTTGTCTTTTTAAACGCTTCGGCAATGATTTCGGGAGTAAGCCCGTCAATTTTTATATCAACCTGAATGGCTGTAATTCCGTTTTTAGTTCCCGCAACTTTAAAATCCATATCCCCGTAAAAGTCTTCAAGACCCTGAATGTCAAGCATTGTCATCCATCTTTCGCCTTCAGTTATAAGACCGACGGATATTCCCGCAACAGGCTCTTTAATAGGCACGCCCGCATCCATAAGAGCAAGAGTGCTTCCGCAAATAGACCCTTGAGAAGTAGATCCGTTAGATGAAAGCACCTCGGATACAACTCTTATCGCATACGGAAATTCTTCAGGCGACGGAATTACAGGCACAAGTGCCTTTTCCGCAAGTGCGCCATGACCTATTTCACGTCTGCCAGGTCCTCTTGAGGGACGAGTCTCTCCTACTGAATATGACGGGAAATTATACTGGTGCATATATCTCTTTTCGGTTTCCGAATCAATACCATCCAACATCTGCGCATCACTTATAGGTCCAAGCGTAGCGATAGACAGCACCTGTGTCTGACCCCTTGTAAACATTCCGCTACCGTGCGTTCTGGGAAGCAATCCGACTTCAGCGCTCAAGGGACGGATTTCATTAAGCTTTCGTCCGTCAACACGTTTGCCTTCAGCCAGCAGCCAACGGCGTACTATAACTTTTTGCAGCTTATAAATGCATTCTTCCATATCTGCCGCAAATCTTTCATTTTCAGCGTACTTTTCCCCAAACTGCGCCGTAATTTCATCACGCAGAAGGTTTACTGCCGCGTCGCGTACATTTTTGTCATCTGTATCAAGGGCTTTTTCAAACTTTTCGGTATAATTATTTGCAATATCCTCATAAAGATCATGGTCTACTTCATGATGCTCATACGCAAATTTCGGTTTTCCTATTTCTTGACCAATTTTCTTTACAAAAGCGCACATTTCCTTAATTGTAACATGGGCATCGCAAATTGCCTTAAGCATAATGTCATCCGGAATCTCTTTTGCGCCCGCTTCAATCATTACGATTTTTTCTATTGTGCCAGCTACCAAAAGATTCAGCTGACTTTTCTTTCTTTGCTCCTCGTTTGGATTAACAATGATTTCCCCGTCAACATAACCCACATTAACGCTTATTACGGGGCCGTTAAAAGGAATATCTGAAATTTCTAATGCAACCGAAGTCGCTACCATTGCTGCAACCTCCGGCATATTATCCTGCTCCACGGAAAGCACCGTGTTTACAACGGTTACGTCATTTCTCAAATCTTTTGGGAAAAGCGGACGCAAAGGTCTGTCAATCGCACGGGAAGCAAGAATCGCCTTATCGGACGGTTTGCCTTCTCTTTTTGTAAATCCGCCAGGAATTTTTCCAACAGAATAAAGTTTTTCTTCAAAATCCACGCTTAACGGGAAGAAATCTACTCCTTCCCTTGGTTTCGACGACGCGGCTATATTAGACATCACAACCGTATCACCAAAGCGTACAAGTGCATGTCCGTTTGCAAGACACGCCATTTTTCCTGTTTCAACAACAAGTTTTCTGCCTGAAAGTGTTGTTTCGTAAGTGTACATGTTTAATTCCTCCATTTTAATAAATTTTGCGGAATTCAAACCTGAAACTTGTTTTTTAGGCAGTTTAGCACTCAGATATACCATGAAAACCAATTTTTCAGAGCATATCTGACCGCTAATCCATCTTAAAAAACAATATTTTTCAAATTTAAACCCGACTTTTGGATGTCATTTTTGAAAAGCTGTAAAAATAACGAAGCGGGCAGTTTCAAAGAGATACAGCTTAAAAAAGCCTGCCTAAACAAAACTGCCCTGCTTGTTAAATTTATTTTCTAAGTCCTAATTTTTCAACAATTGCACGATATCTCTCAATGTCAACCTTTGTAAGATACTGAAGAAGACCACGTCTTTGACCTACCATTTTAAGCAATCCTCGTCTTGAGTGGTTATCTTTTTTATGTGCCTTAAGATGTTCATTAAGAGAATTGATTCTGCTTGTTAAAACCGCTATCTGTACTTCTGGAGAACCTGTATCTCCTTCATGGATAGCAAATTCCTTAATAATTGCCTGCTTTTCTTCTTTTAACATTTTCGCACCCCTTCGACCATACGGTCTAAATTAATGTAATTTTAAATGCCGTAAGCCAAGTAACGGGATGGTGACCCCCTGAAACATAGCCTTCGGTTAAAATCCACCAGTTATTATAACATAATTTTTCCCATTTGTAAAGACTTTTTTTTATTTTTTAAAATTTCCTTGTGTATACGGTTTAAATATATTCCCTGTCATAGTAAATTACCGCGCAATAATGCGGATTATACTGTAAAATTCTATTTTTTATCTCCACGTCAAGCACAGTTTGCGTCATTGAAAAATCTCTGGGAACCACCACATCAAAGATAAGCTTTGTATGAGTAGGCCCGCTTACCATGCGAAAATCATGTACGGAAAGCTCATCTGAAATATTTCCTACAATCCCCTTTATTTTCGCCCTGTTTTCCACTACAACAGCGTTATTGGTTTCTATGGGATCAAGATGAATAACCGCTTCGCATCCGAATTTTTCGTTAAGTTCCTTTTCAATTCTGTCTATTCTGTCATGAATTTCGATTATGTCCGCGTCTGCCGGCACTTCCGTATGAAGGCTCACCATAAAGCGCGTCGGGCCGTAATTATGAATTACCAACTCATGTATACCCTCAATGCTTTTATGTGCCATAACCATCTGTTCAATCTCCTGAACAAGCTTCGGGTCTGGTTCCTGTCCCAGCAGCGGAGCAATCGACTGTTTAATAGTACTTATTCCTGTATAAAAAATAAACATTGAAACCACAAGACCTATCAGTCCATCTATCTGCAAATTAGCAAAATGAGCAATGAGTATGCCGACAAGAACAGAAGAGGTCGCAACAGAATCGCTAAGTGAATCCTTTGAAGTTGCAATCATAGTCTGCGAATCAATTTTCATACCTATTTTTTTGTTAAAAAAGAACATCCATGTTTTTATAAGAATTGCCGCCGCAAGAATTATTATCATAATCCACTTGAACTCTATAGGTTCGGGATGAATAATTTTTTCAATCGAACTTTTCGCAAGCTCAAATCCCATAAGCAAAATAGCAATTGAAACAAAAAGTGCGCTTATGTACTCTATTCTCCCGTGACCGAAAGGGTGGTCGTTATCCGCCGGTTTTCCCGACATTTTAAAACTCGTAAGGGTAATTATCGATGATCCCGCATCGGACAGGTTATTCATAGCGTCCGCAATAATGCCTATTGATTTTGTAAGCAATCCCGCCGAAAGCTTAAATACAAACAAGCAAATATTTAGTATAATTCCCACCGTGCCGCCAAGCTCTCCATAATGGCGGCGTACATTTGCGTCGGTTACATTTTCTCTATCTTTAATAAAAATTTTAAATAACAGTTCCATTTTATAAACCTCTTTTTACTGTATTATTA
Source organism: Bacillota bacterium (assembly GCA_030705675.1). Classification (GTDB taxonomy): domain Bacteria; phylum Bacillota; class Clostridia; order RUG12999; family RUG12999; genus RUG12999. The sequence continues at coordinate 4,094 of JAUZPZ010000064.1, forward strand.
TGTTATCAAATTGCTATTCCTATGCTATATATTAAATCATTTGGTGGATTTTATTATACCATTTTTTTGAAATTTTTTCAAGTGGTTTTGTTCTTATTTTAATATTTCGATCAAATTGCCCGGCGACGATACAATACCCTTAAAATGAAATATAGGGCAGATTATGAAATCTGCCCTATTCAGACTGATGACAAATTTGATTTTGCCTTCATTTCCCGACTTCTGTTTGTAATTATTCTACCATTTCAAGTATTTGGTTTTTGGGTTTTGCCCCTACCGACTGATTTACGATTTTCCCATCTTTAATTACAATCAGTGTGGGAATACTCATGACTTTAAACGCCTGTGCAAGTTCGCCCTGCTCATCGACATTTATTTTTCCTACTTTAATATCATGGTTTTCCTCTGCTATCTCATCAATGATCGGAGAAACCATTCTGCACGGTCCACACCACGATGCCCAAAAATCGATAAGCACGGGTTTTTCCGAATTAATAACCTCATTTTCAAAATTTTCCTTTGTTAATGTAATAACTGACATAATTCTCACTCCTTTATACCTTTTATGATTTTATTATACCTCTTTTTTTTTATTTATTCAGTGATATTGTTACAAAACTATTTTATTTTTTTAATTAAACTTTTAAGGGTCTTTTCATTCATCTATCCTTCATGTCCCGTTACGATATACAAACAAAGTTGTAGATATTGAATTTATACCATAAGTATATGCGGTGTCTTGTTTTATATCATACAACACAGGCAAAATATAGCCGCTGTCGGATATGAATTTTGAGGCTTTTCAATAGTTTCTCGCTGACCGTCCGTCATATCTACCGTGATAAAGCGGATTTCATCTTTCAGATCTCCGTATAATTAAGTCTTTCTGTAATTTTACCACATTATCCCCAAAAACGCAACATGAAGTTTTTATCATCAACCAATTTAAGCGAATTTCAACAATTAAAACGATACTTTTGACTGACTGTAAACACCCTCAAAATACTTGCCGCAAGCTTGGTTGTAGGTATTTGTATGATTTTTTTCATGTTATTGTACATAGCACTTTAATAAGCTGAAAAGATTTGTTTCTTTTATATTGGGTTATTTCCTAAAAATATCAAAACCAAACCAACTTACAGGCAAAAAAATAGGCAGGCAAGAAATATCCTTTACCTGCCCGCCTGTTTTCACATTAACTATACATTCCGTTTTGTGACATATAATTATAAATTTGTTCGCCGTGCTGCTGTTCTTCCTTTTGTATATGGTTTAAAGCGTCACGAAAACCTGTATCTTTGAATTCAAATATACTCGTATTATAACTGGAGGAAACATGCTTTTCGGTTGTCAGTGCGTCCTGGCACAAGTATTTGTCTTTTTGCTTGTCTTCGGCACTGCAATTTGAGGCAGAGCTATTAGATTGGCTGCTGCTGTCACTGCTACCGCTTGTGCTGCTTGTGCTACCGCTGCTGCTGCTGTTTCCTGTGGTAGTGTTGCTGCCGCCACTGCTACTTCCGCTTGTGCTACCGCTACTTCCTCCACTGCTGCTTGTGCCGCCGCCGGATTGCGGTGCTGTGCCGTTTAACATTTGATTTACACTGTCAAGATGCTTCTGTTCTACCTGTTTAATATCACCAAACAGTGTCTTAAGGTTTTGATCGGATGCATTGCCGGAATATTTTGTATATTTCTCAATGCATAATTCTTCTTCCGCCTTTAAATCTTGCAGAAGGGTTTTTTCCTTTTGTGTTAAATCCATAAATAATCACCTCGCGGATAGTATTAACTAAAGAGCAATAAATTATTCCGTTTATTATTGTTTTTGATATAAATTGCTTTTAAGGAAAATTTTTGATGATTAAACCATTGACATTTGTAAAAAAATATATTATAATAATTATGCAAAACTGGAGTATTTTCCGGGCAATGCAAAATTGACCACTTTTGCTTATAAACAAAAGTCGAGCCCATACGGACAGGCGGGTCAAATGCCGCGGGTGGCGAAAGGCCACATTATTGATTGAGTTAAAAGCTCAAATTTTATAAGTTGATAACTTTATAATCAAGTACATCAGCATATCACTTGTGAAACGGTCAATAAGAGTAGCAGCAAATATTTGCAAGCTCTGAAAAACGGAAAATACTTCTATAACGGCAATGTTATCATATTTTTTATGATGTTCGTTATTGATGCAGGTGAATGCAAAAGCATTTACCTGCTTTTTTTGATGTGGGAGAAAGATATGAATACTAAAGAACAAAAAAAAGCTCCTGTATATGAAGCACTCGAAAAATTCAGAAAGCAAAGAGTCGTACCCTTCGACGTACCCGGTCATAAGCGTGGCAGAGGTAATCCTGAGCTTGTGGATTTGCTTGGAGAAAAATGCGTTGGTATAGATGTAAATTCAATGAAACCTCTTGATAATCTATGTCATCCTACTTCGGTAATCCTTGAGGCGGAAGAACTTGCCGCCGATGCCTTTGGCGCGAAACACGCTTTCTTTATGGTGGGAGGCACTACTTCCTCCGTTCAGAGTATGATACTTTCGGTATGCAAAAGGGGCGACAAAATAATTCTTCCCCGCAATGTGCACAAAAGTGCGATTAACGCGCTGATATTGTGCGGTGCGGTTCCGGTATATGTAAATCCGGCGGTTGACAGTCATATAGGAATATCTCTCGGTATGGAACTTTCTCCGCTTGAGCGAGCAATAAAAGATAATCCCGACGCAAAAGCGGTATTTGTGAACAATCCCACCTATTACGGTATCTGTTCCGACCTCCGTTCTATTGTAAAGCTTGCCCACTCGCACGGTATCAAGGTTCTCGCGGACGAGGCACACGGCACACATTTTTATTTTGGCAAAGATCTTGCCGTAAATGCAATGGAAGCCGGTGCGGACATATCCGCCGTATCCATGCATAAATCCGGCGGAAGCCTTACTCAAAGCTCGCTGCTGCTGATAAACGACGGCATAGATGTGCGCGAAATGGAACAATATATTAACCTGACCCAAACTACAAGCGCGTCCTACCTACTTATTTCCAGCCTTGATATTTCAAGGCGAAACCTTGCACTTCGCGGTGAAGAATCCTTTGCAAAAGTCATGAAAATGGCGCAATACGCCCGTGAAGAAATAAACTCAATAGGCGGATATTACGCTTACGGTCAGGAACTTTGCAACGGCGGGAGCGTTTACGACTACGATATAACAAAACTTTCGGTCTATACAAGGGATGTGGGGCTTGCCGGAATAGAAGTTTACGATCTGCTAAGAGATGAATATGATATACAAATTGAATTCGGAGATATAGGAAATATTCTTGCGTATATTTCAATAGGCGACAGAATTCAGGATATTGAACGTCTCGTGGGCGCGCTTTCCGACATAAAACGCTTATATGAAAAGAGCAATACTGGAATGCTTAAACTTGAATATGTCTCCCCCACCGTGATAACGACTCCGCAGTATGCGTTTTATTCAGAAAAAGAGGTTTGTACCATAGAAAAATCAGAGGGTAAAATATGCGGTGAGTTTGTCATGTGTTATCCTCCGGGAATACCCATACTTGCTCCCGGTGAAAAAATAACAGGCGAGATAATAGATTATATGCAGTACGCCAAGGAAAAGGGCTGCTCCATGCTGGGAATGCAGGACCCAACCCTTGACACCCTTAATGTACTAAAGGAGAGTTGATATGGAACTTTGGTTTTCGGAACAACATACAAAAAATGTACAAATATCTATTCGTATAGCTGAACAGCTTTTCAGCGGACAAAGCGACTTTCAGAAAATTGACGTTTTTGACTCGAACGAATTCGGCAAATTTATAACCTCGGACGGAAGCGTGATTTTCTCCGAAAAAGATGAATTCACCTATGATGAAATGATAGTTCATGTTCCCATGGCGGTTCATCCCAATGTAAAAAAAGTTCTTGTTATAGGAGGCGGCGACGGAGGAGTTGCGAGAGAACTTTCCTATTATGAAGAAATACAGACTATAGATGTTGTGGAACCGGACGAAATGTTCGTTGAAGTCTGTAAAAAATTTTTTCCCGACAACGCAAAAGGACTTGAAGATAAACGCGTTTCTGTGTACTATCAGGACGGTCTTCGCTTTTTACGCTCAAAGTTTAACGAATACGATATTATTATAAACGATTCTACCGATCCGTTCGGTCATACCGCCGGTTTATTCACAAAAGAATTTTACGGCAACTGCTACAGAGCCTTAAAAGAAGACGGCATAATGGTATATCAGCATGGAAGCCCTTTTTATGACGAGGACGAACAGGCGTGCCGCTCAATGCACAGAAAGGCCTTTCGCTCTTTTCCGGTAAGCAGGGTATATCAGGCGCATATCCCCACCTGTTCCTCCGGGTACTGGCTGTTTGGATTTGCCTCGAAAAAATATCATCCCCTTGCCGACTTCAACGCTGAAAGATGGAAACAAAGGGGAATAAAAACATGGTATTATTCGCCGCATCTGCATACCGGAGCGTTTATGTTGCCAAAATACGTAGAGGACATGCTTAAAGAAGAAGAATCAAATCAATGAATGGAGAAAATATTATGGGAAGACTTTTAGTAATAGGCTGTGGAGGGGTCGCCTCCGTCGCAATTCAAAAGTGCTGTCAAAACAGCGATGTTTTCAACGAAATCTGCATAGCAAGCAGAACAATATCAAAGTGCGATGCGCTTAAATCTAAGCTGGAAGGCAAAACCAAAACGGTAATAACCACAGCTTGTGTAGATGCGGATTACACGGGCGAGATTGTGAAGCTTATTGAAAGCTTCAGACCTGACGCTGTACTGAATGTTGCGCTGCCATATCAGGATCTTGCCATTATGGACGCCTGCCTTGAAACAAAAACAGATTACATTGACACCGCAAATTACGAGCCGGAAAATACCGACGATCTTGATTGGCGCGCAATTTATGAAAAAAGATGCAATGAAGAAGGCTTTACAGCGTATTTTGATTATTCCTGGCAATGGGCATACAGGGAGAGATTTGAAAAAGCGGGCATTTGCGCCCTGCTGGGCAGCGGTTTTGATCCCGGCGTTACAAGTGTTTTTTCCGCATACGCGCTTAAACATTACTTTGATGAAATTCACTCTATAGATATACTTGACTGTAACGGCGGCGACCATGGTTATCCTTTTGCCACGAATTTCAATCCCGAGATAAACCTGCGTGAGGTTTCGGCGAACGGCTCATATTGGGAAAACGGCCGTTGGGTGGAAACCGAGCCTATGGAGATAAAAAGAGTATATGATTTCCCTATGGTAGGGAAAAAGGATATGTATCTTCTTCATCATGAGGAAATAGAGTCTCTGGCAAAAAACATCACCGGAGTCAAGCGCATACGTTTCTTTATGACCTTTGGTCAAAGCTACCTTACGCACATGAAGTGCCTTGAAAACGTGGGTATGCTTTCCACCTCCCCCATTATGTACGAAGGGAAAGAGATAGTTCCGATACAGTTTCTAAAGGCGTTGCTGCCCGACCCGGCATCTCTTGGTCCCCGCACTGTGGGCAAGACAAATATTGGCTGTATTTTTACGGGCGTTAAAGACGGCAAGGAAAAAACCATATATATTTACAACGTATGCGATCATCAGGAGTGTTATAAGGAAGTGGAATCACAGGCGATTTCATACACTACAGGAGTTCCGGCAATGATAGGCGCGGCTCTTGTACTAAGCAAAGTATGGGACAAAAAAGGTGTTTTCAACATAGAAGAATTTGACCCCGATCCGTTTATGGACGCTCTTAACAAGTACGGTCTGCCCTGGGTGGTAGATGAAAATCCCGCAAAGGTTGATTAACTATGAAATTTAATGAACTGCCGACGCCGGTATATATAATTGATGAAGAAAAACTTATTAAAAACTTGACTGTTTTGCACAACCTTGAAATCAGGACAGGCTGTAAAATCCTCCTTGCCCAAAAAGCTTTTTCCGCCTTTTTCATGTATCCGCTTATAAGCCGCTATATAAGCGGAACTACGGCAAGCGGGCTGTTTGAGGCAAGACTCGGAGCGGAGGAGTTTGGCAAAGAAACGCACGTATTCTCCCCGGCTTACAAGCCAGATGAATTTGATGAATTGTGCAAAATGAGCGGTCATATAGTGTTTAACTCTTTTACGCAGCTTGAAAAATACCGTGAAAAATGGGAGCAGGAAAATATAAGCATTGGAATTCGCATAAATC
>JAUZPZ010000065.1 GCA_030705675.1 Bacillota bacterium
AGGTTTGTTTTTATTGCGGTACTTACCGAGTCAAGACGACCGTTTCCGGTACCCTTAATTTCTTTGCGAACGCCGTTTACCTCGACAATCATAGTTACATGGACAAGTTCATCTCTGACATAGTGGAAGTCAACAAGCTTCAGCGGTTGGTCTATATTGATAAACTGATCTTGGAAAATATCCAGTACCTCCTGCGGAGAAAGCTCTTTATGCAGATGGTCGGACACGCTCTTTATGGCGTAGCCGACAGTTTCGCGCATTTTCGGAGGCAGGATATATCCAAAATTGTGTTCCAGCAAATATCCGATACCACCTTTGCCTGACTGTGAGTTGATTCGGATAACATCAGTTTCATATTCACGTCCCACATCGTGGGGATCGACAGGAAGATAGGGAACGGTCCAGTGTTCGCTGGGGTTTTTCCTTCTCCAATTCATGCCTTTTGCGATAGCGTCCTGATGAGAACCGGAAAAAGCTGCAAATACAAGCTCTCCGGAATAAGGCTGACGTTCATAAATATGCATACGGGTTACTTTTTCATAAAGCTCAGTGATTTCCGGAAGATTTGAAAAATCAAGTCCGGGTTCAACGCCGTGTGTATACATATTTATTGCCAGTGTTACTATATCAACATTTCCGGTGCGTTCGCCATTTCCGAAAAGCGTACCCTCAATCCTGTCCGCACCTGCCAAAAGGCCCAGTTCGGAGTCCGCAACGCCGCAGCCACGGTCATTATGAGGGTGAAGCGAAACAATAATGTTCTCACGGAATTTAAGGTTGTCGCACATATATTCTATTTGGCTTGCGTAAATATGGGGCAAAGACAATTCCACGGTAACGGGAAGATTTATTATAACTTTTTCCTGCGCCGTAGGCTGCCATACGTCCAGCACGGCGTTGCATACCTCAAGAGCAAATTCCGGTTCTGTTCCGGTAAATGATTCGGGCGAGTATTCAAAACGATACTTCACACCCATTTCCTTGGATATTTTATTAAACAGCTTTGCGCCTTCTACTGCAATATTAAGAATTTCCTGTTTTGATTTGCGGAACACCTGCCGGCGCTGTGCCAGAGATGTGGAATTATAAAGATGAACAATGGCGTTTTTTGCGCCTTTAAGGCTTTCAAAAGTCTTACGTATTATATGTTCACGCGACTGTGTAAGCACCTGAACAGTAACATCGTCCGGAATAAGATTTCGTTCAATTAGAGTACGTAGGAAGGTATATTCAGTTTCGGAAGCTGCCGGAAAACCAACTTCAATTTCTTTAAAGCCAATGTTTACAAGAAGCTGGAAAAAATCCAACTTTTCTTCAAGGCTCATAGGGATCATCAATGCCTGGTTTCCATCACGCAGGTCGACCGAGCACCATATCGGAGCTTTGTCAATGTAGTCTTTCTTTGCCCACTTCATCTCATTGACAGGGGGCATAAAATACTGTCTTGTGTAATTTTTTGCGTTTTTCATAATTTACCTTCCTTCATATAAGCATTCATGTATTTTTTTCGCACATTTCCGTCATATGCAAATTGCGATGCTATATGTTTGAATATTATACCATAAATAAACAAAAAAGTCAAGTAAAAGCAGTGAAAATGGGCAGAAAAGGCTAATTGCTTTTTGACTCTTATTACGTTATTGTAGCTTTTGCTATATAAGATTTTAAACGCGGAGGGAAAATAAAACAGAATACAGAGATATTTGTTATACCGACAAAACTACGTATAATTTTTATATTTACAGAATAATATTTAAAGGAAATGTACGGCTTAATGAAGGAGGAACGGGTATGGTTCTTGTAATAAGAAAAAAAGTTATAATAATTGCAATTATAGCGCTTGTACTTGTAGGGGGAATAAATGTGGCGACGGGCAATACGACCGAGCAAACATCTGCCCTACCCGTTGCAAATAAAGTGGTTGTGCTTGATGCGGGACACGGCGGCGAAGATGGCGGAGCCGTGGGAACAGGCGGAACGGTAGAGAAAGATATAAATCTTGCGGTAATGACAAAACTGCAAAAATTGCTTGAACAGACGGGGTGTATTGTTATGACAACCCGTACCGAAGACAAATCTCTGCACAATCGCGGAGATGAAAAAACAGGCAATCGCAAAATGAGTGACCTTAACAAGCGTAAGGCAATGCCCGGAGATTACAACTCCGACATCTTTGTGAGTATACATATGAACACTTTTACCGACGCTAAGTATAAAGGGGCGCAAGTTTTTTATGCTCCAGAGCCGGAAAGCTCAAAGGCACTTGCTGAGTGCATACAAGCAGAACTGAAACAGCAGGTGGACGGAAGCAATGAGCGTGAAGTTAAAGATGCGTCAGGAAATATTTATGTACTTAAAGATGTAACTGTGCCTTCCGTAGTTGCGGAATGCGGATTTCTTTCCAATTCCGATGAAGAAAAAAGGCTAAATGACGATGCGTATCAACAAAAATTGGCATTTGCAATATACTGCGGGATAATTAAATATTTTGCGATGTAAGGCGGTGAGTAAATTGCATAGAGAATATCTTATTTTAACGAATGGGGAAAATAACTGCGGCGCTGTTAAGCTTGAAATAAGCAATAACACTTTGCGCGCTGAAGTTGATATAGACGGAGGAGAAGCATTGGGAAGAGGAGAGGTGTTCCGCGTCTATCTTGTATGTCCCGAGGCTCCGGGAGAAAAAGTACGTTACCTTGGCGTGCCCGAGGATCACAAAGGCACATACGAACTTAAAAGTACAACCGCCCCCTTGGGAATTGCTGTGACACGCAAAAATCAGCAGAGCGGCAAAGAAAATTACCTATGCTGCTGTGCAGAGCAGGGACTATTAAAAAATGTGGAAAATTGCTTTAAAGATCATTTAAACGGAGAAGGAAAAACGATGTTTAAAGAAAAGGACATATCAAATGACATAGCAGCAGAAGAAGAAAATAAAAATATGGCGGAAGATGTTCAAAATCAACAGGATACTGTAAAGGAAGCTCCTCCAAAGGACAGTATACAAAGCAATCAAAGTGAAATTAAGTTTGAAAAGGAGTACCAAAGAACGGCAGAGGAAAAGCTTGATATTATGGTGGATGGCTTTCAAAGCGAGAAAATAAACGGATATTTTTTAAAAGGGAAAAGTAAAATACTTGAATATATAATGGGCAGTGAGGAAGTTTACCGCCGGATAATGCGTTATGGCTACTATATTCTATCTTCAAAAAAGAGTGAAAATGGAGAAATGTTTGTTATATCTGTTCCGTCGGCGAAAAAAGAGGAAAATCCTTTCAAGGGATGCGATAAATACGCCTTTAAAGTGGAGTCTGACATAACCGAGGATATGGGTTTTTATTCGGTTGCGGCAGGCAAAGATGAAACAGGGGAATTTTTTTGTAAAATTACTTGACAAATTAAATAAACAATGATAAAATAATCATATGAACATATATTCATATGAGGAGGATATACATGACGGAAAAAAATGAAAATTTGCAAAATGCTGCCGCAAAGGAGGAAGCTGTCAAAAAGACAAAATGCAGTCATGCTCCGGTAGAGATTATACGCGAAATGATGCCCTGTGAGGAGACTCTTTACGATGTTGCTGATTTATTTAAGATATTTGGGGATTGTACACGGATAAAAATATTATGCGCGCTTTTTGAAAGCGAGATGTGCGTCTCACATATCGCGGAACTTTTGTCTATGAATCAATCAGCGATTTCCCATCAGCTGAGGGTATTGAAAAATGCTCGCCTGGTGAAAATACGCAGAAGCGGAAAAGAAGTTTTTTACTCTCTTGCGGATGATCACATTAAAACGATTTTTAATCAGGGTTTGGAGCATATTAACGAATGAGGAGATCTGAAAATGATAAAGAAATACTTACTTGAGGGGCTTGACTGTGCAAACTGCGCCGCGAAAATTGAAACAAATATTAATGCGCGGGCAGAAAATGGAAGTGTGTCGGTTATATTTGCAACAAAAACGCTAAAACTTGACGCACCGGGCGAAAATGAATTGAATGACCTTTATTTGATCAGTGAAAAGGTTGTAAAAGAAATTGAACCTGACGTGGAAATTAAAGAAAAGGCAAGGTATGAGAATATATGCGATAACTGCCAGATAGACGACGAGAAAGAAGCAAAAAGTGAAGTTTGGCAGATTGCCGCTGGAATTGTTCTTGCGGCGGCAGGATTTATATCTCAGAAATTAGGACTTGCAACATATATATATATTTCCGTATATGTATTGGCGTATTTGGCGTCAAGTACGGCTATAATACTGCGCGCCGCTAAGAATATTGCGCGCGGTAAGGTTTTTGATGAAAATTTTCTTATGTCACTTGCTTCACTGGGGGCAATGCTTATAGGCGAGTTTACCGAAGGAATTGCGGTAATGATTTTATACAGAATAGGCGAAGTTCTGCAGAGCAAGGCGGTTGAGCATTCAAGAAAATCTATTTCCGCTCTTATGGACATTCGCCCTGATTTTGCGAATTTGAAGCGGGGCGACGAAATAATAAAAGTGCATCCCGGGGATGTTGAGATAGGAGATATAATTGTAGTAAAAGCAGGCGAAAAAATTCCGCTTGACGGCACAGCCGTAGCCGGCGGCGGTATGCTTGACACATCTGCACTTACAGGAGAATCCGTTCCTGTAAGCGTACAAATCGGACAAGCTGTTTTAAGCGGCTGTGTAAATTTAAACGGAGTGCTCGAAATCGAGGTAGAGAAAAGCTATGAAAATTCCACCGTTTCAAGAATAATTGAGATGGCTGAAAATGCTGCTGAAAAGAAAGCTAAAACTGAAGATTTTATAAGCCGGTTTGCAAAAATTTATACTCCAATTGTTACATTGCTTGCAGTGGCAATAACCCTTATACCGCCAATTTTCGTGGGGGACTTCAAAGAGTGGCTTTACCGCGGACTTATATTTCTTGTAATGTCGTGCCCATGCGCTTTGGTTATATCGGTGCCTCTTACCTTTTTCGGAGGGATAGGCGGAGCCTCAAAAGAGGGAGTACTTGTAAAAGGCGGAAACTGTTTTGATGGACTTGCGGGAGCGAGGACAGTTGTATTCGATAAAACGGGAACACTTACGGAAGGAAAATTTTCTGTTACCGCAATAAATCCAGAAGGTGTAACCAAAGAAGAATTGCTTAAGCTGTGCGCCCAAATCGAATCACTTTCAAACCATCCGGTAGCACTTTCAATAGCGGAAGCTTACGGGGAAAAAGCAGATAATTCCACAATAGAAGCGTACGAGGAAATCGCCGGTAAAGGAATTTCGGCTGTAGTCGGCGGTAAAAAAGTTTTTGTCGGAAACGAAAGCCTGATGAAAGAGGAAAATATTGAGTTTACCGCTGATAAAAGCGGAGATACTGTCATTTATGTTGCAGCTGACGGGAAATATATCGGCTGTGTGCTTGTAAACGATAAAATACGCGAAGATGCGCCGGCCGCCGTCGAAGAGCTTAAAAAAATAGGTGTCAAGAAAGTTATAATGCTTAGCGGGGACAAAGCTGAAGTATGCGAACGGGTTGGAAACAAATTAAAAATTGATGAGGTGTACGGCGGTCTTTTACCGGCAGATAAGGTAGAAAAACTGGAGGAAATATTAAGTAGCAAAACAGGAAGCGTTCTGTTTGCAGGAGACGGCATAAACGACGCGCCGGCGCTTGCACTTGCGGATGTGGGAATTGCAATGGGCGGGGTAGGCTCACAGGCGGCGTCGGAGGCGGCAGATGTTGTGCTTATGACGGACAGGCCGTCCTCTATAGTAACCGCTGTAAAAATTGCAAGGAAAACTTTGCTTGTTGCAAAAGAAAATATAGTTTTTGCGCTTGTTGTGAAATCAGCAGTTTTGCTGCTTGGCATAGTTGGAGCCGCAAATATGTGGGAAGCCGTTTTTGCTGATGTGGGAGTATGTTTTATTGTGATACTGAATTCTCTTAGAATGTTGAAAAAATAAAGTAAAGTATTGAAATTTTTAAATAAATAGTTTATAATGAATACTAAAGATAGAAAAAGTACTTTGAAATAGCATTTTTGGAGGCTGTCATATGAAAAAAGTGTTTGACAAACCAGTTGAAATTACACTTTCCGTAGTAGGTGAAAAATGGAAATTTCTCATTATTCGCGAGCTTCTTGAGGGCACAAAGCGTTTTGGAGAAATTAAAGGTGGTTTAGGCACCATTACCCAGAAGGTGCTCACTCAAAATTTGCGCGACCTGGAAGATAGAGGTCTTGTTAAGAGAAAGGTTTATGCCCAGGTGCCGCCTAAGGTTGAATATACCCTTACTTCGATGGGGAAAACCTTTAAACCGGTCATTGACTCAATGACAAATTGGGGCAACCATTACAGAGCGAAAAAACTGAAATTGCCTGAAAGTGAAATACCCCATGATATTGAAATTGAAATATTGGACGAAACTCCGGACATTGTTGAAGAGTCCACCCCCAGAACAAGGAAAAAAGATATTGACAGTTTCTTACTTTAAAAGGAGATAAAGATGAGAAAATTACGTGCTTTAATTGTTTTCATGTTAAGTGTGGCAATGGTATTTACATTAAACGGGTGTGGAAAAAGTAAAGACCTCAAAAAATACAATGCGGCGGATTACGAAATGAAGGTGGATAAGATCAGCGAGGAAAGCGTAATAAAAAATGCCGTTTTGGCGGAGTCATTTAACAGTATTAAAGAATATGAGATAAAAGTATCAACATACATAGAACTGGGGCAAAAGAAAAGATGGGGTAATGTCACACATTATATTGTTGCGACATGCGCAGGATTCGGTTTTGAAAATGATAAACTTACAAGAATTAAGGGAACCGCTTTGCCGTCTGCCATTATAATAACATTGAAAAATACAAAAGACGGTTACAGTGTTGTTGGTTACAGCTCAAGCACCAATATCATAGAGCCTAAAGACAAAGAGAAATTTTTTAAAAAGCATTTTCCGAAAGAATTTATTAAAAGTAAAAATAATTTAAGTGACTACAGAGAAGAACTTATCAATCAGGAAAAAGAGCAGGCTCAAAAAAATCCAAGCATAGCTGGCCGTGAATTTGAGCTTAATGATGATGTTCCGGAAATTGAACTTTTACCTATAACGGATGATGCATACAACGCTGTTTCGAAGTATTTCAATAATTATCCGGATTATATAGGGAATTTTGAAAAAATAGAAGGCAAAGTGCGCTACGTTTATGAAACCGCTTATGCGCCGGAAAGTGAAGAACACCCTGAAAACGGTCTGCTTTCTTTTATAAAAAGGAAGTATAACGGCGAGGTGGTAAGCAAAATAGATATACCTATTAAGGGGAACATTGTGGAGTTGCCCAAAAGCACGGAGAATAAGAAAAACTGAATGATTGATACCGAGGATAAAGGCAACAAAAGGGGTTATACAGATGAAAAAATTTATTGAGGAGTTTAAGGCATTTGCCGTAAAGGGCAATGTTGTCGACATGGCTGTGGGTATTGTAATAGGCGGGGCTTTCAGTAGCATTGTGACCTCGCTTGTAAAGAACATAATTATGCCTACCGTGAGTTTACTTACAGGAAAAGTCAATCTTGCAGAGTTATCTTACACTTTGCCTATAGGAGAAACAGCCGAAGGGCAACATATTGTTCTTAGCTACGGTGCGTTTTTGCAAAGCGTTGTAGATTTCGTTTTGATCGCTTTCAGTATTTTTTGTGTAATTAAGTTTATTTCAAGGTTTCACAAAAAACAGGAGGAGATCCCCGCTCCGGCTGAGGATCCCGTACCCTCAAACGAGGAAATTCTGCTTGAGGAAATACGTGATATTCTTAAAAACAAATAACGGTAAACTCACTCGAATGTGAATTACAATTTATATATCGGGTGAGTTTTGTCTTTTGATTTTTTAAAATTTTATTAAAGCTGTTAATTATTTGCTTGATTTCAATAGTACCAATGCATAAATAAGGAGAGTAAAAATGAAAAATTATAAAATTGCGGTTGCCGGTACAGGCTATGTTGGGCTATCTCTTGCAGTGCTTCTTTCACAGCACAACGATGTGACGGCGGTAGACATTATACCTGAAAAGGCACAAATGATAAATCAGGGGAAATCTCCGATAGTAGATAAGGAGATACAGGAATATCTCGAAAAGGGAAATTTAAATCTTAAGGCTACCATAAACGGTGAGGAAGCGTATAAAAACGCGGATTTTGTTATAATCTCGACTCCTACGAATTATGATTCCGAAAAAAATTATTTTGACACATCTTCTGTTGAAAAGGTGATAGAGCTTGTAACAAAAGTAAATCCTGATGCTGCAATAGTGATAAAATCCACCGTACCTGTAGGATACATAAATGACGTAAAAAAAGAATACGGTATCCGAAACATAATGTTTTCACCTGAATTTTTGCGTGAAGGTAAAGCACTTTATGATAATTTATATCCGTCGCGCATTATTATAGGCGCGGATGATGAGATGAAAGAAAAGGGGAAAATTTTTGCCGAACTTTTAAAAGAGGGGGCAATAAAAAAAGATATTCCGGTGCTTTATACAAATCCGACCGAAGCGGAGGCAGTTAAGCTTTTTGCAAATACTTATCTTGCTCTGAGGGTTGCGTTTTTTAACGAATTGGATACATATGCCGAAGTTCGCGGTCTATCAACCAGACAGATTATTGAAGGAATAGGGCTTGATCCCAGAATCGGAACCCATTATAACAATCCTTCGTTCGGATATGGCGGATACTGCCTTCCGAAGGATACAAAACAGCTGCTTGCAAATTATAATGATGTGCCGAACAATATCATTGAGGCTATTGTTGCCGCAAATACCACGCGAAAGGATTTCATTGCGGACAGAATTTTGCTGAACAAACCGAAGATTGTAGGAGTATACAGGCTCACAATGAAAGCACAGTCGGATAATTTCAGACAATCGTCAATTCAAGGGGTCATGAAAAGGATAAAGGCTAAAGGCGTTGAAGTTGTCATATATG
The DNA here is from genome assembly GCA_030705675.1 of Bacillota bacterium. GTDB lineage: Bacteria > Bacillota > Clostridia > RUG12999 > RUG12999 > RUG12999. The sequence goes on from JAUZPZ010000065.1 coordinate 8,978, forward strand.
AGCCTACGTTTAAAGAAGATAACTTCTTTAATTCAAGAGTGATAAAAGACCTTGATGAGTTTAAGAGAATTTCAGATGTAATTATAGCAAACAGATACTCGGAAGAGATTTCAGATTGCATGGACAAGGTTTACACAAGAGACTTGTACAGAAGAGACTAATACCGAAAAAAGCAAAATATGGAGGAAAAGTTTATGGAAAATAAAATTTCTGGTAAAAAAATTCTTGTTACAGGGGCAGCTGGGTTTATAGGATTTCACCTTTCAAAAAGATTGTGCGAAATGGGCGGTGCGGTTACGGGCGTAGATAATATAAACGATTATTACGATGTGCGTTTAAAGTATTCCAGACTGGAAGTGCTTGAAAAGTACAATAACTTTATTTTTGAAAAGGGAAATATTGCGGATAAAACATTTATAGAAAAAATATTTAAAGGAACAAAGTTTGATATAGTGGTAAATCTCGCGGCACAGGCGGGCGTAAGGTACAGCATTACAAATCCGGATGTATACATAGAATCGAATATCGTGGGATTTTTCAATATTCTTGAGGCGTGCAGAGCGTATAAACCGGAACATCTTGTGTATGCGTCATCAAGCTCGGTTTATGGAAATCGGGAGAAAACGCCTTTTTCTGAAAGTGATGATGTCTCAAATCCTATAAGCCTTTATGCCGCGACTAAAAAGAGTAATGAGCTTATGGCTTTTGCATACAGCCACCTGTACGGCTTGCCTGCTACGGGTATGCGGTTCTTTACGGTTTACGGTCCTTACGGTCGCCCGGATATGGCTTGCTTTTCTTTTGCAAATAAAATTACTGCGGGAGAACCTATAAAAATTTTTAACAATGGTGATATGTGGCGTGATTTTACTTATATTGATGATATTGTAAGTGGGATAGTGAGTATAATTCCGTCGCCGCCAAAAGGCAATGACCCGGCAACTGTATACAACATAGGAAACAACAAGCCTGTCAAGCTAATGGATTTTATTGGGGTGCTTGAAAAGGCTATTGGAAAAACTGCCGAAAAAGAATTTTTGCCAATGCAGCCAGGGGA
>JAUZPZ010000066.1 GCA_030705675.1 Bacillota bacterium
ACTGGAAATGAACATCGTCTAAAGCTTTTACACCGGGGAAAATCTTCGTAATGTTTTTAAGCTCTAAAATATAGTCAGACATGCACAATCCTCCTTTCTTGTAATTATAATAAACCAAACTACGAAAAAAGGAAATGTAAAAATTGTAAAAGATGATGAAAAATATTAAAAAGAAAATTAAAGTGCAGAAAAATGCAAAATCAAGGCGAGAAAAAAAATATGCTATGTAGCCGCAGAAATGGCTTAAAAACCCGCAAAACCCACAAAAAAGGGGTTCTCCCCCCTTTTTTTAAGCCCCCGTCAAGAGGTTTGTCATCACTCCGAAAGAAAAGCACGCCTTGCTACCACTTTTCTTTCGAACAAGGGCTTACGCTCCCGCGCGGCTCACCGCCGCAGCCCTCGGCAAGGGAGCGGGTTTCACGAGCAAAGCCCGCAAAACCCACAAACCTACAAAAAAAGGGGGATCTCCCCCTTTAAATTCCCCATCAAGAGGTTTGTTATTTAGTAAAGCCGCCGGAAATCCGGCGGCTTTGATTTTATAAAGGTATCATTTTTATTTGAATTCGGTCGGCCATTTGCCGGTTTCTTTTTTGAAAAGCTTAGAAAAGTAATATTGGTCAGATATTCCCACCATATTTGATATTTCCTTTACCATAAGCTCCGGGTTTTCTTTGATAAGCTGTTTTGCTTTATTTATTCTGTAATTAGTAAGATACTCTCCCGGAGAAACTCCTTTATATGACTTGAACAGCCGACTTATATATGAGGGAACAAAGCCAAACTCGCCGGCAAGCACGGAATTGGTAATGGTTTTTGTGTAATTTTTACACAGATAATCTTCAATGTTGCGGATAAGTGCCGGTAGTTTGTCCTCTCCTGACATGTCATTCTTTTCTTTTATATTCTGGAAAATTGAAGCAATATCCTCCGCAAGATGAGCAAAATCGGTAGTATTGGAAAGTGCATCTTCAATATCCACACTTATAGAAGTAAGTTTTCGCTCAAACGGATCTGAAATCGCCATAATTTTTGAAGCGGTTTTCTTTAGAAAGCTTACCGTTTCAAGCTGGGTGATATGCCCGTTATAGAGGGTTTCAAAGGTTTCCGCAAGCGATTTTTGTATCTTTGCAGGTTCGCCTGAGTTGGCGGCTCTGATGATATTATCTATAAGTGCATCCGTATCAATATATTTGCCGGGCTCAGCCGGAATCTCATCTGAAATAATTATTGCGGGTCGGCACAGGCAAACAGAGGTATAAAGTTTTGTCCTCAGCAAACGATGCATTTCACTGACTTTCTGAATATGAACCGGCTGGGGAGTGCAAACAATTGTTACTGCTGTATCTTTAGAATTATTGAGCATTTCAAATAGCTGTTTCAGGAAAATATCCCGGTTAAACTTATTATCATTTTCAATAACTATTACTTTTTCAGAAACCGATTTTCCGTTAAATACCATCACATTATCAGAAGTTCCCAGAATATTACGAATAATATTAGCAAGATTATTCTTATCCCAGAACAGCCTTGATGGCAGCAGAGCATCGTTGTTTGTCAGAGGGAATGCACCCGCACAGACCAGCAGGACAATGCATTCGCCTTCCTGCAAAATATCAGGGCCAAAAGTATCTGCAGTAATCGCATCTGAAAGGGTTTTGTGCCGGTTTTCTTTCTTATTTATACTGACAGTAACTTCAAGCTTGTCAAGCAGTTTGCCGAGCGTATCGCGGGACAACGGCTTAAGCAAGTAATCATAAACCCCGTATTGTATGGCGGTGCGTGCAAACTCAAAATCCTGGTAACCGCTGATTATAACAGTAAGAATGCCCGGATAATGCCGCTGAATTTCCCCAGCAAGTTCAAGACCGCCCATAACGGGCATTTTTATGTCGGTAAATACCACATCGACATTTTCAGTTTTCAGTATTTCCAGCGCACGTTTTCCGTTAAAGGCACGCCCGACAACAACAAAGTTTTTGTTGTGGGATGTAAGTAGTTTTTCAAGCATGCGCATTACGGGTGGCTCGTCCTCAACCAGAAGTACATTAATCATGGTGCATTTCACCTCTTATACTGATAATTGTTCCGCGTGGTGTATTATTTTCAATAGAATAGTCAATATAGCCTGAAACCTGAAGCTGAAAACGGAGAATAGCACTTATCATTCCCATTCCGCCAATTTTCATGTTGGAAAAGTCTTGCGGAAGCCGGCTTTGGTACTGGCTTATTTTTTCTGTAATATCCTTCTTTTTTTCATCTGAAATACCGCTACCGTTGTCAGCAATTTCGATAACCCAGAGCTGCTGCTGCACATACGCATTAATGTGTATCTCATATGGAGGCTCAACATTTTTGAAACCGTGCATAAAGCAATTTTCAACGAGAGGCTGCAAGACCAGCTTTGGCAGCATCATATGCTGGACAGCTTCGTCCACCGTTATTTCAAATTGAAAATAGTCCTCATAGCGTTCCTTCATAAGTGCAAGGTAATTTTTTACATGCTGAAGCTCAGCCTGCAAAGTTACATTTGTTTCTTCATAGTTTGCAACATATCTGAACATTGAACTCATGCGGCTGCACATTTTCACTACTCTGTCATCTCCGTTTTCCAGTGCCGCCGCACTGATAACAGAGAGCATATTGTAAAGAAAATGAGGGTTCATCTGAGACTGCAGAGCCAGCAGCCACGCTCTGCGTTCATAGCTAAGCGAGTTATTTATACGTGTTAGCATATTTGAAAAGGACTGTTTTAAATCTATTACCTCATCAATATTTTCGCTTACAGGAAGATCCTGCGGCATACTGTTAATGTTTATCCGTTTAACGGTTTCCGTAAGTGTAACAAGAGGTCTGCTTATTCTGCGCGAAATTAAAAGAGTTATGAATACAACAAGTATTAAAATAAGAAGTGCACCCAGGCACACCATAAAAATAATGGGGTTATATGGAGCAAGCATAGATGCGCGGGACTGACCTAGTTCAACTTTCCAACCGTATTTTTTTGAAACAGCGGTTGTGGTATATATCTTCTGATGGTCAAGAATGTTTCGTTCAAGTATCTGGTTTCCGCTTGCATCAAAAACCTTTACCTGTATATTGTTTCCCTCACCGAAAGAAAGATTGTCATAAAGCGAGCGAACGCTCTGCTGAACTTCAACTATACCCAAAACCTCTTTGGAATAAATGTTCATAAGCGGACGTTTAACTGTAAGATATTTTGAATTGTATAAGTTTGACCAGCGATCCGTATGAGGCCGTATTATTTCTATTTTATTAGGAGTATATTGCAGCTGCACCATTTCTTCTCCAATATTTGAGGTAAGAAGTACGTTTTTAACATAGGCAGGATCAACAACCCCTCCTGAATTGATAAAATCTCCGTACTGGTTATAAACACTTATTCGCCAGATGGGAAGCGAAGGGCCGTTTATGGAAGTAAGAACGCTGGCAGTGTCAATTTTAGAGAGAACATCACTGTCAAAATAATTTTCGGGAGATATATCGCCTGAAATTTTACTGAATATATTGATTATACGTGAGTCTGTCATTACCTGATAGGACTTGTCATCAATTTCCGAAAGATATGCTTCAACACGCTTTATTGCCTGGTCTGTCTGCTCCTTCTGGTTTAGAATAACAATCTGCATACCGCTGTATGTAATGTAAAAATAAAAAATAGTAATTGTTATAAGCAGCAAAATAGCAAATACAAGGGAAAAAGCATATACAAATCTGTTGGAAAGCTTTGTGTGTCCGGTATGATCCAACTGCCTCACCTCATTTGTGTTTCTTAAAAGCCGATTTTTATTTTCTATATTCGCCGCTTACTGAAAAATTCCTTTAACGAAATAACGGGCTTTTTATTACATAGAAGCAATAAAAATAGAAAAAATGAATAAAGTCGGAATTGATACCGTAACAAATTAGATTGTTTTATCTAAAGAAAGCGGCTGCATACAAAAATGCGGCCGCTTTCTTTACTTGACAGATTTTAGATTTTACAGTCTATTAATCGGAAAGACAGATAATAACCATGCTTGCCTGTGTATCAACATTTGTAACGGTTGTGATGGTTCCGGTTGTTTTGGTTAACGATAAAGTTGAACCCGCTGCTGTGGAGCGAACCAACGCATTACCGTAAACTTCTCCCTGCAACATTAAGTTGACTCCCGACGGACCTGCCTCGCCATCTACCATTAATGAGAAGACAGTATCAGGACCGATTCCGGAATTCATTGCAACCCACCAGCTCACATAGTATAATCTGCCGGCAGCTAAATTAAGCACCCCGGATGATGGTGAATAAGTTATATTTGAACCTTGAATTTCATTAATGTTATTAAACGGAACATTTTGGTTTAAGCTTAACACCATTCCGGCATAATTGGTTAATTCCACATGAATTGCGGAATTTATTCCTGAAGAACCGGCAGGACCTTGTGGACCTTGAGGGCCTTGTAGACCTGCAACACCCTGTGAACCTGTTGGTCCCTGTGGGCCGGCTTCACCTTGCGGACCTTGTGGTCCTATAGCTCCCTGCGGACCTATTTCTCCTTGTGGACCTTGCGGTCCTGTTTCTCCTTGAGGACCTTGCGGACCTATCTCACCTTGTGGACCTTGCTGTCCTGTTTCTCCTTGAAGACCTTGTGCTCCTATTTCTCCTTGAGGACCTTGTGCTCCTGTTTCTCCTTGAGGACCTTGCTGTCCTGTTTCTCCTTTTGGACCTTGCTGTCCTGTTACTCCTTGCGGACCTTGCTGTCCTGTTTCTCCTTGAGGACCTTGTGGTCCTGTTTCACCTTGTGGACCCTGCCGACCTGTTTCTCCCTGCGAGCCTTGCGGGCCTATTGGTCCCTGTGGACCGGATTCGCCTTGCGGACCTTGTGGCCCTATAGCTCCTTGAGAACCCTGTTGACCTTGCGGTCTGGCAGAACTTCCGGAACAGCAGCGGCTTTGACTTATGTTTCTTAAAAAACCGTTATTTCTATTATTTTTCATATCGTCTTTACTGAAATTCATGTTACAAAATTCATCTCCATATAAGCAGATTAAGGAAGATACTACTCTTCTATATATTATAATATGGAAAACAAAAACAAAAAGTGATTATTAAACTTTTACATAATAAACGTCTGTTTAAATCACTATAAAATTTACCTTTATAAAATTAAAGTTATAGTGATAATGATTTTTAAAAAAAATGATATTGTAATAACCATACTTTTTTGTGATTTCAGTTTTACCTGTACAGCCCTAGTAATTTAAATACAGAGGATATTGACTTTAAGCTAAAATATTGCTGTGGTTATCCCTAAATTCTAACTTTCCTGTTTTTTTTTACGGAATATATTGGCATATGAATAATTGTATGATATACTAAAATATGGAAGGTAGGTTTTGGAAATGCTTAAAAAATTTCAGGTTAAGAATTATAAGGGATTTAAAGAAACATTGGTGTGGGATTTATCGGGGACGAGAGATTATGGGTACAATAGGGATTTAGTAGAAAATAAGATTGTTAAGAAGGCATTGGTTTTTGGTAAAAATGGAACGGGGAAATCAAGTCTATGTACAGCAATAATGGATATAACCGCACATTTGCTTGATGCTGAAAAAGATATTGTTCCGCCGCATATATATACCTATGTAGGAAATGAAAGAACCTTTGCAACATTTACATATGTCTTTCAATTCGGAAAAGATGAAGTAATATATACATATTGCAAATCAAGTCTTACTGAAATTTTACTTGAAACCGTTGTCGTAAATGAAAAAGAAGTGCTTCTTCATAATTTTGTTAACGAAAAAGATAACTATATTAAAATAAAGGGTGCGGAAAACTTAAAAACAAATGGTTTACAAAAACAACTTTCCGTAATTAAGTATATTTATAATAACACAATACAAGACGAAAACTCAGTGATCTTTAAAATTATTCATTTTGTTCAGGGCATGCTCTTTTTCAGAAGCCTAAAGGAAGCAAATCAATACATAGGCTATAAATTAGGTGGTGGGCTTCTGCATGATATTGTATTAAATAATGGGAAACTTGCGGATTTTAATAAGTTTTTAGAGCAATTTGAGCTGAATTATACGCTTGTACCGCTCAAAACAATGAGTGGACTGTTAACAATAGGTGCAAAGTTTGAAAACGGACATGTTGTGGAATTTGAGAGTATTTGCTCCTCAGGAACGAGAACGCTCCTGCTATTTTATTGCTGGATGCTTCACTTTAGCAATTTAACACTATTGGTTATTGATGAATTTGACGCATATTATCATTACGAAACTTCAGAAAAGGTTTTGGAAATTATACATAGCTTTGAAAATATGCAATCAATAGTCAGTACACATAGCGTCACATTAATGAATACAAAGCTTACAAGACCGGATTGCTGTTTTATATTAAACAACAACAAAATTAAAAATATATGTAATTGTACAGATAAAGAACTCCGGCAAGCACATAATATTGAAAAAATGTACCGAGAGGGAAATTTTGTAGAATAATAACTAAAATTAAGAAAGAAATGATGTAAATTGAGGGTAAAGAAAAAACACATTAAAAAGTTGTTACCAGCAACCAATTAACGTGTTTCATCTCGGATATGCTAAAAGCACTCCTTCTACATAATCGTATTTTAGCATATCCGTAAATAAAAGTCAAGTGTTTAAAACAAATTTTCTGTTTTAAACAAAAGAAATTTAATTTGCGGAGGTTAATTTTAACTTATGATAACAGAAAAATTTAATAATTATGATATATTTCATGCTTTTTTGGTTGAAGATGCTAATTACGAAGGCTTTTTTGAGATGCCCAAGGTTATAACAAGCAGTTTGATACCTGAAAAGGTTATAACCTTTTCAAAAGCTATGTCCAAATCATGTACAGACTTTGATTCATGGGTGATTTTTTACGAGCATGACGCAAAGTTTGAACGGCTATGGAATAATCCGAAAGCATACCTTAAAAAGCTTAAAAATTTCAGAGGAGTAATTTCGCCTGATTTCAGCTTATATCGTAATATGCCGCTATCCATGCAAATATGGAATACATACCGAAATCACGCACTTGCTGCATGGTTTCAAAATAATGGAATTGAAATAATTCCAAATGTAAGATTTAATGACGAAAGAACATATTTGTTTTGTTTTTCTGGAATTGAGAAAAATAAAACAGTAGCAGTCGGCACTCATGGCTGTATCAGATTAAAAGATGATAAAGAGTATTTCAAAAAAGGACTTGTACAGCTTGTAAAGAAATTATCGCCTAAAACCATTATTGTTTACGGTGCTGTTCCTGATAACATTTTCAAGCAGTATAAAGATAAGGGCATAAATATAATACATTTTGAAAGCGAGTTTTCAAAATCCCGAAAGCAGGTGACTGCTTAATGGGGGCAGGTACAGGGGGGAATTTTGGAAATACGAGGGGTAGCAAAAAAACCATCAATAATCCTATTGTCAACAATAAAAGAGTTGGCTCTGCTAAAAAGTCAGATCCCTATCACTCATTTAGCAATATTGTGGATAATTATGCTGATAGTTCCAAAAAATTTTCTTTAAAGGGTGGAGATGGAAAATCAAGAACACTCTATCAAGTTCAAGGTAGTTTAAATGGTAAAAAAGGTGTTTTTGAATGGATATATGATGCAGAAAAAGGTGTCACACATAGGCGATTTATACCAAATGGAAAAATAACTGGAAAACCTAATTCTCGATGAAAGGAAGTAACAAGTCATGTATAAAATAAATTTAGAAAAATATGCAAAATTATTAACATGGAGTAGTATTTATTGGGGAATCCAAAAAAGTATTATTAAACCTGAAAGTGCAATTCAATATGCCAATAAAATAGTTGAGGTTGAACCTCATATTGATAATCCAGAAATAATAGAATTATTGATTACTGATACACAAGATAGAGAAGCTATTCTTTCGTTGATTAATAATATTATTGGTAACAACAAAGATAAAGAGAAAAGTTCGTTAAAGATACTTAGGTATGCAATTTTATCTGATGTTCAAAAAAATGCAAAAAACAATCAAGATCTTTTAGAAAAAGCAGAAGATATTTATGCCGATTTTAATTACCCTTCAGATATGGAATGTTTTATATCGTATATGCCTGTTCAAGATGATCAGTATAATGTTTCCGAACACACTACTGATGAAAATGAGCAACGTCTTATAGATAAATTCAATATTTTTATATCCAATGAATATGAATGGCTAAAAAAAGAACTTTCAAAAAAGAAATAGATCAGCAACATATTATTTTTTTTAATAAGGTTATAGCGATTTAAAAAAACAGCTTTCATTGGCATAAAAATACCTCCTATAGTATTTTTCTACCATAGGAGGTATATTCTTACGCCAACTTTTTGATAACGAGTTCCTGCTTTTATGGATTATATTACAGCTTGCCATATAAACTCATTTAAAAGCAACGCTCATATTATACTATATCCTGTTTTTTTGGCATCACAAGCGCAGCTATAAGATATGCCAAAATTCCTGTTCCCGCACATAATATAAAGATGACCAATATTAAACGAATAATTGTAGAGTCTACGTCAAAATATTCTGCTATTCCACCGCAAACACCAAATATTTTTTTATCAGTGTTGGATTTATAAATTTTTTTAGACATTTTTCAGCTCTCCTTTCAATCCATATATTTCGTTGCACAGGCACTTACCCGTATTTGTTTTAAATATTTTTATTATACCATAACTTTGCAGTTATGGTATAATTGCCCAGGTGCGTTTCGGCTACACGCGGCTCAGCCGCAAGGCGAAAATTTCGCACGGGCTTTTAAAATATATAATAAACGTTTACGTTTATTATACCATGTTAATCAAAAAAAATCAAGCATCTAAACAAAAAATAGATGCTTGAAAAATATAGGTTAGAATAATCCTTTTATTTTGCCGTTTTCATCAACGTCAATTCTTTCGGCAGCCGGTGACTTTGGTACACCTGGCATAGTCATGATATCACCTGTTAATACAACTATAAATCCGGCTCCGGCTGAAATTTTAACATTTCTGACGGTTACCGTAAACCCTTCCGGTGCACCAAGTTTAGTCATGTCGTCAGAAAAGCTATACTGCGTCTTTGCGATACAAACGGGGAGCTTTTCATATCCGAGCTGTGTAAGAAGATCAATTTGTTTTTTTGCGGCAGGCGTTATATTTATGCCGTCTCCGCCGTAAACCTTTTTCACAATTGCCTCAATTTTTTCTTCAATCGTGCCCCTAAGCTCATAACTAAAGGTAAAGTTGTTCTCCTTTTCACACAGTTTTACTACTTCATTTGCAAGCGCTATTCCGCCATTGCCGCCCTCTGCCCATACATCGGAAAGAACAACATCTACCCCAAGGGCATTGCATTTTTCAATTATCAGTTTAACTTCATTGTCAGTATCTGTGGGGAATCGGTTTAACGCAACCACCGAAGGCAGCTTATAAACTTTTTGAATATTTGAAACATGGCGCAAAAGATTGGGGATACCATTTTCAAGCGCCGTCAAGTTTTCCTTTCCAAGCTCCGTTTTGGGCACCCCTCCGTGCATTTTCAAAGCACGGATAGTTGCAACTATTACAACAGCGGAAGGTTTAAGTCCGGCGTATCTGCATTTTATATCAAAAAACTTTTCCGCGCCGAGATCCGCGCCAAAACCCGCCTCGGTCACAGTATAATCACCCAGCTTCATCGCTATTTTGGTAGCAATTACCGAGTTACATCCATGAGCAATGTTTGCAAAAGGACCTCCGTGTACAAATGCCGGCGTTCCTTCCAAAGTCTGTACAAGGTTGGGCTTAATTGCGTCCTTTAAAAGAGCCGTCATTGCTCCCGCCGCTTTCAGTTCACCGGCGGTAACAGGAATGCCGTCATATGTGTAACCTATAATAATTTTAGAAAGCCGCGCTTTTAAATCTGTAATTGAATCAGATAAACATAATACCGCCA
>JAUZPZ010000067.1 GCA_030705675.1 Bacillota bacterium
CACAGCGGAGGAAAAGACCTTATTTTCCCCCATCATGAAAACGAGATTGCGCAGAGCGAAGCGGCAAACGGACAGACTTTTGCGCGTTATTGGCTGCATAATGGATTTATAAATGTAAACAATGAAAAAATGTCGAAGTCTCTCGGTAATTTCTTTACAATTCGTGATATTGCAAAGAAGTATGACTATGAAGTTATCCGTTTCTTTATGCTTTCGGCGCATTACCGCAGCCCCATAAACTTTTCGGAAGAGCTTATGGAGCAGTCAAAGACTTCTCTTGAAAGGCTGTACACTTGCGCGAAGCAGCTTGATTTTCTTATTTCCAAAGCGGAGGAAAAAGAGGAAACGAATGAAGAGAAGGCACTTTATGAGAAAATTACTTCCTACCGTCAGAAATTTATTGACGCTATGGATGATGATATAAATACCGCGGACGCGATAAGCGTTTTGTTTGAAATAGTAAAGGAAATCAATACAGAGTTTATTGGGGATAAAACCTATGGAAAAAAACTGCTGTGTGATGTTAAAAACTTTCTCAAAGATATGGGCGGCGTGCTGGGTATTTTGCAAAATGACAAACAAGAGGAAATCAACCCTGAAATAAAGGCGCTGATTGACGCGCGCGCTTTGGCGCGAAAGGAGAAAAACTGGGCGGAGGCGGACCGTATAAGAGACGAGCTGCTTGAAAAGGGGATAGAGCTTAAAGACACTCCCCAAGGCGTTCAGATTAAAATTACCGGAAAGCAGGAGGCGTAAAACATGCTGGGACAAATGGAGGAAGCGGCTGAAAAGCCGTCAATGTACTCACCTCTCACGCTTGCCTACATGGGCGACTGTGTATATGAAGTGTATGTCAGGGCGCATTTAGTGGCAACCGGGAATTTTTCTTCAAACAAACTGCACAGGCAGGCAATGCAATATGTCAGCGCGAAAGCGCAGAGTGAGTTTATGAATGTGCTGGAGCCCTTTCTTACCGATGATGAAGAAGCAATTTATAAAAGGGGCAGAAACGCGAAATCTGCAACGGTGCCCAAGAATGCCGATTTGATGGATTATAGGAGGGCGACGGGGCTTGAGGCGCTTATGGGCTGGCTATATTTGAGCGGCAGACAAGAGCGCATTGATGAAATAATGACTATATTACTTAAAGAGAAACGGGGAATTTGAAAATGCCGATTGAAAAAAAAGAACTGGGTGTTATTGCCTACAAACTTAGGCGTGATATCTTAACTGAAATTTACAGTGCGAAGTCGGGACATCCGGGAGGTTCGCTTTCCATTGCGGAAATTATGGCTGTTCTTTATTTCAAAGAAATGAATATCGATCCGAAAAACCCGAAAAATCCGGATCGTGACAGATTTGTACTCTCAAAAGGCCATTGCGCTCCCGCGCTTTATGCCGCGCTTGCACACAGGGGATTTTTCCCGGTGGAGGACTTGCCGTCATTCCGGAGAATAGACAGCTATCTTCAGGGACATCCGGACATGAATAAGGTGCCCGGCGTGGATATGTCGACCGGTTCTTTAGGTCAGGGCGTGTGCGCCGCAAACGGCATGGCGATGGTGGCAAAGCTGGACGGAAAAAGCTACCGCGTTTATACGGTTTTGGGCGACGGCGAGTTGGAGGAAGGGCAGGTATGGGAAGCGGCAATGTTTGCAGCCCACTATAAGCTGGACAATCTTACCGCGTTTGTTGACCTTAATCTTTTGCAGATTGACGGCGATGTGAGGAAGGTAATGAACCCTACGCCTGTAGATAAAAAATTTGAGGCCTTCGGCTGGAATGTAATAATAATCAACGGCAATAAGGTAAATGAGATTATAGACGCGCTTGAAAAAGCAAAAAGCGTAAAAGGTCAGCCTACCGTGATTATTTGCAACGATATAAAAGGAAAAGGGGTTTCCTTCATGGAAAACGAGGCAGGCTGGCATGGAAATGCGCCGAACGAGGAGCAATATAATATGGCGGTTGCCGAAATTGATGCAAAGATCAGCGAATTGGAGGAGAACTGAAAATGGCGGAAGTAAAAATGAAGGCAACTCGTGAAGCTTACGGCGAAGCACTTGTAGAGCTTGGAGAAAAAAATGAAAACATAATAGTGCTGGACGCGGATCTGTCCAAATCCACAAAGACGGACTCTTTTAAGAAAAAATTTCCGTCAAGGCATATAAATATGGGTATTGCGGAAGCAAATATGATGTCAACAGCGGCAGGTATAGCGTCATGCGGCAAAACCGTTTTTGCAAGTACATTTGCGGTTTTTGCGGCAGGAAGGGCATTTGAGCAGATAAGAAACTCCATTTGCTATACAAAACTCAATGTTAAAATAGGGGCGACTCATGCGGGCATTTCCGTAGGTGAAGACGGCGGAAGCCATCAGGCTATAGAGGATATTGCGATTATGAGGGCGCTACCTAATATGGTAATTATAAGCCCGTGCGACGCCGAGGAGTCCAAAAAGGCGGTGGAAGCGGCCGCTAAGTATGACGGACCGGTGTATTTAAGATTCGGCAGGCTTGCTGTGCCCGCTGTTTACGGCGAGGGTGAATGCAATTTTGAAATAGGCAAAGGCATAAAAATTAAAGATGGCGGTGACGTCACAATAATTGCGACCGGTCTTATGGTAAGCAAATGCCTTGACGCCGCAAATGAGCTTGAAAAGCAGGGGATAAGCGCGAGGGTCATTGATATTCATACAATTAAACCGATTGATAAAGATATTATAATAAAGGCCGCAAGGGAAACGGGCAAAATTGTTACCGTTGAGGAGCATAGCATTATAGGCGGTCTTGGCGGGGCGGTTGCCGAGGTTTTGGCAGAAAACGCGCCCACTGCTATGATGAGAATAGGAATTGAGGACAAGTTCGGCAAGTCCGGAACTCCGGCGGCGTTGCTGGAAGAATACGGACTGACTGCCGAAAATGTTGTGCGCAAGGTAGCAGAATTTGTAAAATAACAAAGATAATAGGGGGTGAGCCGTATGGATTATAATTCCCCTCTTGCTGATCGGATACGTCCTTCTTCTCTTGACGAAGTGGTGGGTCAACAGCATATTTTGGGTAAAAATAAACTTTTGTCCCGCATTGTAGGGGCAGGCGAACTGCCGAACATGATTTTTTATGGACCTTCGGGGACGGGTAAAACTACGGTTGCCCGCATAATAGCAAAATCCGCAGGTAAAAAGCTGTACTCTCTCAATGCGACTACGGCTTCGGTAAGCGATATACGCCGGGTGGCGGACAGCGTGAACGAAATAGAGGGTGCGGACGGGGTTATTCTTTATTTGGACGAAATTCAGAATTTCAATAAAAAACAGCAGCAGTCACTTCTTGAATATATTGAAAACGGCAGTATCACGCTGATTGCATCTACAACGGAAAATCCATATTTTTATGTTTATAACGCTATTTTAAGCCGCAGTACCGTGTTTGAATTTAAACCAATCGACGCGGAAGATGTGGAAAAAGCGCTTGAACGGGCGGTGGAGATACTAAAAAAGGACTATGAAAATCTTGAATTTACCGTGGAAAAAGGCGCGCTTCATCATATAGCGAACGCTTGCTTTGGCGATGTCCGCCGTGCGCTTAATATGCTTGAAATATGCACGGTCTGCGCCGTACACGAAAAGGGAATTAATATTACCGAGGATATCGCGGCTGAGGCCTCAAACCGTCCGGGTATGCGGTACGACCGCGACGGGGACAGCCATTATGACATACTTAGTGCGTTTCAGAAATCAATAAGGGGAAGCGATCCTGATGCGGCGCTTCATTATCTTGCACGGCTTGTCGTTGCGGGGGACCTTATTTCAATTTGCAGGCGGCTGCTTGTTATGGCGGCTGAAGATATAGGACTTGCCTATCCGAACGCAATTACCATAGTCAAGGCGTGTACGGACGCCGCAAAGGAGCTGGGTTTCCCGGAAGCGCAGATACCTCTTTCGCAGGCAGTTATTTTGCTGGCGACCGCGCCAAAGTCCAACTCGGCAGTAAATGCGATAAATGCCGCGGTTGAGGATATTGAAAACTCGGATACGGGAGATATTCCGAAGCATCTTAAAGATTCCCATTATGCGGGAGCGGGAAAGCTGGGAAACGGAATAGAATACAAATATCCGCATATGTACCCGGATCACTATGTATATCAGCAGTATTTGCCCGATAAAATAAAGAGCCGTGTTTATTATGAATACGGTGAAAATAAAACTGAGCAGGCGGCAAGAGAATACTGGGAAAAAATAAAGAAAAAATAAGCGGGCGGCGTGGTGACTTTGAAGGAATTGTAGCAAAACAACATTCAAATAGAAAATTGCACAAAAAATATGCCCTGAAAATAATTGAACAAAGCCGGCAAAAACGGACAATTAAAAAAAGAGCCTCCTGTGGTAAAATAAAACCACAGGAGGCTTTGCTATAGTCGATTCATTTGTTTTGCACATTATTTTTAATAAAAATATAGAAAAAGCGGTCACACTGGAGGGCCGCTAAAAAAGATGCACTGTAAGTAGAAAATAGCTATGCCTACAACGAACTATTACAAAATTATATATGCCTATACTGGCATACTTAATTGTTTGGCAAATAAGTTACATACATTATCTTTGATATAGAGGATGGATTTGCCTGATATGAAAGCCGAATGTCGCTTTTTCCGCTTTTCCAGGAAGTTATCTTTGTGTGCGCGTCTTCTTTATCAGGAGAATCTTCTTTATATGGCTTGCCATACATATCACTCATAAGCGATTTAAGAAGCTTATAATAATCATCAGTCATTTTTGGAGTAGAAAGCCTGTATTCTATTTTAAAAAGTTTGTCTTCGCTGTTAAAATAATACCAGAGATCTACATTATTATTGGTATTTAATCCCATTTCCACAATAGGCTGCTTTTTGTCCGTATCGTGATAAAAAAGATAGTTATCATCATAGCCCATAAACTTGGCTGTTTCCGCCTTACGCACTTCAGTTCTTGCCATGCCCCATGTAATATCACGCAACCCGGTAGGCGCGCCATCAGTACCCTTGATGACCTTGCATGAAGAAAGCGTGATTAATATAAGAGCAATGACAATTACGGGAAATAATTTTTTCATTGCGAATGTTCCCTTCCTTTTGAAGTTCTTATAAATATATTATAAACAAATATTTAAATACTAATCTACATATAATAGATATTATAATTATACAATATATTTGAAAAGATTGCAATAGTTTTTTGAAATATTAAAAAAAGATGGAAAAAAACTTCTTAACATAGTTTTCAATACAATTATGAGAAGCCATATAAAAATGTTGAAAACTATGTGGATTATGTAGAAAAAGCGGCGCAAAGTATGTCGAAAACAGGAGAAAGCTGGTTTACATAAGTTTATTATGTAAACCAGCTTGTATGAATTGACGATTTTGTTTTCAAAAAAAAATACAACAATGTATAATGTAACAAAAATCTAATAATTTTTGTGAAAAGTGCCAAAAAATACAGAAGGAATTTATAAAATTATATAGAATATTAATAACATATGCATGCGCGCATAACAAAATTATTTTGAGGAGGCCCCGCAGATGAAAACCTTTGAACAAAACGAAATAAGAAACATATGCCTTATCGGTAAAAACAAGTCCGGAAAAACCTCCCTTGCAGAAGCATTAATTTATAATACGGGGATATTATCTCGTCTTGGAAAGGTAGATGACGGCAATACCGTATGTGATTATGATGCTGAAGAAATAAAGAAGAAAATGTCGGTAAGGCTTTCAGTTGCTTCATTTGAATATGGAAATCATAAAATTAATATTATAGATGCGCCAGGATATTACGATTTTGTAGCGGATAGAATAAGCTCGGTTCAGATGGCTGATTCGGCAATTGCGGTAATCAGCGGAAAATCGGGGCTTGGAGCAGGAGGGGCAATAGAAGTAAACAAAGCGGTGGACAACGGTCTTTCTGTAATGTTTTTTATTAATAAAATGGATCATGAAAATGCGGATTTTGATAAAATTGTCGCTGGATTGAAAGAAAAATACGGCAGTAAGGTTGTACCCGTTATGATTCCCATACGTGAAAACGGAAAGTTTACAGGGTATGTGGATGTTGCGGAAAGCGTGGCATATAAGTTTGGCGCAGGAGGTAAAAAGACGGAAGTTTCCGTTCCCGAAGATATATATCCGGGATTGCAGAATACTAAGGCGGAGCTTTGCGAGGCAATAGCCGAAGCGGATGAAACTTTGCTTGAAAAGTTTTTTTCGGATACTGCCTTTACAAAAGAGGATATGAAGAAAGGTATTGCGGAGGCAACAGCCGCAAAGACGCTTATGCCTGTAATGTGCGGCAGCGCTCTTGAAAATACGGGGGTTGACGCTCTGCTTGAAAAGTTGGTTTTATATATGCCGGCTCCCAACTGCGGCAAAAAGGAGGCTCCTTTTAAGGCACAGATACTTAAAACTATAATCGACCCTTTTGTGGGAAAGCTTACAATACTTAAAATATATGACGGAATGCTTAAATCAAACTCGGTGGTATTTAACGCAAACAAAGAGGAAAACGAGAAGATAGGCAATGTCCTTGCGCTGTGTGGCAGGGAGAAAACAGAAATACCCTTTGCGGTAGCGGGCGATATTTGCGCCGTTACAAAACTTGCGGTATCATCTACGGGAGATACTTTATGCGCTGTGGGAACAAAAGACGTTTTGCCTGTGCAGAAGCTGCCTCAACCCAACTATTCTCTTGCGGTAATTCCGAAAGCCAGAGGGGACGAAGACAAAATAAGCGTGGGATTGCAAAAACTGACGGAAGAGGATATGACATTTAAAGCTGTAAATAATGCGGAAACGCACCAGCTTGTAATATCGGGAATAGGGGATCAGCAGCTGGACGTTATGATAAGCCGGCTTAAAGCTATGGGAACTGACGTAGATACCGCAAAGCCGAAAGTTTCC
Source organism: Bacillota bacterium (assembly GCA_030705675.1). Taxonomy (GTDB): domain Bacteria; phylum Bacillota; class Clostridia; order RUG12999; family RUG12999; genus RUG12999. The sequence continues at coordinate 6,934 of JAUZPZ010000067.1, forward strand.
TACCGCGAGACTATTACAAAGAAGCTTACAGCGGAGGGAAAACACAAGAAACAATCGGGCGGACACGGACAATATGGGCACGTAATAATTGATTTTGAGCCTTGTAACAGCGAGGAATTGGTTTTTGAAGAGCAAATTTTTGGAGGAAGCGTGCCGAAAAATTTTCACCCGGCGATTGAAAAAGGTCTTAGAGAGATGATGAGTGAAGGGTTACAGGCAAAATACAAAGTAGTTGGAATAAAAGCTATTTTGAAAGACGGATCATATCACGAAGTGGATTCTTCCGAAATGGCATTTAAAATGGCGGCTCATCTTGCTTTTAAGGAACTGCTTAAAGCAGGACCGGTAATTCTTGAGCCTATAGGGCATCTTGAAGTAAATGTACCGGACGAATATACGGGAGATATAACGGGAGATATAAATAAACGCCGCGGAAAGGTAATAGGTATGGAGCCGGGAAAAGTTATTGCCGAAGTGCCTGTAGGGGAAATGCATAGCTATGCTATAGATTTGCGTTCTATGACGCGGGGACAGGGTGAGTTCACTTTTGATTTTGAAAGATATGAGCAGGCACCCGCATCTGTTGCCGAAAAGGTAATAGCGGCGTCTGCATGATAGATAAGGAGGTGGCTTGATGAACCAGATAATTACCATTGGAAGACAGTTTGGAAGCGGCGGAAGAATAATAGCGAAAGAGCTTGCGGAAAGGCTGGATATAAAGTATTATGATAAAGAACTCATAACGGTTGCGGCAAAAGAGAGCGGAATAAGTCCCGAAGTATTTGAAAAGGTAGATGAGGAGGCGGCAAACAGCCTGCTCTATTCAATGGTAATAGGGATGTATACATCAGCAAGCCGAATGATGAATTACAGCGACGTTTCGATTAATGATAAGATTTTCAGAATTCAGACGGAAACCATAGAGAAGATTGCTGTTGAAGGACCTTGCGTGATAGTCGGGAGATGCGCCGATTATATTTTGCGTGATAACCCGCACTGTATTAAGGTGTTTATTTACAGTGATGTTGAAAGCCGTGTAAACAGGGCTGTGAATGAGTATAAAATAGAGTCAAAGAATATGAAGGAATTCATTCTGCGCTGTGATAAAAAAAGAGCGAATTATTATAATTTTTACACCGGCAAAAAATGGGGCGCAACGTGCAATTATAATATTTGTTTGGACAGCGGCGCGATTGGCATAGACGGTTGTGTAGATATTTTGAAAACCCTTGCGGATAATTGGAAGGCATAAATAAAAATATGTTAGATTTAAGAGACTTAAACCTGCCGGTTTAAGCCTCTTTGTTTATTAACAGAATTTGTTTGACACAATCAGATTAATGGTATATAATAAACCATATAATACATTCGACATGAAAAGGAGCTGCTTTTATGAAATTTAACCTTATGCCTCCCGCCGATCAGTTGGTCATGATGATGGAGCGGATTTACGACTATGGAATGACTACTACTTCAGGCGGCAATCTTTCTATTCTAGATAGCAACGGTGATATTTGGATTACTCCGGGAAGCGTGGACAAAGGCTCCCTTACACGGGATGATATGGTATGTATAAAACCTGACGGAACGGTTATTGGCAAACACAAACCTTCGTCTGAGTTTCCTTTTCATAAAAAGCTATACGAAACACGCAGTGACATACGCGCGGTACTTCATGCCCACCCGCCCGCTCTAGTGGCCTTCAGTATCGTACGCAAAACACCAAATACCAACATTATACCAAATGTAAATCAGGTGTGTGGCCCTATAGGTATTGCAAAGTACGGTTTACCGGGCAGCACAAATCTCGGTGATAAAATAGCTGATCAATTCAAACAAAATGACAATATGCACACCGTAATCCTCGAAAATCACGGTGTTGTTATAGGTCACAAAGATTTATTTACCGCTTTTATGGCTTTTGAAACGATTGAATATTGCGCACGGCTTCATATAAACACAAATATTATAGGTAAAGAACGTGCTTTAAGTAAGGAAAACCTTCAGCTTTCAGAGGAAAAATTAAACCCTGTTATGGACGAATTTATTCAGACAACTCACTCTACTGTTGAAAAAGAAGCACGAGTACAAATGGCAAAACTTATACACCGCGCGTATAAACAGAGATTATTCACCAGCACACAGGGGACTTTTTCACAAAGGATAGATAATGATACCTTTATAATTACCCCTCATAACATGGACAGAAAATATCTTGAGCCGGAGGACATTGTAACCATAAAGGGAAATATGAAGGAGTCAGGCAAAGTGCCTAGCCGTTCGGTTCTTCTTCATAAAACAATCTATGAAAAACATCCTGAAATAAATTCCCTTATCATTGCTCACCCGCATAATGTAATGGCATTTGCGCTTACGGAAACCGAGTTTGACTCACGCACGATACCAGAGAGCTATATTATGCTTCGTGATGTGCCTAAAGTACCATTTGGCAGTACATTTATAAACTATGAAAACCTCGCGGATATCATTTCCACGGTAGATCCCGTTGTTCTTGTTGAAAACGACTGTGTACTTGTTGCGGGAACATCGCTTCTCAACGCGTTTGACCGCCTTGAGGTTACGGAATATACCGCAAAGTCGATTATTTTATCCGTGCATATTGGGGATATTGTTAAAATTTCAGCTAACCAGATTTCCGAAATTGACGAAGCTTTTCACCTTGAAAAGAAATAATATAAGAAATTGCCCATACTTTATTGCATAAAGTATGGGCAATTTTAAGTTTAAATTCCTTTTTTAAAAAATGCCGTAACTATTGCTCCGGGGCCGGCGTGAGTTCCTATCGTGCTTCCGATAATCGAAACAGGAATGTTTTCCTCGTTTTCTTCCCACACGCTTTTACTGTCTGAAATGTATTTTTTCAGCGGGGTATCATCAAGTCCCGAATAACCCAGCATATACGGCATCGAAAAATCTATATTGCCGCTTTTTTTAATCAATTCATTTAGGTAGTTATTGCTTTGTTTTGA
>JAUZPZ010000068.1 GCA_030705675.1 Bacillota bacterium
CTCTTAACAGTCTCATAGTCAACTTTTTTCTCGGACTTTCAGTAGGCTCAAGCGTAATAGCCGCCAGATATTTCGGCTCAAAAGTCTTCAAAGGTTTCTCAAGGGTAATGCATACCTCAATAGTTATAAGTGTTCTGAGCGGAATTGTTGTGGGCATAGTTGCTTTCTTTGCGGTAAACCCTCTCCTTTCGCTTGTGAGTACCCCGGACGATTTAATTTATCTTTCGGCAAAGTATATGAAAATAATATTTATAGGGTTTCCGGGAATGATGCTTTATGATTTCGGGGCTTCAATTATCCGCGCTACGGGAGATACAAAGCGTCCGCTTTATGTCCTTGTATTTTCGGGTATAGTCAATGTTGCGCTCAATCTGCTCCTTGTAGTAGAATTTAACTTGGATGTTGCCGGCGCGGCAATTGCAACTATCATTTCACAATACATATCCGCAATACTTATTATCTACTTTCTTGCCCATCTTGAAGGTTTGCCGCATTTTGATTTCAAAAAACTTTGTATAGATAAATCCGAACTTTTAGCGATAATTAAAATCGGAATTCCATCGGGTATAAACTCATCCCTTTTTTCTATCTCCAATGTTATCATACAATCTGCCGTAAACAGTTTTGGCTCGCTTGTTGTTGCCGGAAACTCCGTCGGAAGCAGTCTTGAAGGGTTTGTTTATATAGCAATGAACTCTTTTCATCATACGGCACTGACCTTTGCCAGTCAAAACTGTGGTGCGGGCCGTTATGACAGATTAAAAAAAGGTATTTTTACCTGTCTTGCCTGTGTTGCCGTCGTCGGGACGGTATTAGGCTGGGCGTTTTATCTGAACGGCACACTGCTATCCGGGATTTATTCTAATGACAGTGATGTAATCAAATATTCGGTATACAGAATGGGCGTTATATGCACTACTTATTTTATCTGCGGTATAATGGATACTTTAAACGGCGCACTCCGAGGACTCGGACACTCTGTACGTCCAATGCTTATTGCCCTTATTACCGTCTGCGGATTTCGAATTTTCTTTGTTGTTTATATTTTCCCACATTTCAGAAATTTAAGACTTTTATATGCGACATGGCCTATATCATGGATGATGTCCATAATCTTTCAGACAATACTGCTTATATATATTCTTAAAAAGCTTAATAAAAAATCCGTTTCCAAAATCACGCCTCTTGAAACCTATGCAATTAAAATCAAGTAATTACGGCATATGAGATAACCAGGCAATGAAATAAGAGATTTCCCGGATTATGTAAATTTCTATAGCCATAAAAAATTTTAGGCAAAAACAACAAAACTGACATCGTATTTCATCCGATGCCAGTCAAATTTAAAAGTATGTTAGAAAATATTTTATGCCCGTTAAAGAGGGAAAGTTATAATCTGAGGTTCCTATTTAAAAAGAGCGTTCTTTTATAAACTCTCCAAAGGTCTTTTACTTATCGGTTTCATATGGGCAATGTCAACAGCTGTACCTTTATATTTTTCAAGCCAGTCAAGCATTCTGTCTGCGTCCTCAAAAATTTTGAAAAGGTTAAGACTTGCGTCGCACATAAATCCCTGCTGCGACGTTTTTTTCAGCATATTTACCATATCGTCGTAATAACCCAATATATTAAACACCGCTATAGCTTTTGCGTGTCTGCCCAGCTGCTTTAAAGTAAGCATTTCAAAAAATTCGTCAAGGGTTCCTATCCCTCCCGGAGTAACAATATAAGCGTCTGATTTTTCTTCCAAAATTTGCTTACGCTCACGCATAGTGTCAGTAAATATCAGCTCTGTACAGTGCTCAAAAAGACGCCCGTCAACATCAAAAAAAGAAGGTGCGACACCTACGATATTTCCTTTTTCTTTATATACTCCTCTTGCCGAAGCGCCCATAAGCCCAGCGTTTCCGCCTCCAAATACGAGTCCGTGACCGCGTTTAGCCATTTTTATGCCGAGTTCTTCAGTACTTTTTATATATTCATCATTTATTAAATCGCTTGAAGCGCCATATACGCATATATTCATGTAATTTCCCTCCTTTTTATAATAATATGTTATATTATAACATTGTTTCTTTTAAAAGTCAATGTATATTAATATATGCAGTCCATATAATTTAATTCACCTTTAAATTTACCGAATAATTCTTTAATTTGGTGGAATAATACAAATATCTTCTTTTTACGGAGGTGAAATTAAAATGGATAAAAATGCTAATCAGTCAATCGGTTGTACGGTGTACTCTTGTGAGAATCATTGTCAATCTAAAAATTATTGCTCTTTAGATAAGATCTCTGTCGGCACACATGAGACAAACCCCACAGAGGTTAAATGTACAGATTGTGAGTCATTCAAATTAAAGGACTAATCTAATTCGTTCAAAAGCACTTTTGTTAATGTCATTATGGCAAAACAAAAGTGCTTTTGCTTTTTATTTTTTTATATTCCTATAAAATTTGCAAAAAGTCTTGTAAAAAGCAAATATTTGTTATATAATATATAAGTGAATTTTTGTTAATATTCTAATTTTACAGGAGGCATTATACGTGAGCAAATTTTTGGACAGAATTAAAGAACGCGCCAAGGCGGACAAGCAAACGATTGTTCTCGCCGAAGGTGAAGAGCCCCGCACTATTGAAGCTGCGGAAAAGGCTCTTAAAGAAGGTATCGCAAATATTATACTTCTCGGTAATGAAGAAGTTATAAAATCAAAAGCTGAGGGACATGATATTTCCGCCGCTAAAATCATTGACCCTGTTAAATACGATAGGTATGAAGCTTTTGCCCAGCAATTCTATGAGATGCGCAAAGCAAAAGGTATGACTCTCGAAAAAGCAAGAGAAACTCTTAAAAATACTCTTTATTTCGGCTGTATGCTTGTGAAAAATAACGAAGCCGACGGTATGGTAGCAGGTGCTGTAAATTCTACCGCAAACGTAATGCGAAGCGCATTGCAGACTGTCAAAACGGCTCCCGATACCAAGCTTGTATCCGCTTTTTTTATAATCTGTGTTCCTGACTGCGAATACGGCGAACACGGCACATTTATATTTGGTGACAGTGGTCTTGTTATTGACCCCTCAGCCGATGAGCTTTCCGAAATTGCAATTTCCTCGTCTAAAAGCTTTACACGCCTTATTGAGGCAACTCCAAACGTTGCCCTTCTTTCATTTTCTACATATGGCAGTGCAAACGGCCCTCTTGTAGATAAAGTTGTACAGGCTACAAAGCTTGCAAAAGAAAAAAGACCTGACATAAATATTGACGGTGAACTACAGCTTGACGCCGCAATTGTTAAGTCCGTGGGTAATTCAAAAGCTCCCGGATCCTCTGTTTCAGGTAAAGCAAATGTACTTATATTCCCTAACCTTGACGCGGGAAACATAGGGTATAAAATTGCTCAACGATTGGGCAAAGCTGAAGCATACGGCCCTATTACCCAAGGTATTGCTAAACCGATTAACGACCTTTCAAGAGGCTGTGTTGCGGATGATATTGTAGGCGTTATTGCAATAACATCTGTTCAGGCAATAACAAGTAAGGAATAAGGGGGATTTATCAATGAAAATTTTTGTTATAAACGCGGGAAGTTCATCTCTTAAATATCAGCTTATTGATATGGCAACGGAAGAAGTTATGGCAAAGGGTTTATGTGAAAGAATAGGCATTGAAGGCTCAAAGCTCACCCATAAGCCTACAGGCAAAAATCCGTTTGAAGCCGAAAAACCTATGCCAAGCCATACAGACGCAATAAAAATGGTACTTGATGCCCTTTGTGATAAAGACCACGGCGTTATTTCTTCTCTTTCTGAAATTTCAGCAGTAGGACACAGAGTCGTACACGGCGGCGAAACGTTCAGCTGTTCAACAATAATTAATGAGGATGTTAAGCGGGCACTTGAAATTTGTTCTGAATTTGCTCCCCTTCACAATCCTGCCAATCTTATAGGTATAAACGCAATTGAAGAAGCCATGGGCAAAGATGTTCCACAGGTTGGCGTATTTGATACCGCCTTCCATCAGACTATGCCTTCGAAAGCATTCATGTACGGAATTCCTTACAAATATTACGAAAAGGATAAAATCCGCCGTTACGGTTTCCACGGAACTTCCCACAGATTTGTTTCAGGCGAAGCCGCTAAATTTTTTGGCAAGCCAATCGAAGAACTCAAGATAATCACAGTTCATCTCGGCAACGGTTCTTCTGTAGCGGCAGTAAAGTACGGAAAAGTAATAGATACTTCAATGGGCTTTACTCCCCTTGCTGGCATGCTTATGGGTACACGGTGCGGATGCATTGACCCTGCAATTATCCCCATATTAATGGACAAATACAACATGTCTACATCGGATGTTAATAATATGATGAATAAAGATTCTGGTGTTTACGGCATTTCCGGAGTAAGCAGTGATTTCCGTGATCTTGCCGTGGCAGCCAGTGAAGGTAACAAAAGAGCCCAGCTTGCCCTTGATATGTTTACATATCAAACAAAGAGTTATATTGCCGCATATGCGGCGGCAATGGGCGGCGTTGACGCTATCGTATTTACAGCCGGCATCGGCGAAAACTCCCCCTCCATTCGTGAGGCGGCGGTTGAGGATATGGAATTTATGGGCATTAAGATAGATAAAGATAAAAACCAAATCCGCGGCACTGTGGATGTTACCGCCCCGGATTCAAAAACAAAGATACTCGTAATTCCAACAAACGAAGAACTTATGATTGCTAAAGATACTCTGCAGCTTATCGATAATAAGTAAAAAAAACCCGTATATTAAAGCGGTATACCGCTTTAATATACGGGTCAGACCGCTGACAAACTCGGTTGACCGTGCAAAATAAATTACAAACAAAAATTTCAAGTGTTTTATAGAAAATAAAAAATGTTCACAATACAGCCGCCAAATGGCGGCTGTATTCACTTTTCATGAAAACAAGTGACTACCGTACCTTTGTACGCCGACGCACTTATTTTCATGAAATCCACCTTCGTTTCTCAGTGTCTGCACAGCTTAATGACTTTGTCATCAAGCTGACCTGTATAATTTTTTCCTGCACAAATGTTTTTTCCTTATATGTTGCACTCAAAGTCAGGTTTATACTTACTGTCGGCTGCTGACAGCTGCTGTGTATATCCGTATTCTATTTGGCACGCCTCCATATACTGACATAGCTTTCTATACATAGGCGCGGCTACCTTCTTGTTTATTTCAGCGTATCTGTTATCCGACAGCACCTTCCCGAAAGGCAGATATTGCCCCATAAGGCTGAACATTACCTTTTTGCCTTTAAACTCACGTGCTACAAAATCTATCACCTTTTTTGAATTTTCCGCTGCGCCCGGCAGCACAAGATGACGTATTATGACTCCCCGTGTCATCATACCGGAACTGTCTAATTCAAAGTCGCCCGTCTGGCGGTACATTTCCTTTATCGCCTCGGCGGCTACTTCAGGATAATCTCCCGCTCCGGAATATTTTTTAGCCATGTTATTATCGGAATATTTATAGTCTGCAAGATATATCTGTACTTTTCCGTTCATCTCGCGTAAAGCATCAATGCTTTCATATCCCCCGCAATTATATACCACCGGAACAGGTAGCTTTTCTTCAAGAACCTTTTTTATGGCATGAACATAATGTGTCGGGTTTACAAGATTTATATTATGTGCCCCTTCGTCAATCAGCTGTTCAAACAGCTTTCGCAAGTGGCTTATGGTAATATATTTCCCTTTACTTTCAACTGATATTTCATAATTCTGGCAAAACACGCATTTAAGAGAACAACCGCTGAAAAATACCGCTCCAGATCCCTTTTCTCCGCTTATACACGGCTCCTCCCACTTATGCAGCATTACTTTTACAACCTTCGGCAGTTCTCCAACGCCGCAAACGCCGTTTCCATATTCCCTGTCCCTCACAGCACCACATTTTCTCGGACATTCACCGCATATCATACTTCTACGCCTTCCGTATTCATATCGCTAAGATTCTTCAATTTATAAAATTCTCCCCTGTTCTCCATAAGCTCTTCATATGTACCCATTTCAACAATTCTTCCTTCGTCCATCACAACAATCCTGTTCGCGTCACGAATTGTGGAAAGCCTGTGCGCAACTATAAAGGTAGTCCTGTCCTTTATAAGAGAACCCATTGCTTGCTGGACCTGATATTCCGATATATTGTCAAGCGCGCTTGTTGCCTCGTCGAGTATAATTATTTTAGGGTCGCGTATAAGGGCGCGGGCAATTGAAATTCTCTGTTTCTGCCCACCTGACAGTTTGCCCCCATGCTCTCCTATAAAAGTATCAAGTCCGTTAGGCATTTTATCGACAAACTCCCGGATATTCGCCTTATCCATTATCTCCTGCATCTTTTTCTCGTTCACATTCTTAACACCGTAAAGTATATTTTCACGAATTGTCCCGGTAAATAAAATGCTGTTCTGAGGCACGACCGCAATAAACTTACGATAGTCCTCAAGGTTTAGCAGATTTATCTCCTTACCGTCAATTTTTAGCACACCTTTAACAGGTTTAAGAAAACCTATGATCATATTCATAATTGTAGATTTTCCGCATCCTGAAGCCCCTACAAAAGCTATACATTCTCCTGACTTTACATTAAGCGTAAAGTCTTTTATTATCGTCTTTTCATCATTCGGATAATGATATGATACATTATCAAACTGTACTGTGCCATGAACATAACGAAGCTTGATTTTATCACGGTTATCCTCTATATCATCCGATACCATTATTTCCGTTACGGATTTCAGGCTTTCAACACCTTTTATCATTTCCTGATACATATTTATAATAAGGTTAATATGATTCATTACCATATTAAAATATGTCTGATACATTACTATATCGCCTATTTCTATTTTTCTGTAATATGCCATTATTGCTGCCACAATAACGAAAAGATTTATAATTACATTATACGATACCCAGTTTATCGATGAAAAATATCCGCCGGTTTTATCCATACGCAGACCTGTATTTTTCAGGTTGATCAAACTTTCATTCAATCGCTGTATCTGTTCCTCTTCAAGTCCATGCGCCTTAGTCAGCGGAATCATTTCAATCATATCCGACACTTTAGAAGATACATTTTCCACCTCGTGACGAAAGTCCCTGTTATTCTTTCTTATCTTATTTCTGAAAGAACGGACTATTACAAGATTGATGGGTATTATTGCCACAAATAGGCACGCCATCAACCAGTTTTTATAAATTACGATCAACATTGTCACAGAAGCCGTTATAATTGCCGGAACAAGAGTCATTATCATCTGATTGTTCAGAAATTCAATGGCCTCCATATCCCTTATAAATTTCGACTGAAGCCTGCCGCTTTCAATCTCTTTATGATATGTAATGGAAAGATGCTGAAGTTTTTTAACAAGAGAGTTTCTCATTCCCGCGCCGATATTTCTCAGCGCACGGCTGGAAAAATGGACATACAGCGCATTGAACGGAATATTAATGACAAGTACGATAAGTCCGACAATCGCCCACATCCATATGTCTTTCACATCTCCGCCCTTGCCCATTACATGGTTCGTTGCAATATTAATCGCACCGGCAAGTACAATTGGAATTACCCATATAGCAACACTCTTAACGAAATAAAGAAGAATTGATATAATAAAATCAAATTTATTTTGTAAAAACAGGTTGTATACGACTCTCGCAGCAACATGTTTTTTGGTTCTTGTCTCTTCAAAAAGTTCTTCATAATCAGGGAGTTTATTCTCTTCTATATGCATTTTTACCTCCTCCGATAGCTTATATCTCGGTGTTATAGAACCATTCCCTTTGTCGCGCCCATTATACCACTAAAGGAAGAAAGTGTCAACCCATTTTGCAAATTTTGGGGTTACAATTTCATTACAGCGAATTTTGTAATTTTTTCTTTTTTTTTGCGTATAAATTTGTGAGGTGATTTCTTTGAAACGTGTTTTTATTTTGAAGCGTATTCTCTTATCATCGGCTCTGTTTTTGATTATTGCCCAGCTTTTTCTTTATACCTTCAGTCCGGATATGATAATCCACCGGTTTTTCTCAAACTACGGATACCGGCTTGAAAAAAACCCTATAGAAAGGGTAATCTATACGTTTCCCCAAACTATGAATAAAACTCTTGAAAATTACAATTCCCTTCAAAAGGAAATAGGACTTGATATTACTCCATATCTCGGCAAAACCGTGGTTCGATACACCTATATCGTTACAAATTTTCCATTCCCGACCCCCACACCCGTCCGCGCAAATGTCCTTATGTATAAAAACAAAATCATTGCCGCCGACATAATGACTGTGGGGCTGGAAGGTTTTATGATTTCCCCCGCCGAAAAATTTCAGTGTGCTGATAACTAGTCCGATATCACTTGACAAAGTTTTACTTTTATGCTAAAATAATGTGATACTTGTAGGAGGTTGGCAAAAAAGGGCAGATTGTCATTTCAAAAGAGGCGCGTACTCTTTTTAACATTAATTCCGGGGATACACTTCTTATTTTGGGTGATGAAGAACAAGGCATTTTTATTTCAAAACCCGATGTGATGAATGAGGTATCGTGAAAATACTTAATAAACTTGGCTGAGGAGAGGATATTTTGAATACAAAAGATATGTATATAAATCTCGGAATAGCCCCTGAGATTTATGATTACGGAGAAAAAATACTTGAAGGGCTAAAAGCACGTTTTGAAGAAATTGACTTAACGGCGGAATATAACCAATGCAAAGTAATTACAGCAATGCAGCAAAACCGTGTTAATGCTACGCATTTTGCGGCAACGACCGGTTATGGGTATAACGATTTCGGAAGGGATACTCTAGAAAAAGTTTACGCGGACTGCTTTCATACAGAAGCCGCACTTGTCCGCCCGCAAATAGCCTGCGGGACTCACGCCCTTGCAATTGCTCTTTCCGCGAATCTCCTTCCCGGGGATGAGCTTCTTTCCCCTGTCGGAGGACCTTATGATACCCTTGAGGAGGTTATAGGTATACGCAATTCGCCGGGCTCGTTAAAGGAATACGGCGTATCATACAGACAGGTGAACTTAAATCCCGACGGTACGTTTGATTATGAAAATATCAAAAAAGCAATAAACACAAAGACAAAGCTTGTAACCATTCAACGCTCAAAGGGGTACCAGACACGTCCTTCTTTTTCGGTTAAACAGATAGGCGAGCTTACCTCGTTTGTAAAAAATATAAACCCTGATCTGATTTGCATGGTGGACAACTGTTACGGCGAATTTGTTGAAACAATTGAACCCTCCGACCTTGGCGCGGATATGGTCGTAGGCTCTCTTATAAAAAATCCCGGAGGGGGATTGGCACCTATCGGCGGCTACATCTGCGGTTCTCAAAAGTGCATTGAACGCTGTTCTTACAGGTTAAGCGCACCCGGTCTCGGCAAGGAGGTGGGAGCAAATCTCGGATTGCTGCCTTCCTTTTATCAGGGTCTGTTTCTTGCCCCTACAGTTGTTGCAAGTGCGCTTAAAGGCGCTGTTTTTGCCGCAAGCATATATGAAAACCTTGGATTTAAGGTTGTTCCGTCAAGCACCGAATCCCGACATGATATAATTCAGGCTGTGGAGCTTAAAAGTCCCGCGGGTATGGTGGCATTTTGTAAAGGCATTCAGGCAGCGGCACCGGTCGACAGCTATGTTACTCCTGAGCCGTGGGCAATGCCGGGGTATGACAGCGAGGTCATTATGGCGGCGGGCGCGTTTGTACAAGGTTCCTCTATCGAACTCAGCGCGGACGGTCCCATACGTGAACCCTACGCCGTATACTTTCAGGGAGGGCTTACATGGTACCACGCAAAACTCGGTATACTTATGTCCCTTCAAAAAATGTACGAAGAAAAACTTATTGAATTAAACTAAA
>JAUZPZ010000069.1 GCA_030705675.1 Bacillota bacterium
CGGAGTTTTTCACCCATAAATGGGGAGATAAGCCCGCCCAGGTTTGAACCTCCGCCTGCACAGCCTATTATTATATCGGGTTTTATTCCGTATTTGTCAAGAGCCGCCTTTGTTTCAAGACCGATTACCGACTGGTGGAGAAGTACCTGATTAAGCACGCTACCAAGCACATATCTGTATCCCTGTGACTTTGTAGCCACTTCAACAGCTTCGGAGATTGCACAGCCAAGACTGCCCGTGGTTCCGGGGTGATCTATAAGAATTTTCTTCCCTATTTCCGTTTCCATAGAAGGCGAAGGAGTAACCGACGCGCCGTATGTTCTCATTACTTCACGTCGAAAAGGTTTTTGCTCATAAGAAACTTTTACCATATATACCTTGCAGTCCAAACCAAAATATGAACACGCCATAGAGAGCGCCGTGCCCCACTGACCTGCCCCCGTTTCGGTTGTAACGCCTTTAAGACCCTGTTTTTTTGCGTAATAAGCCTGGGCAATCGCGGAATTTAATTTGTGGCTTCCGCTTGTGTTATTGCCTTCAAATTTGTAATAAATTTTTGCCGGTGTCTGCAACGATTCCTCCAAACAATAGGCTCTTATAAGGGGAGACGGACGGTACATCTTATAAAACTTCTGGATTTCTTCAGGTATTGGGAAAAGCGCCGTTTCATCGTCCAGTTCCTGCTTAATAAGTTCGTCACAAAATACCGGTGAGAGTTCTGCCGCCGTCATAGGCTTAAGTGTTCCGGGATTAAGCAGAGGCGCGGGTTTGTTTTTCATGTCTGCGCGCACATTATACCAGCTTTGCGGTATTTCCTTTTCTTCGAGATAAATTTTGTAGGGGATTTCTTTTGACATGATATATGTCTCCTTTCATTTTGGACAGAAGGCAATAAAAAAACTCCTGTCCCACATAATAAAATGCTGGGACAAGAGCAGAAAAAACTCTTGCGGTGCCACCCGGCTTGACAGAAAACTCTGTCCTCTTTAAGTGTACTATCATACACCGACCTTTGTTTACGGAGAGTCCAGCTCCGTCGCACATACTCTGAAAGTTACCCTTCATTTCCTTTTGCCCTCGAAGGTCCATTCGGTCTCATATTCTTTGCCACAATCACACCATCTGTGGCTCTCTCTTAAAGAAGAGGTGAAACTTACTTACTCCTTCTCATCGGTTTATATCATTCTAACATATAAATTTCAATTTGTCAATAGTCCGGATATAAATTTTTATATAATTTTTAGCACAAAATATATAAGCAGAGCATATTTTTAAAATCACTTTTTGACATTATAATTTTCCGCAAGATAATCATTATTTACCTTATAAGTATTTTCAAAGAATTGACGCTTATATTTTTCATTATCAATCATATGATTATACACAATGGTTTTATAAAAGGAGAGATCGGCTTTCCCCACCGGAATATAGTTACCGTTTTTGTCACGTACGCCGGCCGCCGTGACTATAGGATAATTTCCGTGCATATCAAGCAGATACTTCTGATATGTTGTCATAGGCATTCCTATCATGCGAAGTACAAGAGCGGAAAGGTAATTAACACTTGTGTCGCCTATGTTGGTATAAGCGGTTTTGAAGTTTTTCCATACCATGTACTTTGTCATATACATACGCTGGCTTTCTTCGTCGCTAAGAGAAGAAAAAGGTTTGCCATAAAGCTTTTCATAAAAGCCTGTTTCCACACTGGGCTGATGGTCTCCGAAAAAGATTATAACGGTTGGTTCTTTAACCGAACGAAAATATTCGATAAGACCGAGCAGGGCTTTATCACTTTCGCGTATAAGGGATAAATATTGCTCTGTTTGAGGGAATTGTCCGGGATAATCCGTTAAATGAACCGTGCTGGGATATGAGGAGTTTGTATATCCTCCATGATTTTGTATAGTAACGTTAAATAAAAAGAAAGGTTTATTTTTATCCCTGTTTTCAAATAATTCTATAATTTTCTGATAGTCGCACGAGTCTGAACAGTATCCGCGGATATAATCAATATTACTCATATCATCCAGATAATGCTGGTTCTCAAAACCCATATATGAATAGATATTTGTTCTGTTCCAGCCACTTGCCCAATACGGGTGCATAGAGGTGGTGGAATAACCGAGGGATTTCACCTGTGAAACAAGCGAACTAATTTCACCTTTGCCATCAAGAAAGGTCTGATAGGGAACGGAATTCTGCGGATACAAAACCATAGAATCATTTGTAAGGAATTCATATTCCGAATTGGCAGTGTTACCGCCGTAAACGGAAGTGTATGCGTTACCGACGGTCATATCGGCATATTTCCCTGCCATTGCCGCATGAAGAAAAGGCATATAATCAATATCCGTATTGAAAGAGGATACAACTGACAGATCGGAAAAAGATTCGTTCATTATAGCTATTATATTGGGTTTTACTCCGTTATACTTTATATTGTCGGAAGGCGTATATGTTTCGCGCACGGCTTCAATATTTTTTACCGAATAATTTTCGGGTACTTTTACGCGGAAGTCGCGTGATTCAATAATCCAATCGAGTAATATACCGTTTTGATGGCTCCAGTATGTGAGCTTGATATTAAGATTTTTATATAAATCGGTACCGTAGGATACAAATAACATGCCACCTATGCATATTACTGCGATAATACGGTTTGCCAGCCCCGCCTTTTCTATATTTGCTTCTGATTTCTGAACCAGAAGAATAGTAAAGGCTGTAAGAAAAACAAAAATCAAAAAAATAACAATAAGCTTAATCAGTGAAAGGTGGTAAGAGCCGCTCACGTTCAGAGCTGTTTCCATGGACGAAAAGTCAGAGATAAACAAGGGTCGTCCACGCAAATCAAGCAAAGCCTCATTAGTTACACATATTGCGGCAAGCAAAAAGTTTACAATAATAAGAGAAATTTTAAACCTACCTGTAATGGCAATAAAAACATAATATAACAAATATGTGAGAATAATATTAAATAAAAACTGCCAACAGAAAATTCTGTTCGGAGCAAGATATTTTGTAATGGTTTCTGTATAAAAGTACGCTACAAGGGTGTTGAAGAATATAAGCGTTAAGCGCTGTAGGGACGGATGCCTATGAAAAAAATCACCCAGGCCAAGCGGAACGGAAAACAATAAAATCAGCAGTACGGGAGCAATTACATATGCAAAATGAACGCTGTACCAGCCAAAAAGAAACATTATGCATATATGAAGAACCGTAACTGCGGCATAAGCAAAAATAAGTGTAAGGATGTCCTGTTGTTTATCGTCATATTTATTTATAAATCTATTTAAAATAGGAATTGTCAAGTCTAAATGCACCTTCTTCTGTAACTGTGTTACAAAAAAATTATAACACAAAGGTCAGTATTTGTCAAATGGTATTATCAAATTTCACATATCAAAAATGCCCCGCTATAGTACGTGCCATTTCAAAGCTTTAAAACCCCAATAGAGCTGTCTGCGGTGCGTCTGAACTGAGAGGGGGAAACTCCCGTTTGCTGATGAAACATTCTCGAAAATGTAAACAGATCGTCATATCCCACAGAGCGGGCGATTTCACCTATTGAAAATGAGGTGTCAATTAGCAGCTGGCTCGCTTTGCTGACTTTGAGAGAGAGTATGTACTGAATGGGGGAAATACCGGTTTCACCCTTGAATATAGCACAAAAATACTTTCTGTCAATACGCAGTAATTTTGCCAATTCCTCTACGCTTATCGGAAGATGGAAATTATTGTTTATATAATCTATGGCACGGTTTACATAAATTGTGCGTTTTGGATACATTCTAAGTATATGTGAGGAAAAATCAATCAAACATGAAAAAATTTGTGTAAGACTACCTAAAATATACATTTCATCCAACGAATTCTCACGTATTAAATCACGAAGATTTAGAAAAATATTATTAAGCTTACAGTTAAATTCTTTTGGGAAAACAGGGTTAAACTGTGAAATGCCTGCCGTTTCAAGCAGACTTTTGGCATAATCTCCGTCAAATCCTATCCACACATACTCCCATGGTTCTTTGCTATCTGCCTCATAGCAGGTAATATAGCAGGGTTCAATAAGAAAAGCCTGTCCGGCACATACTGGATAGTCTTTACCGTCAAAATGAAGTACGCCGCTGCCCTTTAAAACATAATGAATAAGGTAATGTGAACGAACGGCGGGACCGTAACGGTAATCTGGGTCGCAGGTATGGCTGCCCGCCGAAAGTATGTTTAGTTCTGAAAATTTAAAACCGGCAACAGCAAGGGAATATTCCTTGAAAACACTTTTCACAGGATTCACCGCCCTTTTATTTTATAAATATGCCTGTAATTTCACCCACAAACATACGGTGAAAATCATTTGCCGGATAGTTGCTAAGCAAGCTTTTATCCACAAAGCCACATTCTTTTATATCATTAAAGTAAAGCTTTCTGCATGTTATTGCAATATTTGCCTCACCTATAAATGCTCCGTCATCTGCCGGTACAACGGTAAACCCGCATTCGTTTATCTTATCAATGTCACGGCCGGATACTTTTCCACACAGCGAAAGCTTGTCACGATAAGAATTATCAAGGAAGGAAAGAGTGAATGTGTCGGTCTTTTCTATAAGCTGATAGCTGTACCTTTGAGGACGAATAAATATAAAAACAACAGGTTTGTTCCAAAGAATGCCGGCGCCGCCCCAGCTTGCTGTCATTGTGTTAAATCCGCCTTCCGGTTTTTTTGTGGTTATGAGAGCCCAATCTTTACCTATAAGTTTAAAAATATTTTCACCAAAATTTTCGAGAGTTATCTTTTTAAAATCCTCCATATGAACACAGCCTTTCATAGATATATTTAAAACATCCGCGTTTCGATATATAATAACCGCTTGCGGTTATTATAGCATAACGACAAGTTATGATATAATTGTGCGCATCCGCATTTCGACCACAGGCGGCACAGCCGCAGGGCGAAAAAATTGCGGGCGCTATGCGTTTAGCCATATAATAACCGCTTGCGGTTATTATAGCATAACGACAAGTTATGATATAATTGTGCGCATCCGCATTTCGACCACAGGCGGCACAGCCGCAGGGCGAAAAAATTGCGGGTGCTATGCGTTTAGCCATATAATAACCGCTTGCGGTTATTATAGCACAAATGCACAAAATTATAAATATGTAAAATAAACAAAAAATATGACAAAATGACAAGCCGTATTATATATAACATAAAAATTCCCCGAAGTTTGCTTCGGGGAAGGGGTTATTTTGCAAATCCTTTATCATATGGGATAGTAGGTGTAGGAGCATATTGACGTTTTTTATTCAATAAAGATTTGCTTTTTTCAGCGGTACTTTTCAGCTTCTCGAACAAAGCATTGAATTCTTTTAGGCCCTCGCCTACAAAGCTCGGAGCTTTTGTTGAAGGAAGTTTGCTTACTACGCTTTTATTTGCAACAAAGATGGTGACGGTCGACGCGCTGTCGGAAAATCCCTGACCTATAGCCGCACCGTTCCACAGGAATACAACGCTTCCTATAAAATCACGTGCAGGAGTAAAAGTGATTTTTTTAATGTCATCAGCAGAAATTTCCTGTAATTCGCCTATCTTTTTACTACGTAATCTAAGTGTTCCCTGAAAAGATTCAGGTAAAATGGAAAAACGTACTTTTCCGAGAGTTCCGCCGGTAAAGGCGTTGTTAAATTCCGAATATGAGAAGATAAGCACTTCGTCACGAACACCTTCTTTGTATATGGGCGTAGGCGCCGCAAAAACGCATAACCCGCTGAAGAGAAAAACAAGAAGAAGGAGAGATATTAATTTTTTCAAGGTGTGCAACCTCACTTTAAAAAATTGAGCTTTTCGCCCGTCGTTATTTTATGTCGAAGCGAATGTATTATTCCGGAGAATATATGTAAACCTACAATAAAATTAACAGATTTCTTAAAAAATAGTTTGACAAATTAAGAGAAAAGTCTTATAATACCATATAAGGAATATAGTTACAAAATGTCTAAAATTATGAAAGGATGGTTCAAGTGGGAGATTACGGTATATATAAAAAACCTTTGTATGAGGCAAGAAAAATAACCGATGTACGCGATATGATTCGCAGCAGCTGCGAAATCTATGCGGAAAGGACAGCCTTTCTGATAAAGTCGGACGGAGTGTACAAGCCTATAAAATATAAGGAATACATGGAAGACGTCAATGCTTTGGGAACAAAGTTTATTGATATGGGTCTTAAAGGCGAAAAAATAGCTGTTGTCGGAGAGGCATCATACAGTTGGGCGCTTACCTATATGGCGGTGCTGTGCGGTGTGGGAGTAATCGTTCCGCTTGATAAAGAGCTTCCAAAGGAAGAACTGCTCAATCTTATCAATATCGCAGATGTTAAGATGATAGTTTATTCCCCAAAAGTAAAGGCAATTACAAATGAGGTAAAGGTCGAATATAAAATTCAGATGGGTCCGGAGCTGGACGCCCTTGTTGAAGAGGGAAGAGTTTTACTTGAAAACGGGGACAAAAGCTATATTGATACGGAAATTAATAGTGAGGAAATGTCGGTTCTTTTGTTTACATCAGGTACTACAGGAGTGGCAAAAGGGGTAATGCACAGCCATAAAACATTGTGTGTAAACCTTATGTCCATGGTGACTTTGCTTTATATAGATCCGAGCGACGTGTTCCTTTCCGTACTGCCGATACACCACACTTACGAATGTACCTGTGGCTTTTTGTGCGCACTTTATCGCGGAAGTTCGATAGCATATTGCGAGGGACTTCGTTATATAGCCAAAAACCTTCAGGAATCAAAAGCCACTATTATTCTCGGAGTGCCGCTTTTATTTGAAAACATGTATAAAAATATTTGGAAACAAATTGATAAAAACGGTATGCACGGCAAAGTGACCACCGCAATAAAAATAAGCAATGCGGCAAAAAAAGTGGGTATAAATATTACGAAGAAACTCTTCAAGCAAATACATGAAAGCTTAGGCGGGCATATAAACTTACTGATAAGCGGCGCCGCCGCAATTGACCCGAAAGTCGCAAAAGGCTTTCGTGATTTTGGAATACAGCTTGTTCAGGGATACGGTCTGACAGAATGCGCACCTATCGCCGCGCTTAACCGGGAGGTTTTGTTTAAGGACGACGCGGCAGGCTTGCCGCTGTCTGGAGTTGAGGTGAAAATTGACGGGGCGAACAGTGAGGGAATCGGTGAGATAATTATCAAAGGCGGCAATGTAATGCTGGGATATTATAAGGATCCCGAACTTACGGCGGCGGCTATAGTGGACGGCTGGTATCACAGTGGAGATATAGGATATATAGATGAGGATGGCTTTGTGCATATTACCGGAAGAATGAAGAATGTAATCATCGCCAAAAACGGAAAGAATGTTTTCCCGGAAGAGCTTGAGACTTACCTTGGCAGAAGTAATTTTATTGCTGAAAGCCTTGTATCCGGTAAGGAAAAAAACGACGATGTTATAATTTCAGCACAGATTTTACCGAATTATGAAGAAGTTGAAGCGCTACTGGGAAAAGACTATACGCAGACACAGCTTATAGAGCTTATTAAAAAAGAAGTTATGACGGTGAATGAGATAGTTCAGGGGTATAAAAGGATAACCAGTTTTAGCATAAGAATACATCCTTTTGATAAAACTACCACTCAAAAGATAAAGAGATTTAAAGAAACCAATATCTCCGAGGAAGGAAATATTCAGGCGAAATAGTAAAAAATACAAAAAAATTAAAAAAAACACTTGTAATTTGGGAATTTATGTGATATAATAATAGTAGATGAAATTATAGTGTTGTAATTTTTGAGGTGGGTTTTGAGAGAAACCCACTTTTATTTTTGTAACGTGTAAAAAGCTAAAAGGAGGTGTCTTTATGGGGAAAATAGAAGAAGCGGTAGAAGCGCTTGCCCGGAAAGTCGCTGAAAAACAGTCATGCGCCGTGTATGATGTGGAATATAAAAAAGAAGGTCACGACTGGTATTTGCGTATTTACGTTGATAAGGAAGGCGGCATCGGCATTGACGATTGTGAACGTTTTAGCAGAGAAATAAGCCCTATGCTTGATGCGGAGGATCCTATTAAAGATAACTATATATTAGAAGTTTCATCACCCGGAATGTTCAGAAAACTTACAAAGCCTGAGCATTTTGCTAATTATATAGGCGAAGAGGTAGAAGTAAAGCTATATAAAAGCGAAAACGGACGAAAGGTTATAAACGGTGTGCTTACGGCGTACGATGGCAGTACCGTAACCGTACAGTGCGAAGGGGAAAGCATTTCGGTGGACAAAGAAAAATATATGTATGTGAAATTAAACCCGCAGTGTTTTTAATTGAATAAAGGAGGAATTCGAGGAATGATTACCGGTAATGATTTACAAATTGCACTTTCTGAACTTGAAAAAGAAAGAGGCATAAAAAAAGAGTACATGATTGAAGCGCTTAAAGGCGCGCTGGTACACGCTTACAGGAAAAATTACAAAGATGAATGTGAAAATATTGAAATTATAATCAGCGACAAAGGCGCGGTTAAGGTTGTTGCGACAAAGATTGTCGTTGATGATTTCAGTGAAGAGTTTGGTCCGGATGATAACCAGATTTTGCTTAACGATGCAAAGGAATACAATGCGGAGGCAAAAATAGGGGATGAAATCAAAATTGAAATTGCGCCGAAGGATTTTGGAAGAATTGCGGCACAAACCGGAAAACAAATAATTTTGCAGAAGCTGCGTGAAGCGGAAAGAGAAAGAATTCTTCAGGAATTCGCGATTAAATCCAATGATATTATATCTGCCAGCATACTGCGTTTTGAGAAAATTGAGTCGAGAATTATTGATGGTCGCGTTACGAAATATGATAAACCAAAGATTAATGTAATTCTTGATATCGGAAAAGCGGAGGCGACAATGCCTTCAAAGGAACAGGTAAAAGGAGAAAATTATACCCTTAACGACAAACTCAAGGTACTTGTTATGGATGTGAAAAATACTCCTAAAGGACCGCATATCGTGGTATCAAGATCACAGGCCGATTTGGTAAAAAGGCTGTTTGAAAGAGAAGTTCCCGAAATTACAGAAGGTATAGTTGAGATAAAAAGCATTGCGAGGGAAGCAGGAGTAAGGACGAAAATGGCAGTGTGGTCAAATGATCCCCAGGTTGACCCTGTAGGCGCTTGCGTAGGTAATCATGGTAGCCGTGTGAATGCCGTTGTAGAGGAATTGTGGGGAGAAAAGGTGGATATTGTAAAATACGCAGAAGATCCACACGAACTGCTTACGGCTGCGCTTAGTCCGGCAAAAGTTTTAAAAGTAATCGTAAACGAGGAAGCTGTGCAAATGGGTAAAAAAGAAGCTATCGTGCTTGTCGACGAAGGGCAGTTATCTCTTGCGATAGGAAAAGAAGGACTTAATGCAAGGCTTGCCGCAAAGCTTACGGGTTGGAAAATCGATATAAAGAGCGATAAACAGTATATTATCCAGATGCAGGATGAAAGCGGTAAAACAACGGAAGATGAAGGTCAGGAAGAATAATCCTTTGAAATGAGGGATGGATTTGAGTAAGAAAATACCGCAGAGAAGATGTTTAGGCTGTATGGTGTCCAAAGACAA
>JAUZPZ010000007.1 GCA_030705675.1 Bacillota bacterium
ACTCCCTTATAAAACAACAGTATTTATTATACCAATAATTTCCTTGTATTGCAAGTTTTTTTTGACAATTCATCAAAAAGCACAAAATATTATGAATAATCAAAGGTAAATAATGCAAAACGGCGATTTTACTATTGCGAAAATCTTCGGCTTATGGTATAATAAACACATAAATGTGCTTATTATATTTTTTTAAAGCCCGCGCGATTTTTTTCGTCTTGCGGCTTTTTCGCCTTGCGGCTGAGCCGCATGTTGCCGAAACGCACATGGGCAATTATACCAAAATTTTTACGAATTTATGGTATAATAAACACATAAATGTGCTTGTTATATTTTTTTAAATCCTGTGCGAACTTTTCAGCATGAGTAGCCGCTAACTAAAACAAATTTCTTGTTTTCATGCCGAATAATCAGAGGGGGAAGAGTGATGGATAATATTATTTACAAAAAAGTAAAAAAGTATTTTGAAGATAATAAAAAGACAATAATAGACGAGCTGGAAGAGCTTATAAAGATACCGAGTGTAAATAACCATGATAGCGAATATATATTTGGGACAGAGGTAAACAGAGCCCTTGAGGCGGGCGCTGCGCTTGCGGCAAAATATGGGTTTGAGGCGAAGGTAAAAGGAAGCTATGCGATTGCACATTTTGGAAAGGGTAGTAAGAGCATAGGCTTGTTTGGACATTTGGATGTAGTACCCGCAAATGAAAAAGATTGGGTTTATACAAAGCCGTTTTTACCTTTTATAAATGACGGGTTTATTATAGGACGAGGGTCGGAAGATGACAAAGCCGCGATTGTCATTGGCTGTCATGTTGCCGCCGCCATTAGGGAGATCGGTATCTCGCTCGGCTCCGAGATTACTTTGTTTATGGGAGGAAACGAGGAGTGCGGAATGAGGGATATTGCCGATTTTGTGCAAAATGAAAAGATGCCGGATATTTCGATAATACCGGATAACGAATTTCCTGTATGTATAGGAGAGAAAGGAATATGCTGTATTACCGCAAAATGTCGTATGCCTTTTGAAAGTATACGCAGGATATACGGAGGAATGGCACATAATGTTGTATTGGGCGAGGTTGCGGCAGAACTGGATTATGATGATATTACCGCTGCCGATTTGCTTGATGCTATAAATAAAACTAAAGACATAAAAGCGGAAGTAAACAAAGAAGGCATAAATGTAAAAGCGTTTGGGGTGTCTGCTCATGCGGCGTATCCGGAAAATTCTTTTAATGCAGGAATAAATCTTGCGGATTTGCTGTGCGGATTTAACCGTATAAGTGAGAACGATAAAAAAATTCTCCGATTTATGCGCAGTGTTCAGGAAAGACCATACGGAGAGCCTTTTGGAATTGAATCCGAAGATGAGCATTTCGGAAAACTTACTGCGGTAAACGGTATTGTCCGTACGGAAAACGGACAGCTTGTCCTTTTGTTTGACATACGTTACGGAACGAGCGTGGAAAACGAAAAGATGCTGAAAAAAATAATAAAAGTATTCGACGAAAATGGTTGGGATGTAAGAATTGACGAGGATGAAGAAGGATTTGAGCTTCCTTGTGACAGCGAAACGGTAAAGGCCTTTGAAAATATTTATAATGCTGTGTCGGGCGAGAAATTTGCCCGTGCGGACTATTCGGGCGGTGGAACATATGCCAGAAAACTGAAAAATGCGTACAGTGTCGGAACGAGCATTTATAACGGTGAGGGCGGAAATATGCCTGTAGGACACGGTGGGGCACATCAGTCGGATGAATGTATTTCCGTGGAAGGTATGCTTTTGGCGGCACAGGCTATAACCCT
This sequence comes from Bacillota bacterium, assembly GCA_030705675.1. Classification (GTDB taxonomy): domain Bacteria; phylum Bacillota; class Clostridia; order RUG12999; family RUG12999; genus RUG12999. Next base: position 1,813 of record JAUZPZ010000007.1, read on the forward strand.
TATGGTGATTGAAGCGGACGAACAGTTAAATAAAGAGATATAAACAGTGTGTAACAATGCATAAAAGAGATATAAACAATATGTAGTAATACACAAGAGAGATATAAACAATATGTAATAATACACAAAAAAGCCATTGCAATTTTAGTAAAAAGGCAGGGGCTTTTTGGCTTGACTTTGTATTAAAACGCTGATATAATTAATTGTGTATATGAAAAATTCATTAGGGGGAATTTTGTATGATTAAAAAGATAACAGCCTTGTTTCTTATGGTTGCTGTGATGTTAAGTTTTCCGCTTACGTCGTCGGCTTTCGTTAGAAATTCTTTGGGGCAGGGATCATCGGCGCTTAGACATAAGATGGGTACAGGAAGCCATGTTCCTTTTCAAATTGCCAACGACATGGTGGTGGGGGTAAAATATAGTATAAAAGTTGGTGAAAAGCTTACGTCGGCAGAGGTTTCATGCCCAAGTTTTTCTAACAATATAGGATCCATGACAATGAGAATATACAATTGGACAGATGATTATAAAACAACTATATCCAAAAAACCAGTTGTAGAGAAAAGGTTTGAGGATTATAATGATAATTCCATACTTACAATTTCGTTGCCGGACGAAGTGGAACTGACGGGAGATATCCTTCTTACATTCAGTGATACAACTGAAAACGTAGGAATATGGAAGTACCCTGTGGGTATTCCGGAAACCGCTATGTATATAAACGGGCAAATCAGTGATGGTGCCCCAGAGGGAACTTTTTGTTGTGTTCCGTTAAACCTTACAGGAACTGCTGACCAACCGACAAAAAACCCTTACGAATCAATCGAGATGAAAAATTATGACATCCAGGCTAATCTTTCGCCTTCCTCGATGACAGTTAGTGATGCAAATGGCACAAAATACAACTCATTAAATATAACATCAGGCGCATACGCCGGATATTATAATATGGATTTCGGAAACGAGTCTCCGAAGGGCATTGAAATGGTTGTAATAAATAATGGCGTTATGGGAGATTCCGGACAGATACAGGTTGTGTTGGATGATCTTCTTAAAGGGGATGTAATTGCAGAGCTTAATGTAGAATATGATAGTACAGACAATTATTGGGAGACTTTATCGGGAAAAATCACTCAAAATATAACGGGAGTACATAACGTATTTGTTACATTTACATACACGGGATATTCACCGGTAACAATGAAATTTGTAAAAGATGAGCCTGGCGACTCAAAGCAGGAAATAAGGCTTAAAGAGTTCAATGATACCAAAAATTTTGAGCTTAAAGATACTTATGCAGACACTTGGGTAGCAACGGATATGCTGGGCAGAAAACTGCCTGATTATGAAACGGTGGGAAAATACAACCCCGACAAACAAGTGGGTATGTTTTACTGGACGTGGCATGCGCAGCAGCCGATGCTTAATTTAACTAGCATGAGCAATAACCAGGAAGTGCTGGATACTTATCCTGGAGATGTTTCGGAAATTTACAATAATTTTGATTATCCTAAATGGGGTACGTCGGGTTATTGGAATGAATCAATTTACGGGTATTATCATGGGCTTGACACCTGGGTTATGAGAAAGCAGTTGGAAATGCTTTCAGCAGCGGGTGTGGACAGTTTGTTTTTTGACGCCACAAACGGGTCGCAAACATGGACCGGAGGATACATGACCCTTGGCAAAGTTATGCATCAAATGCATAATGAAGGGATAAAAACTCCGGGTATGGTGTTTATGATGCCATTTGCGGAGGGATCGGACACCGTACTCAGCCTTGAACGCATTTATGAAAATATGTATTCGACAGGACTGTACAGTGACTGCTGGTATTACTGGAAGGGCAAACCTTTGGTTATGGCATATTATGATATGCTTAAGAATGATACAGGATATAAGGATTTGAATGAGGAACACCAGGAAATTCTTAATTTCTTTACTTTCCGTCCCGGTCAGCCGTTATATACGGCCGGTCCGAAAAGCGATGATCAGTGGCCTTGGCTGGAAATATATCCTCAGTTTCCTTATGGTAAATCGGATAAATACGGCTGCGAATGTGTTAGCGTGGGAGTTGCGCAGAATTATCACGATGGCGGTAAAACGGCAATGAATAACGGGGCGGATGTTTACGGCAGAAGCTATACATATAAAGACAGGTTTTCAAACTTGTCCGCAACTTCAAAATATTACGGATATAACTTTGCGGAACAATGGGAAAGGGCATATCAACTTAACCCTGAATTCGTGTTTATAGACGGTTGGAACGAGTGGGCATCAAGTCATTCCACAGTATGGGGCGGAACAAAGGGAGGATATTCGGACACATTCAGTGATGAGTACAGCCGTGATATTGAACCGACAAAAGGGGATCTCAAGGATTGTTACTATTATCAGCTGGTATCCAGTATCAGAAAGTTTAAGGGTGTAAGACAAACTCCCGAGGCCTCGAAGGAAAAAACAATTGATCTTAACGGAGATTTTTCACAGTGGGATGATGTCGGACCGGAATTTGTGGGATATAAAGGCGGAACTGAACCGAGAAACGCACGGGGTGTTTCTGTGGTCAATAAAAAAGTTGTTTATACTAACGATACGGGAAGAAACGATATAGTTCTCTCTAAGGTGGCAAGAGACAGCGACAATTTGTATTTCTATGTTGAAACGGCCGCAAATTTAACTCCCTATACAGATCCGTCATGGATGCGTCTGTTTATCAACACAGACCGCGGTTATAGCACCGGCTGGGAAGGCTACGATTATGTAATAAATAGGGTAAGCCCGACGGCAGAAAAGGCAGTGCTTGAAAGAAGTAAAACCGGATGGAATTGGGAAAAGGTTGCGGATGTGGATTATAAGGTAGACGGAAACAAGATGATGATTACGGTGCCGAGAAATCTTATAGGCGTGAATGGCAATGTTGATATTGAATTCAAATGGAATGACAACATGCAGGCGCAGGGCGATATTATGGATTTCTATACAAACGGTGATACCGCACCTATAGGAAGATTTGCTTACCATTATGTGGAAAACATCAGCAAAATGGCAAAAATAAAGGATGAACCCGTACAGCCTAAGAGAAGTGCGTCGGATAAACTCAAATATTATACGGTAATGTTTTTGGATAAATCAAAAGCTTTTGTGAAAAATACTGCTACTAAAATTGATCCTGACAACGATGCTGTAACACCTAAAATCATAGATGATAAAACACTTGTTCCGCTGCGTTTTCTTACGGAGAGTTTGGGAGCCACGGTTACATGGAAAGATGAAACACAGACCGCAAGGATTATATTCAGCAATAAGAGAATATTCGTAACGGTAGGATCCAGCACATTGAAAGTGGAGAAAGAAAAGTATCAGCTTGAAACGCCGGCAGTTGAAATGGACGGTAGAATTTATGTGCCTCTTCGTGATATAGTTGAAGCTGCGGGAATTGATTGTGTATGGATTGACCCCGGAATAATCATTGTGGGAGATAACGCAAACCAGATTGTCGGAGACCAGGATGTGGAAACGTACCTGCAAACACAAGATGAATAAAATATTTAAGAAGATGGCGCTATGACGGCTTATAAAAAAGTCAAATGAAACCTACTGCGCCACGCGGGTGCGGAAACCTAAGAGAATTTTTTTGTTGATGGAATTTCTTATACAATAAAAAAATCAAGTAAAAAAGCAAAATAGCTCAAGTGGGCGGACTGCACTAAAGCCCCGGTTTGAATGATTTAAAAGGTCATCCAAACCGGGGCTTTTTTAAAATAATGTTTGTGTCACGGACTAATTTTGCACAAACACGGTTGTATTTATTAGACCTCTCGTGGTTAATTTTGCAAGAGGTCTATTGAATAAAGCCGTCCTCATTCAGGGAATCACGTGTAATTATACCTACGAATTTTCCCCGATCCATTACAGGAAGGGAATAAAGGTGCTCTTCCTCCATGAGACGTATTATAAAGCTAAGATCGGAGCGGGCAATTACAGACATACGGCATGGTTCCATAATATTGCCTACAGTTTCTGTGTCTGATTCGCTCGGAATGCCAGACCGGCGGACAAAGCCGCATATTCTGTTGTTATCACATATGCACAGGCAATATATGTTATCCTTCTTCATAAGATTTTTTGCATGAGCTACAGTTCTTTCGGGGTCAATTATTACCGGCGGACGCATAACGTCTTTTGCGGTAATGTTATGAAGTTCTTTCATACTGACAACTCCTTTTAAATTAGTATGCCCAAAGAATAAATGCAATAAACCTATAAACTCTTTACAGAAAAGAAATTATATTATATAATAAATATGAATATGAAAAGCGGAGGGAAAGTAATGTCATTGCAGATAATTTACGGCAGGGCGGGCAGCGGAAAGAGTTTTGAGTGCCTGAAAATTGCTTCGGAAACATGGCACAAAACAGATAAAAAGGTTTTTTTCATTGTGCCTGAGCAATACTCTTATGAAACAGAAAAATCGCTTGTGGAAGAGCTTGGAATAATTAGTCCTAAAACTGTTGAAGTACTTTCTTTTAAGCGTTTGTTTTATTACGTATGTAATAATGTCGGCGGAATTCTTGCTCCACGCCTTACGGACACGGGGAAAGCCATTCTTTTGCGCAAGGCGGCAATCAAATGCGCGGACGGCCTGAAAACATTGGGTAAAACCACAAAATACAGCGGGTTTACTGAAGTTATGGCAACTCTTTTTTCTGAATTTAAAAGATATAACAATACTCCTGACAGCATAGATAAAGTAACGGAAAAACTGCAAGATAACAGTTATTTTAAGCTTAAAATGCAGGATATAAGTATGCTGTACAGAGCGTATGAGGAAGAGATAGCCGGTATATTCACTGATCCTGACGATGAGCTTACGTGGCTTTCGACGCTGCTTAGGGAAAATAGCAGCTTTTTTGCCGATAGCATTTTTCTTATAGATGAATTTACAGGGTTTACTCCACAGGAAATGGGCGTGATTGCCGAAATTGCAAAGCAGGCGCCGGAAATAAAAATTACGCTGTGCACCGACACACTCCTACAGACAGACAGCGGTTATGAAGTTTTTGATATGCAAATAAAAACTGCCACCAAGCTTGACATGCTCGCACAGGAATATGGAATAAAGGGGGATAAACCGCTTTATATGGGGCGGTTATATAAAACGGAAAACCATCCCGAATTTGCGCATTTGGAAAAAAATCTTACAAAAAATGTGTATACGAAATATGAAGATAAAACTGAAATGATAAAAATTACGGCGGCAATGAATTACAGCGGAGAGCTTGAAGACGCCGCCGAGGAGATAATACGTCTTACAAGAGATGAAAACTACCGGTATAGGGATTTTATGGTTGTAGCAAGAAATATTGATAATTACAAAACCCTTGTATCAAGTGTGTTTTCAAGATATGGATTGCCTGTGTATGTAAGCGATAAAACCTCAGCGGCGGAGGAAACACCGGCTTACGCGCTTTTATGCGGGATGAATATTATTGTTAAGAACTGGAGCTACGAGGCTGTATTTTCTTTTTTAAAAACAGGATACGCAAACCTTACAGATGAAGAAACTGACTTGATTGAAAATTACATAATCAGAACGGGAATAAGGGGTACAAGCTGGACAAACGGTAAACCGTGGAAATATATGCCGGAGGGCGTGGATGGTGAAACCCTTGCCGAAATTGAAAAAATAAGGGCAAAAGTGATAGCTCCTGTAATGAGTCTTAATGAGAGGTTTTTGACGGCAAAAACCGCAAAAGAATATATGGTGGCGCTTGTAGAATTTATGACGGAAGAAAAATTTGCGGAAAAAGTGTCCGCCGCCGCTGAAAATTTTAAAGGCATAAGTCCCGATATTTCCGCACGATATGAACAGATTTACGCAATAATAATTTCCACTATGGATGAAATAGAACAGGTTACAGGTGACAGTGAGGAATTTACTCCGGAGGAGTTTACGCAAATATTTACGGCGGCACTTCAAACGCATCAGGTGGGCATTATTCCCACATCTGCTGATAGCATTACAGTTACCGATGCCGAACGCTGCGGGGCGCAAAAGTGCAAAGTTATGTTTTTGATTGGCGTAAACGACGGAGTATTTCCGAAGATTTTCAGCAACGAGGGAATAATAAAAGATGAGGAGAGGGAAATGCTCGCGCAGGCAGGCTTGCAATTGTCTCCGGATACGGTAAAACGAACATTTGACGAAAGCTTTATTGTATATTCAACCCTTCTCGCCCCATCTGAAAGGCTATATATTTCATATTCCCTTGCCGATAACAAAGGCGCCGCCCTCGCACCTTCGGGATTTATAAAAAAGCTTAAAATTATGTTTCCGAACATATCAGAGCGCAATCTTGTCATAGCGGAAAAAAGTCCGACCGAGAGGCTTGTGAATCCAGGTTCGGCTTTGGACAGGCTTGCTGAGGCGAAAAGCCGTGAACGTGAAGGTGAACAAATTGAAAAAATATGGGCGGATGTGGAAAAATGGTACAGTGAGCATGAGCAGTATCCGGAAAAATACGAGATGATAAAAAGGGGATATTGCTATAGAAATGCGGCATACCCAATATCAAAGGAAACTCTTGATGGTATTTACAAAGATGTTGTGTATACATCAGTTTCAAGGCTTGAAACATACAAAAAATGTCCGTTTATGTATTATGCCCAGTATTTGCTAAAGGCAAATGAAAGGGAAACAACCGAGATACGCAGTGTAAATATCGGAAACATTATGCATACGGTAACGGAGAAAATATCTTTGAAAGTACATGATGAAATCGGAAACTGGAATGATGTCCGCGATGATTGGATAGAAAAAAATGTGGAACTGATTGCGGAAGAAGAAATCAAAAAGCTTTCCGAATATTTTGACAAGCTTGAGCCGCGGCAGCTGTGGACGATGGCAAGGTTGAGGCGCGCCATAATAAATTCAGCTAAGATAATTGCCTATCAGTTGCAGTCAGGCGATTTTATGCCGATGGGTTATGAGATTGAATTTGACGACGGCGGCAAATATAAATGTATAGAGATTGATGTTGGAGACAAAAAAATAAAGCTGCGCGGGAAAATTGACCGCGGTGATATTTTTATTGATGATAGCGGACGGAAGTTTATAAGAATTGTAGATTATAAGTCGGGAAATAAAGAGTTTGACATATCGGATTTATATTACGGGATGAATTTGCAGATGGCGGTATATCTGGACAGCCTTACCGTGCAGGAAAATGCCGTCCCGGCGGGAATGCTTTATTTCAGACTGTATGACCCCATTGTCGAGACCGAGGGTGATGTGCCTGCCGATAGCGTGGAGGACAAATTCAGAGAAAAATACAGAACCAAAGGGCTTCTTCTTGCGGACAGCGGAATTTTGGAAAAAATGGACAGAAATATCCATGAGAATAAAAGCTATCTTCCCGTAGGTTTTAACAAGGACGGAAATTTTAAGGCAAGCTCTAAGGTGGCAACTTATGAGGAATTTACGGCAATGAACAGATATTTGCGGCAAATGATAAAAAAAATGACCTCACAAATGCTTACAGGGGACGCGGATATATATCCCGTAAAGATAGGGAAAACGGTTCCATGCCAGTATTGCGCATATAAGCAGGCTTGCCATTTTGACACCGCCGGTGGGAACAGATACAATAACCTTACCCAAATAGAAACAGATGAGGTATGGAAAAAAAATCATGGAAGAGAGCGGTGAAGGAAATGCCTAAATGGACAGATGAACAGAAAACGGCGATAAATGAAAGGGGCTGTGATTTGCTTGTGTCCGCCGCGGCGGGTTCGGGTAAAACAGCGGTGCTTTCAGAGCGCGTATTGAGAAGGATATCAGACCCTGAAAGACCCGTGTCGGTAGACCGACTTCTTATAGTAACTTTCACAAATGCCGCCGCGGCTGAAATGCGACAGAGGATAATAGATAAACTGCGGGAAGAACTCGAAAAATATCCCGAAAACATTATATTGTCAAAACAGCTTACTCTTGCGCCCAGAGCAAATATTACGACAATTCACAGCTTTTGTCTTAACGTAATAAAAAGTAATTTTCACCTTCTTGACATTGACCCTTCCTTCGGGATACTGGACGAAGGGGAAAAAGAAATTATATGCCTTCAGCTTGCGCAGGAAGTAATAAACGAAATGTATGATAAGCACGGAGAAAAGTATTCACATATGGCTTTATGGCTGGCAGACGGTAAAGATGAGCAGCTTGCCGAAGAAATAATTGAACTGTATAAATACATACAAAGTTTTGGGGATCCTCTTGCATGGCTACATGAGCAGGTGGAAAAATATAATATAACCGACTTTGATATGGATAGCTTAGAATGGACAGACATACTCAAGGAAAAATACAAGAATGAAACCGCCATGTGTCTTGATATGCTGAAAGAGGCGGAGAAGCTTTCTGTGGACGGCGAAGCAGATGGATACATTGAAACCATTGCGGAGGATTTTAAGATAGTGGAGGCTATGGTGGCGGCACTTGCGGGAACATGGCAGGAAGTATATAAAGCCGCTAAGGAGTGTAACTTTAATCCCATTAAAAGAAATAAAAACAAAGACTGTCTGTTTAAAGAAGAAATAATGGCTTTAAGAGAAAAAATAAAGAAAAAATGCAAGGCGACCGCAGGAGAAATTATCAAGATAGAAGAAGGGGAGGCCGCGGCTTCGCTTTTAAAGGCATATCCTTTGTTCTTGCTCCTTGAAGAAAGCATACAGCTTTTTACGGATAAATATATGAGCGCAAAAAAGGAAAAAAATGTGCTGGATTTTAACGATTTTGAGCATGTTGCGCTTTCCTTGCTAAATGATGAAAATCTGCCGGTTTCGCAGGAGCTTAGAAATAAATTTGATGAAATTTATGTTGACGAATATCAGGACTGCAATGACGTTCAGGAATGTATATTCTCAGCTATAGCGCGCCGCAGTGGTGGTAAAAGCTGCAATATGTTCATGGTGGGAGATGTAAAGCAGAGCATATATAAATTCAGGCAGGCGGATCCGGGCATATTTATAGGCAAGCTTGAAAGATACGGAAGCGACGGAATACAAAAGAAAATAATGCTTAACAAAAATTTTCGCAGCAGACCGCAGATAGTGGACTGTATAAATAATTTGTTCCGTAAAATAATGAGCCGTGAGATAGGAAATATTGAATATGGTGCGGAGGAGGAACTGAACGCGGGATTTGATTATCCCGAATATACAGAGCATGAAAACGGAGGAAGCCCAGAGCTGCTCGGAGTAATGTGGGATGAAGATATTGAAAATGAAATAGAGTATGAGGAGGAAGTCAGCGAGGAGGATATACCGGAGACTAAGGAAGAACTGGAAGCAAGGCTGGTTGCGTGCAAAATACGCGGCATGATAGGAAATTTTTATGTGTATGACCGTACCATTGAAGGCTATAGACCGTCAACATATAAAGATTTTGCAATACTTATACGCAGTTCCGGCAGGCAAAATGGACGTATTGAGGCGATAGAGGCAGAGCTTAAAGCACTTGATATACCTTATTTTTCAGACAAAGGCGGTGGTTTGTTTGACGCGCTTGAAACCGAACTCCTTATGTCCGCCCTTAATGTTACGGACAATCCGCTTCAGGATATACCTTTAATAGGGTTGATGCGCAGTGCCCTTATTGGGTTTGATGAGGATGAACTGCTTAGAATAAGAAAATATAAATCAAATTGCAATTTTTACGGGGCAGTTGCGCTATGTTCAAAAGATGACAGCGAGCTGGGCGGAAAATGCATGAAATTCCTTAGCATGTTAAAGGAGTGGAGAAATTTTGCAAAGGCGGCAAAAATAACTGAACTTATAGGTAAAATCATAGAGGACACATCGTTTTATGCTTATATACAAACTCTTTCGGGGGGCAGAAACAGGCGCGCGAATATCGAATTGTTTATTGAATACGGAAGACAGTTTGAAAATGCGGATCTACACGGAGTGTTTGCTTTTGTGAAATACATTGAGAAAATGAAGGGTACAAGAAATACCGAAACCGCAAAAATTCTTTCCGAGGCGTGCGATGTTGTACGCATAATGACTATTCATAAATCAAAGGGATTGGAGTTTCCTGTGGTATTTCTGATGTTTGCGGGCGGAGGGATAAGCAATAAGGATTGGGCAAAGAAAAAACTGCTTATTCATAAGAGGTATGGCATAGGGTGTAATTTTGTAGATGCTGAAAAACATATTAAATATCCGCTTATCACAAAAATGGCGGTAAGCCGTAAAATCAAAACAGAAGGGTTATCGGAAGAAATGCGTGTTCTTTATGTCGCTCTTACCCGCGCGAGGGAAAAGCTGTTTGTCACCGTTTCGGGTAAAAAAGCGGGAGAAAAGATAGAAAATGCAAAATCACGCGCTGAATCCGGGCACGCAAAGCTGTATGAGGTTGAAAATGCGAAATCGTATCTTGACTGGCTGCTGCTTGCAATGAATGGGGCGGGGGAAGGTTCGGATTGGAAAACCGAGATAATTTCGGCGGCGCAGCTTGCGCTTAGATATAAAAATGCACTTGAGAGCTTGAAAGTAAAAGAAAAGGAGAATGAAGCCGGGGGTGAGTACGCGGAAGTTGTAAATAGGCAGTTGTCTTATGAATATCCTCATAGAGCCGCTTTATCGCTGTCTGCAAAGTATTCCGTTACTGAAATAAAGCATAGGTTTAATGCAAAAGAAGACGGTGGGGAAAAAGTGGTATCCAAAAAGGAGGAACTGTTGCCGGGGTTTATGCGGGGCGAAAAGTTTACACCAAGCTTTGTGGGCACGGTGTATCATCTCATACTTCGGTTTGCGGATTTTTCGCTTACTCCCGATGAGGCGGTAAAGGAGTGTCGGGCAATGCTTGTCGATAAAGGATTTTTGAGCGAAAGTGAACTTGAACCTATTGATAACGCTATACTTATTAATTTTATGAACTCTGAAATATATGACAAAATGAAGGGAAGCAATGTGATTTACAGGGAAATACCGTTTAACATAAGCGTAAGCGGAGATACCCTTACGGGAGATGACAGATTGAAAGATGAGAAGGCACTGCTTCAAGGCATAATTGACTGTTTATTTGTAATCGGTGATAAGTGTTATGTTGTGGATTACAAGATGGAAGGATCCCGATATACTGACGATGAGCTTGTTGAAATGTACAGAAAGCAGATTGAGCTTTATACCGTTGCCGCGGAAAAAATAACAGGAAAACCGATAGGAGGAAGATATTTGTATTTTTTGGGAAGAGGACGGCTGTGTGAACTGTAAAATCGTGTTGACATCTTAAAGGCAATGTGGTAAAATTATTGTATAATTTTGCTGGAGGCTGAAGGAAAATGTCAAAAAATATTATAGTGGGTCAGTCGGGCGGACCGACAGCGGTTATAAATGCCAGCCTTGCCGGAATTTTTGCCGAGGCAAGAGATATGGAAGCGGATAAAATTTATGGCATGGTAAATGGTGTAGAAGGGCTCCTGAAAGGAACGATAGCAGATCTTTCAGAATATATAAAAACGACCGAGGATATAAAAATTCTTTGTCAAACCCCTTCGTCATTTCTCGGCTCGTGCAGATTCAAGCTTCCTAATATTGAAAAGGGCAATGAAATATTCGAGAAAATTTTTGAAAAATTAAACGAGCTTGAAATTGAGGCGTTTTTCTATATTGGCGGGAATGATTCAATGGACACAATAAAAAAACTTGCCAATTACGCGAAAATAATTGGTAGTAGCATAAAGTTTATAGGCGCGCCTAAAACAATTGACAACGACCTTGCGGTGACTGATCATACTCCGGGTTTCGGAAGCGCCGCGAAATACATAGCGACCATGACAAAGGAAATTATATGTGATAGCGCGGCTTACGATTTAAAAAGTGTTACCATTCTTGAAATAATGGGCAGAAATGCGGGATGGCTCACCGGAGCTTCGGCACTTGCACGCGGTGAGGATTGTGAAGGACCTGACCTTATATATCTCCCTGAAATTCCTTTTGATATGGACAGTTTCACAGAAAAAGTAAAAAACCTTTTTGAGGTTAAAAACACCCTTGTTATCGCCATATCCGAAGGCATAGCCTTTAAGGATGGCACAAATGTTTGTGAAATGTGTTTTAAAAATGAAAATCTGGACGCTTTCGGGCATAAATCGCTTACTGGTGCGGCACAGTATTTGGCAGCGGAGCTTTCTTCAAATCTGGGCTGTAAAGCAAGAAGTATAGAATTCAGCACATTGCAAAGGGCGGCGGCGCATATAGCCTCGGATACCGATATAAATGAAGCGTTTATGTCAGGTGCACATGCTGTTCGGGCCGCATTTGACGGAGAAACCGGGAAAATGGTTATACTTGAAAGAGCGGCGGGCAAGGAATATAAGTGTGTTACAAAGACTTATGATATTGATAAGATTGCAAATGAAGTAAAAACAGTGCCGCTATCCTGGATAAACGATGAAGGCACAAACGTGACGGAGGAATTTATAAATTACGCGCGTCCGCTTATATGCGGAGAAAATGATATAATTTATAAAAACGGACTTCCAGTGCATTTAAAACTTAAAAACAAAGTTGTACAGCCGCGTGATTGAAAATCCGCGGCTTAATTTTTTTACTATGGATAAAAATGAAAATATTTTTAAAATAAAAATATGCTGAAAATTTCTTTTATCATTTAATACAAAAAAACAATTTCTTTATAAAAATAACCGCCGACAAATAAAGCCGGCGGTTCGTACCGCGGAATTTTATTTCCGCGGTTTTTTTATAGGAAGGTGTAGACTGTTTTAATACAGCTTTTAATATAACTTCCGGAAATCCGGAATCACGAGGCCGTCAATTATTATTCTGCTTGGCAGCATTCTGTAATCGAGGAGAGTATACAGCAGATTAATTTGATAAATGATACGAAAAGAAATACAAGAGCAGCTACCAGCAAACCGAAAATAACTGCCGATGCAATATCTGCGGCTACTATAGGAATAAGTGTTGCTATGATACCGAGCACCATTGTTCCAATAAGACCTATAATTAACGAAAGTCTGTTTTCGCATAGGCACAAGGCAACAGCACTTGCACTGTCAGTTCCTAAGGAAGCTGCAATAATCAGCAGTGCGAGTATTATTGCTACGATTACGGCAAAAATAAGGGCGGCGTAAATCAGGGGAGCAGTAATTGCAATAACAGCACTATATAACAAAGCGCCGAGAATTGCACCGACTACAAGTGCGATAAACACAGCAGCAGAGCTTATGCAACAGGGTGAGCATCTATTCATAAAATGAGCTCCTTTCAAAATATATATGGCGATTGCCACAATAATATTTTATGAAATAAAAAGCTTTTAAGTGAAAAAAAAAGTAAAAGCCTTGCAAATAATAAGAAATCTGCAAGGCTTTTTTGATTCGCAAGGCTTTTTTTGTTATCTTGCGCGTGTAGGAACGTCTTCTCGATCTCGGAAAAGAAGGGTTATACACCATATTCCCGCTACCGCAACTATTGTGTAAACAATTCTGCTCAACATAGAGAGCTGACCGCCAAGCAGTGTGCCTATAGCATCTACTCCGAAAATACCTATTGAGCCCCAATTGAGCGCACCTATAATAACAAGAACCAATGCTGTTGTGTCCATAAAATTATGCCTCCTAAAAAAAATTTGAACTGTGTTTATTTTGAACCGTGTTTATTATAAACGGAAAAAAAGAAAAATATACACAGCGATGTAATAGTGAATAAAATCTATCCAACATGTAATAATATCAATATTAAACATTATACAGTGCAGCAATAATTTATGAAGAAGGTGAGAGAATGAGCGATATCGTTCTGGAGCTTAAAAATATAACTAAAATATTTCCCGGCGTAAAAGCTCTCAATAATGTAAATTTTTCTCTTGAAAGAGGAAAAATTCATGCAATTATGGGAGAAAATGGAGCAGGGAAATCTACATTTATAAAAGTCATTACAGGCGTGCACAGACCGGACGGAGGAGAAATTTATATAAACGGTGAAAAAGTTGAATTTTCAGGTCCGAAGGACGCGCTGGAAAAGAGCATAGCGGCAATATATCAGCACAGCACAAATTATCCTTATTTAAGTGTTACAGAAAACATATTTGTCGGGCACGAAATAACAATTGGAAAAAGCGGAAGGCTCGACTGGAAGAAAATGAGAGCGGAAGCGGGGAGATTGCTTAGTGAGCTTAGCAGCGATATAAGTCCGAGAAGCCAAATGGGAAATCTTACGATAGCGCAGCAGCAAATGGTCGAAATAGCAAAAGCAATTTCAACAAACGCAAAAATTCTTATTATGGATGAACCTACCGCATCTCTTTCAAAAAGGGAATGTGAACAGCTTTATACAATAACTGAAAAATTAAGGGATAGTGGAGTATCAATAATTTTTATTTCACACCGTTTTGAGGATATGTATCGTTTGGCAAGTAAGGTAACCGTGCTGAGAGATTCTAATTATATCGGAACCTGGGATGTGGAAGGAATTTCAAATGAAAAGCTCATATCGGCGATGGTGGGCAGGGAAATAAGCGATATTTATCCGAAAACAAATATACCTGAGGGTAAAGAAATTTTTCGCGTCGACGGACTTACAAGGACAGGCTATTTCAGCAATATAAGCTTTAATCTTCATAAAGGTGAAATTCTCGCGCTCACCGGTCTTGTAGGATCGGGCAGAACCGAGGTGTGCCAATGTATTTTTGGAATTGAAAAACTTACTAGCGGAAGAATTTATTTGGATGGAAATCATATAAACATTGAAAATCCCAGAAAAGCACTTAAATTAGGAATAGGCTATTTGCCTGAAGACAGGCAGAAGCAGGGTCTTATTCTTGAATGGGAATTGTATAAAAACGAAACACTTGCCACGCTGGAAAAGTTTACACAATTTATTAAAATAAACGAAAAAAGTGAACGCCAAAAGGCAAAAGAGTTATCTGAGGAAGTAGATGTAAAAGCCGTAAGTGTCTACGATACCGCGGAATCTCTGTCGGGAGGAAATCAGCAAAAAGTAGTTGTGGCAAAATTATTGAATTCAGATTTACGTATAATAATCCTTGACGAGCCGACAAAAGGAGTCGATGTAGGTGCTAAAGCCCAAATATATGCTATAATGTCGAATTTGGCAAAACAGGGGTATGGCATAATTATGGTATCGTCGGAAATGCCGGAAGTTTTAGGAATGGCGGACAGAATCGTAGTAATGCATGCCGGGCAGGTTTCGGCGATATTTAACGTAAAAGACGCCACTCAGGAAAAAATACTTGAAGCTGCAATGAAAGTACACAAGGATGGGGGAGATTAATATGAAAGGCACAAAGTCATTTATAAACAATAATATAAGAGAAATTGTGCTTGCAATTGTTATAATAGTGCTTGCCGTATTTGTAAACATTCGCAGTTCGGGCGCGTTTCTGACAGGGGAAAATATAATGGATACCCTTTCAGAAACGGCTGTTATGGCAATAATTTCTGTTGGCATGATGATAGTCCTCCTGACGGGAGGTATTGACCTTTCGGCGGGTGCGGTTATGGGACTTGCGGGCATGACTGCTACAACAATTCTTAAAAACAATCATAATTTAAATCCTTTTACCGTAATTCTCATAGCTGTTATTGTCGGCGTTTTGTGTGGTCTCGTAAATGGATTTCTTGTTGCGAAATTAAACATTTTCCCTATTATAGCAACTTTGGGAACCATGTATATATTCAGAGGTCTTGTATATGTTGTAAGTCCTATCGGACGTGTAAATCCGCAGGAAATGACAACACCTTTTTTAAATATCGCTACAAAACCGTGGTTCTTTAAAATTAATAACCTGGTATTAATTACAATTATAATTTATCTTATTGCTTGGTATCTGCTTGAATATTTTCGGGCGGGACGCCGTATTTACGTTGTGGGAAACAGCATTTCTTCGGCACGGATAAGCGGTATAAAGGCATCAAAAGTACTTTTGTGGGTATATACCATCGCCGGTGCTCTTGCCGGGCTGGGCGGCATACTGTATGTTGGTAAATACAGTTTTGCGACGGGAGATACCGGAAGCGGGTTTGAAATGAATCTTATTGCGGTGTGCGTACTTGGCGGAGTCAGCGTCACCGGAGGAACGGGTAAGATTTCCGGAGTGATTTTGGGCGCGATATTATTTGGAGAATTGACAAGGGCAATGCCCATGATCAATATATCAGAGTTTTGGCAGGAAGCGGTCAGAGGTCTTATTATAATCCTGTCTGTAATTGTAAATGCGCTTATTCAGAGAAATGTAGTACGTAAATCTCTTGAAAGGAGGGATGAACTGTGAGTGATAAAAATTATGGAAGAACAATTATTGCGGAACGGGCGTTCAATACAAAAAGATTTTTTTTACGCTGGGAATGGATGCTTGTTGTTTTGCTGGTTATAATAAATATATATAACAGCATAAACGCCCCCGGATATTGGGGCACGGGACTGCTTACCTACGGAGTACGGGATTTTATGGACAAGGCAATTATGGTATTCCCAATGATGCTGGTTTTGCTGTTAGGAGAAATCGACGTTTCCGTAGCCTCCACCATGGCGCTATCCTGTGTTATAATGGGAATGGTTTACGGGGAAGGAAGTACGGGCGTACCCATGTGGGCGGCAATTTTGGCTGGCCTTTTTATAGGCGCTGTGTGCGGTTTCATAAACGGACTGATTTTGGTCGCTTTTAAAGAGTTATCTTCGGTTATAGTGACTATTTCCACAATGATAATTTTCAGAGGAATTGCACAAATATTGCTGGAAACACGATCATCCGGAAAATTCGCTTCATGGTTCCAGTATTTAAATTACGGACAAGTGGGAATAATTCCATTTGATATAATATTTTTTGCGATCGAGACAATAATTTTTGCCTATGTTATTCATAAAACTCCGTTTGGCAGAAGGGTTTACGCAATGGGCTCAAACATTACAACCGCTCGCTATTCGGGGATAAATACGGGAGGAATAAAGCTGCTGATTTTTACATTAAACGGTTTATTTGCAGCTGTGGCGGGTATGTTTGCGGCATCAAAGATGAGCAGCGTACTTCCCTCAATGGCAAAAAATTATGAACTTGATGTCATATCCATGGTAGTACTCGGAGGCGTAAGTACGTTGGGAGGCAAGGGAAATGTCCTAGGCGTAGTGCTTGCCACTTTTGCGGTGGGAATGATAAGATATGGTCTTGGACTTGCGGGAGTAAATTCACAGACAATACTTGTAATTGTAGGACTTATGCTTATAATAGCGGTATCAGTGCCGAACTTCAAAAAAACTTTTGGGGAATCGGCATTAATAAAAAAATTTTCAAAAAGTAAATTAGCATAAAAAGGAAGGAAAAAAAATGAAAAAGAATTTATTGAAACTCATTTCACTAATTACAACAGTAGCAATTTTGTCTACTGTTGCAGGGTGTGGAAGAAAAACTATTACAAAATGGCAAAGCAATGCAGGCAATGCAGTAAAAGGGACCATAAGCGGAAAAACATTTGCGCTTGTGGGCAAAGATGTAAGTAACCCATACATGCAGAAAATGTATGAGGGCTTTGAAAATGCATGTAAAAAAATAGGGGTAAAAGCGGTTTACCGCGGACCAGACCTTGCAACGCCGGAAAAGCAGATTGAAATTATCAATCAGCTTGCGGCGCAGGACATAGCGTTGATTGCGGTTGCAGCAAATGATGCGAATGCTTTGCAGCCCGCTCTTAAAAACGCAATGAATAAGGGAATAAAAGTAATATCTCTGGATTCCGCCGTAAATAAAGAAAGCCGTATGCTACACATTCAGCAGGCCGATCCGGAGAAAATAGGAAGAGGTCTTATACAGGCGGCATACGACATGGTGAATGGTAATGGCGGAATAGCGGTGCTTTCAGCTACCGCACAGGCTACAAATCAAAATTTATGGATTTCATGGATGAAAAAGGAAATTGATGAAAATAAAGACAAATATAAAAACACTCCCCTTGTAAAGATTGTTTATGGGGATGACGAGCCCACAAAATCAACATCCGAAACGAATGCTCTTCTCACAAATCCTCAAATAAAAGTAATAATTGCACCTACGACAGTAGGAATGCTGGCGGCCGGAAAAGTATTGCAGGATAAAAAATCCAGTGTAAAGCTTACAGGTTTGGGACTTCCGTCCGAGATGGCACAATATATAGAAAGCGGAGTGTGCCCATGGATGTATTTATGGAACCCTATAGATATAGGGTACTTGGCGGCGTATACAGGAAAAGCACTTGTTGAAGGAAAAATAAAGGGAAATGTGGGAAATACTTTTAACGCCGGCGATCTTGGAGAAAAGAAAGTGACAAAGGCAGCAGACGGCGGTACGGAAGTAATGCTTGGAGAACCGTTTAAATTTGACAAAAGCAATATAGCCAAATGGAAAACGGTATATTAAGCCGAAATGGTGCGTTATAGGCGCACCATATACATAAAAAGGTTGCATATAAAGCTAAAAAAATGCCTAACAACAGCTTAAAAAAATATTGACAAACAATAAATAAAATGATATAATGAAACCATATATAACTTGTTTTAGAAAAAAGTATTGCAAAAAGGAGAGGCTATTATGAAAAAGGCGTTACTTTCTTTTGCCCTTACTATTGTTATGATTATGACAATGGCTGCGGGAGTATCGGCGGAATCTTTGACTAACGTACTTAAGGGGTTGGACTTGTCTAATATAGGAAATGATGTTAATGTTCCGGTAGATATTAAAATTTCACCTGCTCAAGAAACAAATTATGAAAACTCTATGTCTGAGCATACGGTTAATGACTTTGAGAAGTTTTCATTTAAAGCCGCTCTTGATATGGGAAAAGTAAGGAAAAAATTCGAGTCTTACAAAAGCTATTTACAAATTTTAGCAGGAACGGATACAGAGTTGGTAAACGATATAAACAATATTAATGTATCTGGAAGATTCACAATAAAAATTTGCTGGCCAGACACGCGTTCAGAGCTTGCTGAGTCAATGCGCTATTCGGGTTCCGATACGTCTTATGATATGCATGGATTTTCATTTGATCCTAGCGATACAGATATTAACCCTTTAGCTAACATTAAAGATATATACACCGAGGTAAATCCGGAAACTGGCAATATTGAAAGAACATATGCAGCTTGGGGAGGCTGTCATATTCTTACAATCAATATTTATTTAAAACATCTTACTTATGGAGATTTATCAGGCACAGTAAAGCCGGGAATAGATTATAAAACATATCTTGGAAATATATTGCTTGAAACAAACGCAACTGAAGTGTTTTCTGCAGATGTAAATAATATTTATACAGTATATAGCGATGTTGGCGGTAATACAAACTATACTTATACTGATGCTATTGCCGGAACCACTACAACTATTAGTCACACGGATTATACAGCGGTTCAGAAAGCAGGAGGAGCGGATAGCTTAGCTCTTAATGATGTTGCTGATACGAGTGACGAAGTCAAATCAAAAGGAATAAGTGCAACAATAGAACTTGTAAAAACAGGATATATAAAACTTGACTTTAAAGTAGACGGCAAATATCTTCGTAATGGCACGAGCGGTACTTACTATACCGGGGGACATGCTCCTGTTTATGCTGATGTCATTTCATTCGATCCGTCTAATTACAGCACCGTAAATGATATTAAAAGCTCATATAAGTTTATAGGATGGTCTACCAGTGTTGACGGGACGGTAATAAAAGATGTTACAACATTTAATACAGATACGACACTTTATGCCGTGTTTGAAAGGATAAGCACGGGCGGCGGAGGCGGAGGCGTCTCAGATTTAGTGAATGTTAAATTTGACATTGATGGAGATACAAGTTTGGTTAAACTTGTTTCGGGTAGTGATCCTTTTAGTGTAGACCTTAATAAAATTACGGTTCCGGATAAGGTTGGATATAAATTTAAAGGCTGGTATAAAGATAAGGCTATGACACAGCTTGCGCCGGTTGATTTCCAGACATCTGTAACAACGACCCTTTACGGAACATATGTTAAGACAGAAGTCCCTCCACAGCTTGAGTCGGTTATTCACTTTGCTTACGTGATCGGATATCCGGATGGCAGCGTAAAACCGGAAAATAATATTTCAAGGGAAGAAATAGCTACAATTTTCTATAGATTGCTTACTGATGCAACAAAAGATAAAATTGTTACAGGAACTAATAATTTCAGCGATATGGAATTGAGCAGATGGTCTAATAAGGCTGTTTTAACAATGGCTGCCGGTGGATATATAAAGGGTTATGAGGATGGTTCGTTTAAACCCGAAGATTATATTACAAGAGCTGAGTTTGCAACAATCGCATCCAGGTTCCTTGAGGAAAACGATAGCGTCAATAATACAAAACTTACCGATATAAATGGGCATTGGGCAGAAAAATATATAAAACAGGTTGCTGATAGCGGATGGATTACCGGATATGAAGACGGTACATTCAGACCTGACGCTTATATAACAAGAGCCGAAGCGATGACAATAATTAATAGAATTCTTAATCGTCACATTAACGAGGAAGGGTTATCGAAGGATGCAAAACAATGGTCGGATAACCTGCCGAGTGCTTGGTATTATTATGATGTGCTTGAAGCTACTAATGCCCATGATTATAAGAGAGAAGAAAACGAAACCTACGAGACATGGACATCTATTAATGAGAATAATGTATGGCAGGATAAAGCCCAATATGAAGATGTAAAATAGGGAGAAAAACAAAACATCTTAAAATTGGCAAAGTGATATTTCTATAAATTTAGGTTTTCTATTATAAAATTTTTGGTTTATGGGCAGGAACAGCCGTATTTTGGCTTTCCTGCCTTACCTATATATAAAAGCTAATTTTATATGGTATTGTCATATTCGGCACCCCGTGGCGGTATCGTAAGGGACGCCGCCTAATTTACTATTTTATATGGCGGAAAATTTATTTCATATTGAGCCGTTAATGTCAAAATATAAGCACTCTATGGGCACGCCCGCATAAGCCGCCTAAAAAGATATTGGAATTAACATATCAAAACAATTGTCATATAATGTAATACAAACAGCATTATAGTTAAGGAGAATGTTAATGTATAATAATCAATTACCTCCGACAAATTGTCCAAAAGCAATAGAGCAAATTCCAATTTCATTATCTGAATCCCTTCAGGGCAAGTATTTTGTAGGAATAAGCCGCGAAGAATTTGGCGCAGGCAAATATGCGTGGGCCGGTCTTTTTAATCCCGAAGGTTCAGGCGTATTACTTTTTGCAAATGTTTTTACGGTAAGTAATGTCACCGAAATTCCTTTTTCTTTTCAGGTTTGGCTGAATGCGACAACTTTAGGGACAGCGAAACCAACTGATATGCAAAGTTCCGCAAACACGGCAATACAACCCATTCCAAAGCCGAAAGTTCAGTTTTTATATGCGGAAAATGTTGACGCACAACCTACGGAAGGAACGTTAATATTCGGGCGGCGCTGTCCTGCTGAAACAACAATTGTTTCTGAAGAAGACGGAAAATTCATTTGTCCGCCGGGAGGAAATTTCCTGATAAATTGTCTTCCCCCGGAAACAAGCGATGAAAAAATATTAGGCCGCATTGCATTTGGCTGGTGGGAAGAGCCTTGTAGATAGTGTCTATTGAATGAGATATCCCAAAACAGAAATTTCAAAATCACTGACGGCGACCCCTGCAATAGTGGCTTATCGTTTTATATTTTGCATAAAAGTTGGTCTGATAAAAAAATCAGACCAATTTTTGTTTTATCATATTGTAATCGGTATTACTTTATGATATAATCTATTGTAACCGATGTTACATTTATGCTGGGGGTGCTTTTATGGAACAAAACGAGTGGATTGCAATTAATTATACATTGCCAAGTGAGCCGTCAAGGGTACGAGTATCCATTTGGAGAAAGCTGAAAAGAATCGGAGCAGTTAGTATACAACAATCTATGTGGATATTGCCTTTAAGCAATGAAAATAATGATTTGTTGAATGAAATTAAAAATGAAGTCTTAAGGAGCAGTGGCGAGGCACTTGTTATATCGTTCTCTATCGAAGAAGATGGTAAAAAACTTATTATAGAAAATTTCAATGCGGCGAGGGACGAGGAATATGGGGAGCTTCTTGAACAATGCGAAGAATTTTTCAAAGAGATTGATAAAGAAATAGCACGAAAAAATTTTATATTTGCTGAAATTGAGGAAAATGAAGAAGAACTAGGCAAGCTTAAACAATGGTATGAAAAAATAGCGGCACGGGATTTCTTTGGTGCGCCACTTCAAGAAAAGGCAAAGTTGATTTTATCTGAATGTGTGAAGGTGTTGGATAACTTCTGTGAAAAAGTATATGAATTTAATGACAAAGCGTAAGGTGAATAAAATGAAAAAGAAAATTGTTTTATCTAATATTGTAATGCTTGGACTTGTCAGCATGTTTGTTGATTTGAGTACCGAAATGGTTTATCCTTTGGTTCCGCTCTTTTTAACAGCTACGCTTGGGGCATCACCAGCCATCGTGGGGATTATTGAAGGAATTGCCGAGAGTATTGCATCACTTCTTAAGGTTTTTAGCGGCTATATTGGAGATGTATACCATAATAAAAAACGTCTCGCTTTCGCCGGATATTCGGCGTCTGTTATTTATAAGATATTTCTCATTCTGGCCGCGTCATGGCCGGGTGTTTTAGTGGCAAGAGTGATCGACCGTACCGGAAAAGGTATTCGCACCGCTCCGCGCGATGCGCTTGTAGCGCAGTCAAGTAACGGCAAAAAACTGGGTGGGTCATTTGGACTACATAAGATGCTGGATATGGCCGGGTCATCTCTCGGCGCATTGTTCGCTTACCTCTTTATTGTTACTAACTTCGGATTTCACAAAGCGTTTCTGTTTTCCATTATTCCTGCGGTCATTGGTATTCTGATCATTTTTGCCGTTAAGGAAGACAAGAGCTGTGAAGTTCCCTGCGAAAAGCTTACGCTTAAGGGGATTAAGCTTGATGGAAAACTAAAAATGTATCTTGCAGTAATGTTTATATTCTGCCTTGGAAATTCATCAAATACATTTTTACTTTTAAAAGCTCAGGAAAGAGGTTTTTCGTCATCACAGGTCATTTTGTTGTATCTGATTTTTAATGTGGCAACATCCGTTCTTGCTATTCCGTCGGGTAAGCTGTCCGATAAATTTGGGAGAAGCAAGATACTTGTACCGGGATACTTGATATACGGCTTTGTCTATCTCGGATTTGCGCTTATGTCATCGAAGCCTGCCATTCTGTTTCTGTTTATTGCATACGGTGCATACACAGCCTTTGTCAGCGGCGCAGAACGAGCCTTCATTGTGGAAAACTCTCCATCCGGTCTTAAAGGAACCATACTCGGACTCTATGGAATGCTGCAGGGCATTGGCTTGCTTCTGTCTTCTATTATTGCTGGCTTACTATGGGATTATATTAATTCTGGCGCGTCGTTTATATTTGGAGGTGTAATCGGCATTATTTCAGCCCTTACAATTTTGGTTATATTAGAGAAAAATAATTTGATGAAGCTTTTCCAACGGGCAACGAAAGATGCTGATAAGGTATAAAGCTTTGATATAAAAGTAACGATCAAGCATAATGTTCATACGATAGGAGATTACTAATGAAAGATAGTATTTACAAACAAAAAAACTTAGTTCATATAGGTTTTGAAATTGGGCTGATTTTAAAGGGCATTCACGGCTTTATTGAGATTATTGGCGGGGTATTTCTGTTATTCTTAAGCCCGAGCAGGCTGGATTGGCTGACACGTTTTTTAACTCAGCATGAATTATCGGAAGATCCCAAGGATAAAGTGGTGAATTTACTGTTAACCTTAAGCAGCAGTTTTTCAATTAGAGCCCAACATTTTGCTGTATTTTATTTGATGTCGCATGGGATTATAAAATGTATCCTGATTCTTTTACTGTGGCGAAGGAAGCTGTGGGCATATCCGCTTACCATCATCTCTTTAATTCTGTTTATCGCGTATCAGATATACCGTTATACGCTGACTCAATCTATATTTCTCGTGTGGCTTACTATTTTCGACGTTGTTATGATTATATTGACCTACCTGGAATATAAAAGAGTTAAATTAGCACTTACAAAAACAAAATAATCTTAATTCTAGTGCAACCTTTTTCGGTTAGCTACGTGTAATAAAATGAAAGCCATAAAGGTGGTGAGGTTTTGGATGAGATTTCTTTGGTAATATCTGCACAGAAGGGTGAAAAAGAGGCGTTTCAAAGCCTTGTTGCCTATTACTATCCGTATGTTTCAAAATTTCTTTTGAAGATGTGTGAAGATGTGACTATAAGTGAGGATTTGACACAGGATACATTTTTGAAACTAATACGGGGAATTGATAGATTTGATATTTATGGAAAAGCTTCCTTTACAACTTGGGTAATGACGATTGCAAAAAACTGTTATATTGATTATTTAAGACGAAACAAGCAGGAGATATTAAGTCTTGAGGAGCATGAGGCAGCATCTCAATCTAATGTTCAAGATATGGTGCTGGGCCGTATACAGGCAGAAGAAATGCTAAAAGTTCTGGAAACCCTGCCGACCGAACAGGCTGTTGCCATCAAGTTGAAATATATGGAACAGCAATCTCTTCAGGAAATTGCCTACCAGCTTTCATGCGAAACAAAGACAGTAAAAAGCCGTATACATAATGGCATGGTCAAAATTAGAAAAATGATGAAAGGAGATTTTTATCATGAATGAAAATATAGACGAGCTGCTTTGCAAGTTAGACGATGAAATTGACAGAAAATGCTTAGAAATCAAACAAAGGAATAGAAACAAAATACTGCAAACAGTATTTATCACCACCTGTGTTTTATTCATCATTTTACCTATAGTACTTATTTTTGCGGGAGTTAGCCTTTGGACATTCTGCATTCCGGCAATTATTTTTTTCACAATCAGCTTTAGCTTATTATCTCCACTTGCACTTAATAACAAATCGGGAGGGTTAGAAATATGAATCGATTTAATAGTTTTGTGAGAAAGCTCAATTTTAAGAAGGTAATTATTGTCTATCTGATTGTTTCGGTTCTCGCCGGAATCCTATCAGTTGGATTTTTAGCTTATACATTCCGCGATAAACTCACATTTGCCTATGCGTATCACCAAATCAGTGAAAAGGTAAGTCACAATAAATACGGTATTGAAAATCTTAAAACCGAATTAAGTAATTTATCTAATAAGTCATCTGATATGGTTGATATTTTGATTCTGGATAGTAAAAACAAAATTATGTTCAGCGCCAAAAACTCTGATTTGTCTAAAAGAGGGACAATCGAGCTTCTCCCAAATGTTGATGGAGGAAATCGTTTTCTTATGGATAAGGAAAATCCGGATGCGTATTTTAAGCTGATAAAGGGTGACAAACATACTTTGTCCATGACTATGCTTGGCGTTGAAAATAAAGTGGAACAAGACTATAAAGACCGCTATTTCTATGAAAAAAGTTTTGATGCCAAGAAAGTATATTTACTTTCTTATATTATGGATAAATCAAACGGATATAAAACTTATTTTATCAGCGATGTTCATCCCGTCGCGGGTGGTGTACTCTATATCAAAGCCGTAGCTGCTCTTGCCACGTTGCTTTTTATGCTTTATTGGGTTTTGCTGGCACTTTGGGTTTATGCACAGGCACTCAAATCAAGACAAAATGCAGCTGTGTGGGGATTGATTACGCTGTTTACGAATCTGGCTGGATTGTTTGTTTTCCTCATATACAAGCAAGGTCATCAAGCCTGTTATAAATGTGGGGCTCTGCAAAACAGATCAAACATTTATTGTACCTTCTGCGGTACGAAGATTGGCTTTGTCTGTAAAAAGTGCAATATGCCTGTAAGTGAAAATGACAGCTACTGCAAAAATTGCGGCAATGCGCTGTGTAGTGAACAGGAAGGAAAACAGAAATAGTATGAATAAACGAAAAAAATGGCTTGTTATTGTACCGATTATATTGTTTGCCATGTTAGCTGTATGCATTCAGGCAAAACGGTCTGCTCCGTTCGATGAATGGGCCTACAGTAAAGCCGCTGAAGGTATATCACCTAATTTAACTATGATGATGAAACGCATTACGCACATTGGGGATTCCACCGTTATTATTATATTTTGCTTGGCACTGTTTATCGTACCAAAATTAAGAAGAACAATTGCGCTGCCAGTTTCAATAACTATGATATCTTCTGCCATATTCAATATTGTGTTAAAACGTATCTTCGCAAGAAGCCGTCCGAATATTTTGCAGCTTATAAGCGAAACGGGCTATAGCTTCCCCAGCGGCCATGCAATGAACAACGCTGCCCTTTATACCATGCTGATATTGCTTATTTGGAGATATTTCAAGAATACTTCTTTGAAGATAACCCTTTCTTTGGTTTGTGCTGTAATGACAGTTTTGATAGGATATAGCCGAGTTTATTTAGGTGTCCACTATGCGGACGATGTTTTAGGCGGCTGGTTGTTCGGATTTGCAATATCAATACTTGTCTATTTATTATGGGATAACAAACTTTCAAACAAGAACACAAAACTCAAGGTACCTCAAGAAAGGAATTAAAAAATGCAAGAATGGATCATCAGTATCATGAATCAGTTCGGATACTTTGGTATTGCACTACTCATTGCCATTGAAAACGTATTTCCTCCAATTCCCTCTGAACTGATTTTGACCTTCGGCGGCTTTATGACTACATATACCAGCATGAATATCTGGCTGGTGGCTTTGTGTGCCACCGTAGGTTCTGTTACCGGTGCAATTATTCTTTATAGCATTGGGCGGCTTTTGCCAATCAAAAAAATGGAATGGATCATTGGTAAATGGGGACGTGTACTCGGCTTAAAAAAGGAAGATGTAAAACGGGCAGAAAATTGGTTTATCCGCCGCGGTACTTCCACTATCTTTTTTTGCAGATTTATTCCCCTTGTACGAAGCCTTATTTCCATACCGGCTGGTATAGCGCATATGCGCAGGGGTAAATTTCTTTTGTATACAACCCTCGGCACAGCTATTTGGAATGTGGTCTTAGTGTGCCTTGGTGCCTTTGCCGGAGCCGAATGGAAATGTATTGTTAAATATACGGATACATATTCGTATATCGCTCTTGTTATTATGGCTGTAATAGGGATTGGGCTTACTATCTGGTTTATAAAAAAAAGAAAGCCACATTAATGGTCGAAACAAAAAAAGGCTTGAGCCAAACAATTGTCAGAACAAGGCATTGAATATGCAACTGATGCATTAAATTCGATTACAGATAATTTTGAGGGTGCAAATGTGAAAACTATAAAGCCTTCAAACATCAATAATATAGCCGTTTAAATAAGAAAAAGCCTTGAAACTACGCAGTTTTAAGGCTTTTGTGCATAAAAAAATAGCAAGCCAATGATACATTTGCTTGCTATAATTATGGTTTGACTAGGTGTAGCAAGCTGTTGATACAAAATCACTAAAAATCCTTATAAAATCAGTGTTTACATGATATAATAAACACGTAAACGTGTTTATTATATAGCTAAACGCATAGCGCCCGCGATTTTTTCGCCCTGCGGCTGAGCCGCTTGTGGTCGAAACGCAGATGCGCATAATTATATCATAACTTTGCAGTTATGATATAATAAACACATAAACGTGTTTATTATATAGCTAAACGCCATAGCGCCCGCAATTTTTTCGCCCTACGGCTGAGCCGCTTGTGGTCGAAACGAAGATGCGCATAATTATATCATAACTTTGCAGTTATGATATAATAAATGTATGTAATATGAGAATTTGTTATATAAAAAGTAGGCTAAAAAGTGAGTAGTTCTTCAATTATTATTCTTTTCTATTAAAAATGAAAGGGAGGAATCTTATGAATTTTGTGGTAAAGGTCGAAAATATCAGTAAAAGTTACAGCAAAAGGGTTGTTTTAAATTCTGTAA
The DNA here is from genome assembly GCA_030705675.1 of Bacillota bacterium. Classification (GTDB taxonomy): domain Bacteria; phylum Bacillota; class Clostridia; order RUG12999; family RUG12999; genus RUG12999. The sequence goes on from JAUZPZ010000007.1 coordinate 29,820, forward strand.
ATCTAAGCATTGAAAAAGGGCAAATATACGGTTTGATTGGTCCTTCTGGTGCTGGAAAAACAACTCTGGTTAAAATAATGGTTGGTATGGAAAAGGCTGATACGGGCATGATCTACGTATTAGATAAAAAAATGCCCAACCTGGAAATTTTACAAGACATAGGCTATATGGCCCAATCAGATGCCCTGTATGATGAGTTGACAGGTGAAGAGAATCTCAAGTTCTTTGCTTCGTTGTTTAAATTAAATAAGACAGATCAAAAGACAAGAATTGCTTACGTAGCCGAACTGGTTAATTTAACCGGGGAACTTAAAAAGAAGGTATCAGCATATTCGGGTGGAATGAAACGCCGTTTATCACTTGCTGTAGCATTGATTCAAAATCCAAGCGTGCTTATACTTGACGAACCGACTGTAGGAATTGACCCTGAATTAAGATTTAATATTTGGAATGAACTACATCGCTTAAGAGATAAAGAGAAAAAGACAATAATCGTTACAACACATGTTATGGATGAAGCAGCAAAATGTGATGTACTTGCAATGGTGAGAGATGGACATATCATAGCCAGCGGCACGCCTAAAACCCTGATAGAAACATATAATGTATCCAATTTAGAGGACGTATTTTTAAAGGCAGGGGGTAAACATTAATGAGAACAAAAGCATTGGTGAAAAGAATAATTCAGCAGATGCTACGTGATAAGAGAACTCTGGGGCTTTTATTTGTTGCACCATTAATGATACTAACCCTTATGTATTTTTTATTTAACAGCAACACGGCTACAAACCTTAAAGTAGGTGTTATAAACGTTGATAAAACTATTGTTTCAGAACTGGAGAAAAACAGCATAACAGTAAAAGCATATAGTAACGCTTCAAACGATACCATAGTCAATGATAAACTTGATGGACTGCTTCAAATGGAGAAGAATAAACTAATTTTAACCCTTCAAAATAATGACCCAACAGTATCCCAAATGCTAAAGCTGAAGATAAATCAAACAATAGCATCCGTACTAACTCTAAAGTCCGGTGTTGCACCTCATGGACTTAAACCGCCGTCAATTGAAGTTAATTACGTGTACGGTAACAGTGAAACTACATTTTTTGATATTTTCAGTACCATTTTAGTGGGCTTTTTTGTATTTTTCTTTGTTTTCCTTATTTCAGGAATCGGTCTGCTGCGTGAGAGGACAACCGGCACTCTGGAGCGTTTGATGTCAACCCCTATTAAAAGATGGGAAGTTATAACCGGTTATCTGATCGGATATGGTATATTTGCTGTTCTTCAAACACTTATAATAGTCACATATGCAATAAAAATCCTCAACCTTACACTTGTAGGTTCCATTTGGTACGTTTTACTTATTAATCTTATAGTGGCCTTTGTGGCATTATCGTTGGGAATTCTGCTATCTACTTTTGCAGCCTCTGAGTTTCAGATGATGCAATTTATACCTATTATAATAATTCCTCAGATATTTTTTGCAGGAATATTCCCTGTTGAAAATATGGCAAAATGGTTGCAGGTTATTGCAAAAATCATGCCCATATATTATTGTGCAGATGCGTTAAAGAGTGTCATGTATAAGGGATTGGGCTTTAATGCAATTAAATGGGATATTCTCGTACTTGCGGTTTTTGCTGCAGTTTTTGTAATCTTAAATATTTTTGCCCTTAAAAAGTACCGGAAGTTATAGATTTTACACTATACAGTTTCATTGTAGGAAGGATTTGATTTTTTTAATACCTGCTAGAGGGTGCAAATTAGAGCCTTCAAGCATTAATAATATAACCGTTAAATAAAAAAAGCTTTGAAACCACGCAGTTTCAAGGCTTTTGTGCATAATAAAAAAATAGCAAGCCAATAATACAATGGCTTGCTATAATTATGGTGCGCCAGAAGGGATTCGAACCCCCGGCCTTTTGGTTCGTAGCCAAACACTCTATCCAGCTGAGCTACTGGCGCACATTAACAACAAAAAATATTATACCATAAATCTTAACAAAAAGCAAGTGCTTTTTAAAAAAAATAAAGAAATCTTTTGTTCAATTGTTAAACGGGTGAAACTTTCCAGAAAAAATAGCATAAAAAAAGCCGCTTAAATAGCGACTTTTAATATTTTGGCGGAGAGAGAGAGATTCGAACTCTCGGATAGCTATTAACCATCACACGATTTCCAATCGTGCGCCTTAAGCCAGCTCAGCCATCTCTCCATAGCGTTACTGCCTAACGCATAATATTATACCATATAATAATTGA